>CAJMOF010000003.1 GCA_905215065.1 uncultured bacterium | reverse complement strand
GCATGTGTTAGGCGCGCCGCCAGCGTTCATCCTGAGCCAGGATCGAACTCTCCGTCCAAAATATTCTGGGCTTCGAGCCCGTCCGGTCCTCACAACTGTTACGCTGATCGGTTCCGTTCGATTCATATGGTTCTGTATAGGAAAAGGAATTTCTCGGGGCCGCCTCTCGGCGGCCTTGCGAAAAACAAATCCAAGTTAGACCATTTCAAATGGTTCGATGTCTGCCCGGATGCGACACTGAATGTGTCCATCCTCGCAGTATCCGGTTCTCAAGGTGCACGCTCTGCGGCTCATCCGGTCCGACCGGGCCGCGCGGCAAGGAGATATATTGCCAGACCGCGAAGCCCTGTGGGACGTCAATTCCACTCTTCACAAGTCCTACACAACATATCGCTTTCTATAGCTAATAGAAAGACTGGTGCGGATCTTCCGCACGTATCAGATGATGACCCTTTGGTTCAGGAATATATAGAGATCGGTCACCTGTAAGTGTCTATCTACCCGCGCTTTTAGCAATGTAAACCGCGCTTCAGATAAAAAGAGGGAGCGCCGCGCACAACGCGACACTCCCCTAGCGATTCAAGAGAATCTATTAGGCCTCGAGAGCCTTCTTGGCGATGGTAGCCAGCTCGTTGAAGGACTCGATGTCCTCGTAAGCCATCTGAGCCAGGACCTTGCGGTCGAGCTCGATGCCGGCAACCTTCAAGCCGTGCATGAACTGAGAGTAAGAGATGTCGTTCAGGCGAGCAGCAGCGTTGATACGAGTGATCCAGAGAGAACGGATCTCGCGCTTCTTGTTGCGGCGATCACGATACTGATACTGCAGGGAGTGCTGGACCTGCTCTTTAGCATGCTTGTAAGTACGCGAAGCGGCACCGTAGTAACCCTTCGCACGGTGCATAACGGTACGGCGCTTCTTCTTGGCGGCAACAGCGCGCTTAATACGTGCCATGTTCTATCAACTCCTAGACGGTAAAACGAAAAACGGGAACGCGAACTTAGGCGAGACGCGACTTGATGACCTTGCGGTCGGCAGCGGCGATCTCGGTCTCCTGACGGAAGCCACGCTTACGCTTGGTGGACTTCTTGCTCAGGATGTGGCTCTTGAAAGCCTTGGCGCGCATAAGCTTGCCGGTACCAGTCTTGCGGAAACGCTTCTTGGTGCCGCTGTGGGACTTCATCTTAGGCATGAAATACTCCTTAATCGGTTACAGAACACTAGTTACTTGGTATCGCTTGCCGCTTTATCCTCATCGAAGGCGCCCTTAATCGGGGCGAGCAGCATAAGCATGTTACGGCCTTCCATCTTAGGCTTGGACTCGACCGTAGCGTAAGGCTTGAGATCCTCGGCGAGACGCTCGAGAACGTTAAGGCCCTGCTCCGGGTGAGCCATCTCACGGCCGCGGAACATGATGGTGATCTTAACGCGTGCGCCCTTCTTGAGGAAACGCAGAACGTGGCCCTTCTTGGTCTCGTAGTCGCCAACGTCGATCTTGGGTCGGAACTTCATTTCCTTGACCTCGACCTTGGACTGGTTCTTACGAGCAGCCTTGGCCTTCATGGCCTGCTGGTACTTGAACTTACCGTAGTCCATGACCTTGCAGACCGGCGGCTCCGCGTTGGGAGCGATCTCGACCAGGTCGAGACCCTGATCGTCGGCGACGCGCTGGGCATCGCGGATGGCGAACAGGCCGAGCTGAGAGCCATCGACGCCAATCAAACGACACGAAGATGCAGTGATCTCGTCGTTGATGCGGGTGTCATCAGACTTAGCTATTTTCCCTACCTCCATTCATAAAAAAATAACCCGGCGCTTCTCAGCAACCAGGTCGTACACATAGACTTCCTCGATTTGAGGAAGGGAATCTAAGTTGTATGACCAGTCAGCTGCTCATTGGCGCCAAAAGGTGGGAACCCTCAGGTTCCTCTTTAGGGCATTGCGGGAACAACGCCTTGCGAATAATAACACGTACAGCGCGTTATCACATTACGTACACGAAAAAGGGACCTTGACCCCCTTGAACGCTCGCTTGCATGTATGGTGCTCGAGGCGAGACTCGAAGGGCCTTCGCTTCGCGAAGCCCCGGGCTTCGGGCGCGTGGCGCCCTCGCCACGCTCCGCTACAAACAGGCCACAGGCCTGTTTGCTTAACGCTTCGCGCGCTCACGCGAGTTCGGCACGAAAAAGGGGGCCGCAACCCCCTTGAACGCTCACTTGCATGTATGGTGCCCGAGGCGAGACTCGAACTCGCACGTTGTTGCCAACGGTGGATTTTGAGTCCACTGCGTCTGCCAATTCCGCCACTCGGGCACGCAATGCGTGAGTTAGTTTATCACAGCTTTCTACCGATTAGTCCGAAAATGGAACTTCGAGCATTTCGATGAGTTCGACCGTGCGGAGCATCTCGCGCCGACGGCATCCGCGACCGTCGACCGAAGCCTCACCCATCTGGTTGTCGTAAGGGTCCTCGCGCATGCCGTCGAAAGAGGGCTCAAACTCTGCCTGGAATCGATTGTTGGCCACCATACGCCACGGGTCGAGATTGCCAAAGTAGTGACGGCGGCGCCACTCCTCCCCCATCCTGCGAGCAGAAGATCCAAATGACACGTCGGCGTTGAGCCATCCGGTCTGCGGCGTATAGAACTCTGCCCAGTCGTGCGACCCCACCGAATCGGGCGCAACATACAGGCCGCTCTGCCAACGGGCAGGCACGCCCGCGATGCGGCACATGGTGATAAACGTGAGCGCCATAACGCCGCAATCGCCGCGGAGCGAATGCGCGCAGTCATCGGCAATAGGTCCCAAAAGCAAGTACGGCGGCTGATAGCGATAGTCGATGTACTGCGTCAGGTAATCATAGATAGCACGGGCGCGATCGAGCGGATCCTCGAGCCCGTCAATGACACGGGCTGTCAGCTGCTGTAGATACGGCGTGAATGCAATGCGCGGACGGTCCTCGGAGGTGTCCACGGGCAGTGGCGCGTCCATGCAAGGATGCACCGGAAGCGCACCCCCATAGACATCACGATAAGCGGCATCAATTTGATAGCGATAGGTCACCGAGAATGAGCGCTCACTCGAAGAAGACCACGAGGAGGTGCGCGCCGAAGCATTCGCGGGGGCAACAGCACCCTCCGGCGTCATATCGAGAACCTCGATATGAGACTGTTGACGACAGGCGGCGGCAACGGGTAGCCACGCGCGAACGGTCTCCCCTTCCAGAGCGCCGGGGACAGACACGGACGCTTTAAGCGTAATGACGCGAGCCAATCCGTTTTGTGACTCCATCTCCTTGAGCATCTCGTTGCGCAGTGCTATTCCGTCCGTAGAATCGGGCCGCATGCCGGGAACCTCTTTGGGATATACGCGAAGCGAATCGAGGAAGTTGTCGAGAACGAACAGTTCGCCATCGATAAAGCGCCAGTCAATACGCTTACGATTAATCAGGTCATCAAACTGCTCTTCGGTAAACTCTGGCCACTCCTCGCGAATCATCGCAATAGCCTGGTCGCGCGACACCGAAAAATGAAGCGGCGTCTCGAGCATGCGATACCGCTCGGCACGAACACAAGCAGCCAGCGAAGGCTCGGGGTTCTGCTCCAAAAGGCGATCGCAGGCAGCAACAGCCTGCGTCAAATACCCGGCATCCTTAAGACGAAGAATCTCGGGCGGCAGTCCAACATCGAGATGACGAAAGTCATCACAGCAAACATCAGCAGAGCAACCAACTGGACCCTCGTCAATAACCTTCCCATCCGAAGGCAGCACATTAATAACAGCCATACCAAAACTCCAAGTCACTAGAACGCTTGAAGCCCATTGTAGCGAGATAAAAAGAAAGCCCCAACAAGGGAGCCATCAACACCGCTGAACGGTAGTCAAATAAATAACTCAGCCTCGTAACCCTGCGGCGTTAAACGAAGGAAGCCCCGTCCCCCGGAGCTGTTTTCTTGGCGCGACTTCTGGCAAAGCCAGGTGAGCGCAAAGGAAACAGTGTAGGGGGACGGGGCTTCCGGCGGGAAGTTTAGCGACGCTTACGCCTTGTTGACGGAGCCAAACTCCTCCATGAGCTCCTTGGTGCGGGCAACGATGTTGTCGCGACCAGGCTTGAGGAGCTTGCGGGGGTCAAAGCCCTTGCCCTGCTGATCCTTGCCAGCCTCGATGTACTCGCGGACGCCCTTGGCGAAGACGAGCTGCAGGTCGGTGTTGACGTTGATCTTGGAGATGCCCAGGGAGATGGCCTTCTTGATCTGATCCTCGGGGATGCCGGTGCCACCGTGCAGAACGAGGGGCAGGTCACCGGTCTGGGCCTTAATCTCGCCCAGACGCTCGAAGGAAAGACCAGCCCAGTCGGCGGGGTACACGCCGTGGATGTTGCCGATGCCGCAGGCGAGGAAGTCGACACCCAGGTCAGCGATCTGCTTGCACTCAGCAGGATCAGCGAGCTCGCCGCTGGAGGTCACGCCGTCCTCGGTGCCGCCGATGCCGCCGACCTCGGCCTCGATGGACATGCCCTTGGAGTGAGCAAGCTCAACGAGCTCCTTGGTGCGGTCGAGGTTAAGCTGGAAGGTCTCCTCGTGAGAGCCGTCATACATGATGGACGTGAAGCCGGCCTCGATGCACTTGAAGCAGTCCTCGTAAGAACCGTGATCGAGGTGAAGGGCGACGGGAACGGTAACGCCCGTGGCCTCGACGGCAGCCTTGACCATGTCGGCGCAGACCTTGAAACCGCCCATCCACTTAGCGGCACCAGCGGTGCACTGAAGGATCAGCGGAGACTTGGCCTCCTCGGCGGCCTGGAGAATAGCCAGGGTCCACTCGAGGTTGTTGGTGTTGAAGGCACCAAGACCGTACTTGCCGGCCTCGGCCTTCTTGAGCATGTCTGCTGCGTTGACGAGCATAAAAGAAACCTCCTGTAAGGTTGCTCCGATAACGCCTGAGATTTTACCACGGCGCACCCGAGCATAAACGTTCGTTTGTTCACGAATATCGTCCAAACAGACTTTTTTGACCGTTTGCCCTACGAAATCGACCCGTTGGGGAAAAATAGCTTGACGTTTGGACGCTTCTCGTGCTTCAAAAGCCGACTATTAAGCTAAATCTGCATGAAAGGGTTCTGCATGAGCTCGCGTGCCATGGTGGTCGAATCGCCATGACCGGTTAGGCAAACGGTATCGGGCGGGAGAAGCCGGGCGAGCTTGGAGAGCGAGCGCAGAATCGCCGCCTCGTCTCCTCCAGAAAGATCGGTGCGGCCGTGCCCACCCGGAAACAGGGTGTCGCCCACAAAGGCAATGTTCCCCTGCTCGGTGGCAGCAAACAAGACGATCCCGCCCGGCGTATGCCCTGGCGTCTCGATCACCTGCAGGTAGATATCGCCCACCTTGATAGCATCTCCCTCGGCGAGCAGGTGCGTCGGCTCCCCGGGGTCAGGCGTCTCAATGCCCCACATAGCTCGCTGTTCCTCGATGTTCGCATGCGGCACCGCCACATCCTTAGCACACAGCTCATACTGGCAGCCCTCGCCAACGGTGGTTCGCACGCCTGCAACACCACCAACATGATCGGCATGGCCATGAGTGCATACGGCGCCAAACACGCGTACGCCGGGATGCTCGGCTCGAATATGCTCCACCAGGCGTTCGCCTTCCCATGCGGGATCGATAATCACGCACTCATTGTCCGAAATAACAGCATAGCTATTGGTCTGAATGGGACCGTTTACGAGCGTCTCGATCTCGACCGATCCCTTGGGAGTTAAATCCAAGGACACAGCACTCATGTCCCTCTCCTCTCTATAGAACTCGAGGCATCAAACGATGCCTCGAGTGTAGCGAATATCGATAATGTGACACGTTCGTCGCGACTAAACGCGGCGCTTAAGCTGGGCTCCACCCTCACCGGGCATCAGGCGGCGCGCGTCGTAGACCGAGTCAACGCTGCTGATGGAGGCCAGCAGCGGATCCAGACCACTCGCGTCCGAGATCTCGACCATAAAGCGCAGGGTTGCAATACCCTCGCGGTTGGTCGACGTGGCGGCAGAAAGGATATTGCCGCCCGCATCGCCAATGGCAATGGTGACATCCTTGAGCAGGCCCATGCGGTCCAGGCACTCGACCACGATCTCGACCTGGAAGAGGGTGTCGGCAGCGCCGTCCCACTCCACTTCGATCATGCGCTCGGGATGCTCCATAAGACCCTTGACGTTGGGACAGTTGGCGCGATGCACCGAAACGCCACGACCGCGCGTGATGAAGCCGACGATGTCGTCGCCCGTCACGGGGTTGCAGCAATGAGCCAGACGGACCAGTAGGCCGCTGTTGCTCTCGCCCTTGACGATAATGCCGTTACTGGCGCTCTTGCCGCGCTTTTGCGGCTTGCGGTTGGAGCCGCGAGCAGGCTGCTTCACGACCTCGGCGATAGCCTCGGCCTTGGTGAGCTGTTCCTCGGGCTTGGGGTCCAAGATTTGCTCGACCTTATTGCCCACAGCGCGCGGGGCAACCTTGCCGGCGCCGACGGCGGCAAACAGGTCCTCGAGCTGCTTGAAGTTAAACTGCTCCGCCACGGCGTTGAGCGCACGCGTCGAACGCGGCGTAGAAATGCCATAGCCACGCTTACGCAGGTCCTTAGCCAGCATATCGCGACCAGCAGCAGCGTCGTCGTCCTTGGTCGCAGCGGCAAAATAGCGGCGGATCTTTGACTTGGCGGAAGGTGTCTTAACGATCTTGAGCCAATCACGCGACGGCTTGGAACTCTTGTTAGTCAGAATCTCGACACGGTCACCCGTCTTAATCTCGTGCGTGAGCGGAGCCACCGCACCGTTGATTTTGGCGCCGACGCAATGGTTTCCCACCTCGGTGTGAACGGCGTAGGCAAAGTCGAGCGGCGTGGAGCCGGCACGAAGCGCCATGACCTCGCCCTTGGGCGTAAAGACAAAGATCTCCTGATCGAAGAGGTCGACCTTCAGCGAATGCAGGTATTCCTTGGCATCGGTGATCTCGTCGGAAGCCGCCCAATCGAGCGAATGCTTGAGCCAGTTGATCTGGTCGTCCAAACGTTGAGCGTCATTGGTCTTGGAAGCAGACGATCCGCCCGACTTCTTATATAGCCAGTGGGCGGCAATGCCGTACTCGGCCTGCTCATGCATCTCATAGGTTCGAATCTGAATCTCGAGCGGGCGAGCCGTGGGGCCGATGACCGTCGTGTGGAGCGACTGGTAGTTATTGACCTTGGGCATGGCGATATAGTCTTTAAAGCGGCCGGGCATGGGGTGCCACAGCGTGTGCACCGCGCCGAGCGTGGAGTAGCAATCGCGCACCGAATGCGTGATGACGCGCAGTGCCACCAGGTCGTAGATCTCGGAGAATTCCTTGCCCTTGCGCTTCATCTTTTGGTAGATGGACCAATAGTGCTTGGAACGGCCGTTGATCTGGAAGTCTTCCAGGCCAATGCGGTTGAGCTCGTCGGTGAGCGTCTTGATGGTCTCGGCCAGATAGCGCTCACGGACCTCGCGCGACTCCGCCACCATGCGTGCGATGCGCTGGTAGGCATCGGGCTCCAGGTAGAAGAAGGACAGGTCCTCGAGCTCCCATTTAATGGAGCTCATGCCCAGACGGTCGGCCAGGGGCGCATACACGTCCATGGTCTCGCGAGCCTTAAACAGGCGACGGTCCTCACGCAGGGCTGCAAGGGTGCGCATGTTGTGCAGACGGTCGGCAAGCTTAACGATGATGACGCGGATGTCCTTGGACATGGCGAGGAACATCTTTCGCAGCGTGAGCGCCTGTTTCTCGTCCATACTGTCGACTTCGATGTTGGTGAGCTTGGTCACGCCATCGACGAGCTCGGCCACCGTATCGCCAAACAGGCCGGAAACATCGGCAAGCGAGGTCTCGGTATCCTCGACGGTATCGTGCAGCAGCGCGGCGCACACTACATCGCAGTCCATCTTGAGATCGGCCAAAATGATGGCCACCTCGACGGGATGGTTGATGTACATCTCACCCGAGCGGCGCTTTTGGTTGCAGTGCTTCTCGGCAGCAAAGCAATAGGCCTGCTCCACCTTAGAAAAGTCGTCCTCATTCATATATTTGAGGCACAGGCGCTCCAGTTTGTCGTAGCTGTCCGCCATAATCTCGGGCGGCAGCTCATCGGCATGCTTATAGTGCTCCATCTCCGAGAACGGCTGGAGGGTGGAATCATGGGCGGTACGGGCTGCGGCATCCATCGAGGTCCCCTTCCCCTAGGCCCGCGGTACGATCGGGCGGTTAACTTTGGCTAGCATATCAGAAGCGCACGAATCGAGCGCCCAACTCCGGAAAGCCGAGAACTCCATGCGCGAGCGCAAGCCCTCCAAATAGCGAATTGACCTGCTCAATTGCACACGGCCGGGGTTTTCGGCCATCGCGATGCGACGGGTGTCGTCAAACCCCGAAATGCGACAGAAACCAAGCTCTTCGAAGATTCCCAGGCCACTTTCCACCGAGCGCTCGTCGACCGGCGTGCGAGCATCGATGGCAAGGCACATCTGCGCGATGTCGATATCGCTTGCGCAGAATGAATCATCCCCGGTCTTACCGCGGTTGGAGCGCCACATGGTCTGCAACGCACGATAGAGTGTGACGAGTTCGTCGCGCTCGGGTGCGTAGCAGTCGAGCAGGCGCTCGTTGATGCGGGCGTCGCGCGACGAATAGAGCAGGTGGATCACGGCGGGCTGTCCGTCACGACCGGCACGCCCGCTCATCTGGTTGAACTCAATGGCGCCAAACGGCATGTGGTACAGCACGACATGGCGGATATCGGGCAGATTGACACCCTCGCCAAAGGCAGAGGTCGAGACGATGCAGCTGAGGCTTCCGTCTCGGAATGCTTCCTCCACGCGGCGGCGATCGGAGCGCGCAAGCCCCGCGTTATAGAACGCGATATGGGTTGCGCAATCGGGCACACGCTTGCGCAACGTCTTGGCGAGCGCCACGGACTGGTCGCGCGAATTGACGTAAATGACGGTCTTCTCCCCCGTCGCCACGATCGACACCAAACGGTTCTCGCGGCTCGCAAGGTCGCGGTCGTCCTCGAGCTGCAGGTTCTCGCGCACCGTCTCGTCGACCACCGTGCGAGTAATCGGCAGCATGCGGGCAAGCTCGGCCACGACCGGAGCCGTCGCGGTGGCCGTCGCAGCCATAACAACCGGGTCGCCCAGGGCTTTGAGGATATCGGGCATGTCGAGATAGGCGCTGCGGTCGCCGCCCTTGGCAAGGCCGGCGTGGTGCGCCTCATCGATAACGACAAAGCCGATGCGGCCCGAACGCGCGAAGCGGTCACGGTGGATAGATAGGAACTCGGGCGTCGTGAGCACGATACCGGTGCGGCCCGAAGCTAGGCCGGCGAACACATCATCGCGTGCGGCCTCCACGGTCTCGCCGGTCAGCACGCCAACGCCAATGCCAAGCGCTGCCATCGTCGACGAGAGGTGATAGGCCTGGTCGGCAACAAGCGCGCGCAGCGGATAGACAAAGATGCTCGCACGTCCGCGAAGGACAGCCTCGCGCGCAGCATGTACATGGAAGATGAGAGACTTGCCGCGGCCCGTTCCCATAACGGCCAAGACGCTCTGGTGGTCGGCCAAGGCATCGAGCGCCTCAACCTGCGCGCGGTGCGGCTGGTTCGATCCGATAAAGCTATGGATAAGCGAGCGCGTGAGCTCGGTATAGGAAAGCTGGGCGAGCGTCTCGCGCTTACGCGACTCCAGGCGCAGGCCGGAATCCGCCGGCTGCACGCCACGACGAAGCTCGCATGCCGGATCATCGACGCTGGGCAGCGTGGTATCGCGAACCAGAACATCCTTGATCATGAGCTTGGGCTTCACACGCCCCTGCCAATGCTCGGCAACGGCCTCGAACACCAAGTCGACAGCGCTATCGCAGTTGATGAGCTTATCGATTTGCGGCACGCGGAACATAATGGCCGGCACACTCGCGGCGCCATCGGTCGCCACAAAGCGCATGTGCTCGCCGGTTTTGCCCACCACGGCGCGGTCGCACATCGTCACGCCCTCGGCAGCCAGCAGCGGCACCTTGTTGCCCTGGCCAAACGGCTCAAGACGGGAGATCTGCTCGATGGTCTCGATATTCAGCTCGGAAAGGTCGACGGTGGCGGCGACCTCGTCGGTGTCTTCAAAGTCCTCGGCGGAAAGCTCCGATAGCACGGCGGAAAGGCGGCGGCGGAACTCATCGAGCTTGGATGCCTCGATGGTCACACCCACCGCACCGGCATGTCCGCCGCGACGAATCAGCAGGTCGGAACAACGCTCGACGGCGTCAAACAGGTTAACTTTGCCCACCGAGCGACCAGAGCCGCGCGCGATACCGTCCTCGATCGAGAACAGCAGCGCCGGCACGTGATAGCGATTGGTCAAGCGGCTCGCCACGATGCCTTTGACGCCCTCGTGCCAGCCCTCGCCGCCCACGACGATTGCGCGCCCGCCGTCATAAGTCTCCTCGACCTTCGCCATGGCATCGCGCGTGAGCTCCGCCTCGATCTCACGGCGTTGGCGATTGATTTCCTCGAGCTCGGCTGCCAGTGCACTTGCTTCGATAGGATCACGGGCAAGCAGCAGGTCGAGCGCCAGCTTGGGATCAGCCATGCGGCCGGCAGCATTCAGACGAGGGATGAGCGAAAACGACAGGCCGTCGGCCGTAATGGTAGAAAGGTCGGCCTTGGCAAGTGCGGCAAGCGCGATATAGCCGGGACGGGCCGTCACGCGCATCTGCTGGATGCCCTCGGCGACCAGTGCGCGATTCTCGGGCGTGAGCGGCATCATGTCGGACACGGTGCCCAGCGCCGCGACCTCGATCAGCGAACGCCAATACGACGGCTTGCCCAAACGCTCGCCCAGGACCTGCACCAGCTTGAGTGCCACGCCGGCACCGGCAAGCTCGCGCGAGGGGCCCTCGTCCTCGAGCTTGGGGTCGGTCAGGGGCACGCCCTGCGGCACCTGGTCGGAGGGCTCGTGATGGTCCGTGACCACCAAATCAATCCCCAGGCTCTCCAGATAGGAGACTTCTTCCTTGGCGGCAATACCGTTATCGACGGTCACGATCAGCTGAGGGCGAGCGAGCTCGTTAACGCGGTCGAGCGCCGCGCGCGAAAGACCGTAGCCCTCGTCAAAGCGATGCGGAATAAACGGCGTGACATCGGCGCCAAACGTGCGCAGTGCCTCGGTCAACAGGCAGGTCGACGTAATACCGTCAACGTCAAAATCGCCAAAGACCGCAATGTGCTCGTGGTTGCAAATAGCACGCTCGACGCGGTCGGCAACGACCGACATGCCCGGGATAATGAGTGGGTCGGCCCAGTCGCGATCGAGCGAAGGCGTCAAAAACAGCTGACCTTCTTCGATGGATGTAATGCCGTGCGCGACCATAATACGCGCCACCAGCCCGGGAATGCCCAGGCCAGCCGAAAGCTCCTTTTCGAGCTCGGGGTTTTGCTGAGCGACCGCCCAGCGATGCGTCGTCTTAAGCGATGACATAGGCGCCCACCCCCGATAGGGGCAGGTCGCCGCGATACCTCTCACGGTTCATAGCGATGAGTCCTCTGTGTATGCCCGCTTCGGCAGGCAGATCTGTTGAACGGATTTATTATACCGTGCAGAGCAGACGCAAATCGCCGCAGCACGCCGCGGTTTCGGTAAACGATGCCGGTAATAGCCTCGAAATATTCGAGCGTTTCTGACGCACGGACGCATGCGAGCGTCTAGCATATCCATTCAAAACGGGTTCACGGGCAAAGGGAGTCACAAGCGCATATGAAGCAATGGGTTGGACTGGGCAAGTTTCTCGCGGGGCACATGCAGGTCATCGTTCCGATTTGCGTGGCACTCGGCGTGCTCTTTCCCCAACAGATTGGCGTACTCAAGCCCATCGTTCCCACCTTGTTTGCCTTTATGACGTTTCAGGGTGCGCTCAGCAACACCTTTCACCAGGTAACCGAGGTGTTCCGCCGTCCGTTGCACCTAGTCTTGGCGCTGCTCGTCTCGGCGGTGCTTATTCCCATCGCGGCGTATGCCATGGGGTCACTCTTCTTTGGCTCCAACCCCAACCTTGTCTGCGGCATTGTGCTCGAATACAGCGTGCCCGTGGCCGTCACCGCTTTTATGTGGATCAGCATGTTCGGCGGCAACGGCCCGCTCGCGCTCACCATCATCCTGACGTCCTCGGTCATCTCACCTGTGACGATTCCGCTTACGCTCAAGCTCCTGCTGGGCGCCACCGTCTCGATCGACGTGCCGAGCATGATGCAGAACATGGCCTTTATGATCGCCATCCCCGCTGTGCTCGGTATTGCCATCAATGAACTCACGCGCGGCTGGGGCCACGAGAAACTCTCTCCCGTGCTCTCGCCCGCCTGCAAGTTCATGATGATGGGCGTCATCGCGTCCAACTCCACCGCTATGAGCGAGTACGTGCTGCACATAAACGCGGTGCGCCTGGAAGTCGCCCTCTTTATTTTGGTCTTCGCCATCAGCGGCTTTGTCGTCGGTTTTCTGGTCGCACGTGCGCTGCATCTGCCATATAGCGAGACGACTACCATGTGCTTTACCTGCGGCATGCGCAACATCTCTTCGGGTGCCGTCATCGCCACGCAGTACTTTCCGGGCGAGGTCGTGTTCCCCGTCATGTGCGGCACGCTGTTTCAGCAGGTGCTGGCCTCGATTATCGGGCATCTCTTTGAGTGCCTAACCTGCGAGGAGCGCACCAAACAGCGCAAGCGGGTCGAAGCCGGCCGCGACGCCATGGCGCGCTAGGCTGTCCGCATTACGCGGGTGTTAGTCTTGCTATACGAGCGTTTCCAGATGCGCACGCAGACGCTCAGCATCGATATCGAGCGTCGTCTCGGCATTGACTTGGGCCAAACGATAGCCGACAAAGTAGGGCGAAACCACCCAACGCGGCAGCGCCTTGGCAATGGTCCGACCGCCCAGGTGATAGAAGAACAAGTTGTACGACTCTGCGCGACCACCGTGGTGCTCGTTTAGGATATAGCGCAGAGCTACCTGGATCGCATCGGCAAAGAGATCCGCCTCGGCTTGGTCTCGTGCGTCATCGCTGGCGGCGATTCCCTGCGGGGCTGAAACGTTGATCTCAAAGAACCCCATGATCGGTTCGGTTGAGATATTGACCGAGATTCTCCCCTGTTGCCAGACATTGATGCCTTCGAAATTGGCGGAAGTCAGCGAAGTGTAGCCGTCTTCCTGCTCCAAACCCACAATCTGCATGTGCGGATGAACGAGACTACCGCCCGAGAGCGGACCCTTGTTCTTGTACATGAGAACGCTGCGATACTGCTGTGAATCGATCATCTGCTGCCAGCAACCCAGGGCAAACCGCATCACATGGTGGAGTTCATCCGGCTCATAGATCACCAGGTCGGCATCGTGATCGGCCGACTCGATCAGCACGGTTTGACGGGTGGCGCGCAGGGTCTTGAACTTATTCTCGAGCCAGATGCAGTCACCATCGCGCCGGATGATATCGGCAAGTTCCTCGGTATCGCAAAAGGGACACGCGGTGCCAGGGCGCCGGTTGTCGTCGGGCTTACCGTTCGCCTGCTGAACGTCAAATACCAGCGCCACGGGTTACGCCTCCAGCGGCACGATCTTGGTGCCATGGAGCTCGGAGACGCTCAATGCCGCCGCCACGGTATCGCGGTTGGCCGTAGAAATGCCGCCGCCGGGAAGGATGGTCAGGCGGTCGCCCGCATACTCGACAAGACGCGACAGGTGCTCCAGGTTGTCCTCGATCGGCGTTCCGGCAGCACCACCATGCGTCAGGATGCGCGTGATGCCGCAGTCGGCGAGTGTGTCAATGGCGTCCAGCTGAGCCTCGGGCGAGAGCTGGTCAAAGGCCATGTGGAAGGTGATATCGATGGCCCCGCGCTTGCACTCCTCGGTCGCGCAGCCCGTAGCCATCACGAGGGCGCCGAGGGTGAGCTCGTCGAGCGCCCAGCCGCCGGCACAGGGCTTGCAGCAGCCAAAGACCAGGCCGTCAACGCCGGCGCTCACGGCAAGACCCAAGTCCATCTCCATCATGCGCAGCTCGTCCTGGTTGTAGTGAAAGTCACCGCCACGCGGGCGAATCATGCACATCACTCGCGCGTCATGCTCGTGAGCATAGCTGACCGTAGTGCTGATAACGCCGGCCGAGGGCGTGGTACCACCGACGGCAAGGTTGTCGCACAACTCGATGCGCTTAGCACCGGCATCGATAGCCGCCGGCACACGCTCAAAGTTCTCGGCACAAAACTCGTACAGCATAGCTAGACCCCCAAAGACAGCAGATGTTTTCCGACGGGCATTGTCACACACCCCCATGAAGTTGCGGTGGAATAGGGACTCTTTTGGCCTCTGAGGCTCCCATTTAGTCCCTATTCCACCGCAACATAAAGGGAGTAGAACCAAAGTAACGCCGCAGGCAGAGGACCGACAGCGAGCGGGCGCCAGAGCGAACAAATTGACATGAAAAGAGGACGGCATAGACCTTCTGGTCATGCCGTCCTCTTTGAATGACAAGTTGTCGCTCTGGCGCCCGCGCAGCGTCGGCTGGTCCGCCGTTCGGTAGAACGGCGGAACCGCCTAACCGCCCAAGTAAGCTTTGCGGACGTTGTCGTCGTGCAGGAGCTCTTGGCCGGTGCCGGTCATGGTGATCTTGCCGGTCTCGAGCACGTAACCGCGTGTGGCGATGGAAAGCGCCATCTGCGCGTTTTGCTCGACCAGAAGCACCGTGGTGCCGGCCTTGTGCAGGTCCTCGACAATCTGGAAGATCTGTTCGATCAGAATCGGCGCCAGACCCATGGAAGGTTCGTCGAGCATAAGCAGTTTGGGGTTACTCATAAGGGCGCGCCCCATAACGAGCATCTGCTGCTCGCCGCCTGAAAGGGTGCCGGCGACCTGGCGACGGCGTTCCTTCAGGCGCGGGAACTGCTCGTAGACGCGCTCCAGGCCCGGAGCCACCGTGGACTTGGGCTGTGTATAGGCGCCCATCTCCAGGTTCTCCTCGACCGTCATCTGCAAAAAGGCGCGACGTCCCTCGGGAACCTGAGCCAAGCCCTTACCAACCAGCTTATCAGCGGGCGTATGGGTAATGTCCTCGCCCATAAACTTGATGGAGCCGGTCTTAGAGCGCAGCAGGCCCGAGACGGTCTTAAGCGTCGTGGACTTGCCAGCGCCGTTGGCACCAATCAGGGCCACGATCTCGCCCTCGTTGACGTTAAAGGAGATGTCCTTGATGGCGTGGATGGCGCCGTACCAGACGTTGATGTTGTAGACGGAAAGCATCGGCTCTGCCATTTAGTTCTCCCCCTTATCCTGCTTGCCCAGATACGCCTCAATAACAGCGTCGTTGTTCTGGATCTCCTCGGCCGTGCCCTTGGCGATGACCTTACCAAAGTTGAGCACGCAGATGCCCTCGCAGATGTTCATGACGAGCGACATGTCGTGCTCGATAAGCATGATGGCGATGCCAAAGGTGTCGCGGATCTTGACGATGTTCTCCATGAGCTCCGCGGTCTCGGACGGGTTCATGCCGGCAGCAGGCTCGTCGAGCAGCAGCAGCTTGGGGTTGGTGGCAAGCGCGCGGACGATCTCCAGACGACGCTGGGCGCCGTAAGGCAGCGAGCCGGCCTGCTCGTTTGCCAGGTGCTCCATATCAAAGATGGACAGCAGCTCCATGGCGCGCTCGTGGGCGGCCTTCTCGTGCTTCCAGTACGTCGGCAGACGCAGCACGCCCTCAAAACCAGAGTAGCGCTCCTGGTTGTGCAGGCCGACCTTAACGTTGTCCTCCACCGTCATGGTGTTGAACAGGCGAATGTTCTGGAACGTACGGGCGATACCCATACGGTTGACCTGGTAGACGGACTTGCCCGAGGTGTCCTCGCCGTCGAGCAGGATAGTACCGTGCGTGGGCTGGTACACCTTGGTGAGCAGGTTGAAGACCGTGGTCTTACCGGCACCGTTGGGACCGATCAGACCGGCGATCTCGGTCTTACCGATGGTCAGGCTAAAGTCGTCGACTGCCTTAAGGCCGCCAAATTCAATGCCCAAGTGGATGCACTCGAGCGCCGGGCGCTGGCCCAGGTCGCGGTCGGGAACGATGGCGCCAGAAGGATACGGGACCATCTTGCCCTTGTTGAACTCAAACTTACTGGGCATCGGCTGCTACCTCCTTCTTGGAAGCAAAGCGGTCCTTAATGCGTGCGAAGAACGCCTTGAGCTGCGGGTTGTTGGTAAAGATCATGACCAGGATCAGCACGATGGCGTAGATGAGCATGCGGTAGTCCGAGAACTGACGGAGCAGCTCGGGAAGCACCGTGAGCAACGCCGCCGCGATGACGGAGCCGCGCATATTGCCCAGACCGCCCAGGACCACGAATACCAGGATGAGGATGGACGTGTTGAAGTCGAACTTGGTGGCGGAAAGCTGCGAGAAGTTACCGCCGAAGAGGGCTCCGGCAGCGCCGGCGAGAGCGGCGGAAACCACGAAGGCGATCATGCGGTACTCGGTGACGGAGATGCCCACGGACTCGGCAGCGATCTTGTTGTCGCGCACGGCCATAATGGCACGGCCGGTACGGCTGCGAACCAGGTTGAGCACGATCACGAGTGCGACCATGACCAGGATGGCACCGGCGAGGAAGGTCGAGTACGTCGACACGCCCGATGCGCCCTGGGCGCCCTTGATGATGGCGGTGCCGTCCTCGAGCAGGTGCAGGTCGTCGATCGTGGAGTTACCTGTAATGTTAAAGATCACATGCAGGCCGCGGGAGTCGACGCCCACGATAAGGCAGGTGACGATCTCTTTGATAATCTCGCCAAAGGCCAGCGTCACGATAGCCAGGTAATCGCCGCTCAGGCGAAGGACCGGGATGCCGATCAAGAAGCCCAGGATGGCGGCAGCGATGGCGCCGACCACGATGCTGATGACAAGACGTATCGGATCGGAGGGAACGGCGCTCTCGAGGGCGACCGCGGTAACGATGCCTGTATAGGCGCCGACGCTCATAAAGCCCGCGTGGCCCAGCGACAAGTCGCCCGCGATGCCGACGACGAGGTTAAGGGAGATAGCCATGACGATATAGGCCGTGATGGGAACCAGCTGACCGGCGATCATGCGCGGAATCATGTGGTTAGACTGCATAAAGAACACGATGGCGAACGCCACAAGGCACATGGCGTACGTAACAAAGTCGTGACGCGTCTGCTTGTCTTTAAGAAACTTCATAACGCTCACCTACACCTTCTCGGGGACGTACTTGCCCAAGAGGCCGGCAGGCTTGACGAGCAGGACGATGATCAAAACACCAAAGACGATGGAGTTGGCAAGGCTCGTGGAAATATAAGCCTGTGCCATCGCCTCGATGATACCGATGAGAATGCCACCGACAAAGGCACCGGGGATGGAGCCGATGCCACCGAAGACAGCGGCATCGAAGGCCTTGATGCCAGGCATGGCACCCGTCGTGGGCTGCAGCACCGGCGAGTAGGAGCACAGCAGCACGCCGGCGATGGCGGCAAGGGCGGAGCCGATGGCGAACGTCATCGAGATGGTGCGGTTGACGTTGATGCCCATGAGCTGAGCGGCGGCCTTGTCCTCGGACACGGCGCGCATGGCTTTGCCCATCTTGGTCTTGCCTGTAAAGAACATCAGGCCGGCCATGATAACCAGGCAGGCGACGATGGTGACGAGCGAGACGGCGCTTACGTTGAACTTGGCCAAGAACTCCGGCACCTGGAAGGTGACGAGCGAAGTGAAGTTCTTGGGCGTGGCGCCCCACAGAAGCTGCGCGGCGTTCTGCAGGAAGTAAGACACGCCGATGGCCGTGATCAGAACGGCCAGAGGGCCTGCTTGGCGCAGCGGCTTGTATGCCAGACCCTCGATGAGAACACCGAGAACCGTGCAGACCACACAAGAGAGAATTACAGATGCCCAGCCCGGGAGGCCGAGATACGACGTGGCGCAGAACGAGACATAGGCACCGACCATGATGACGTCGCCGTGAGCGAAGTTGAGCATCTTGGCGATACCGTAGACCATGGTGTAGCCCAACGCGATGATGGCGTAGACGCTGCCCATGGACAGGCCGTTGACCAAGTATTGGATAAAGACCGTCATGTTCCACATCCCCCTTTCGAATAGGTTTCCAGTTGATGTATGAAACAGGGACGTTACATCGTCCCTAGATACCAAGCAAGCAGGGAAGGCCAAAACCTCCCCTGCTTGGGATCAAAACCGCTCTATATAAGGCGGCCTATTAGGCCTGTACGTACTTGCCGTCGGTAATGACGTACGCCGTCGGGTCCTTCTGGACCTGACCCTTGTCGTTCCAGGAGAGCTTGCCAGTCAGACCGTCAACGGTAATCTTGAGCATAGCCTCGGGAAGCTTCTCGGCAACCTCGGTGGGGTCGGCGTCGACGCCCAGGCCGGCCTCCTTGAGAGCCTCGACCACAGCATGCACGCCGTCGTAGGCGTCGGCGGCAAACTGGTCGGGGGTATCGCCGTACTTATCCTTGTAAGCGTTGACGAAGTCGGCGTTCTTCTCGTCGTCGGCGGAGAACGGGGTCATGAGCAGCAGACCCTCGGCAAGAGAGGTGTCGAAGCCCTCAACGCCCAGGATGCCGTCCATGCCGTCGCAGCCCATCATCTTGACGTCGTAGCCCATGTCCTTGGCGTTCTTGAGCAGGACGGACGCCGGCGTGTAGTAGATCGGCGCAAAGATCATGGTGGCGCCTGCCTGCTTGGCCTTGGTCAGCTGGTTGGTAAAGCTCGTGGCGGAGTCGTCCTTAAAGGTCTCCTCGTCGACAATCTCAAGCTTAGACTTAGCGGCCTGGGCCTTAAAGGAATCTGCGATGCCCGAAGAATAGGCGTCGCCGGAGTTATAGAACAGCACGAACTTCTCGTTCGCATACTTCTCTGCCAGGAACTTGGCAGCGTTGACACCTTGGTTGGGGTCGGTAAAGCAAACCTGGAAGACGCAATCCTTGCCCTTGGTAACGTCCTCGGAGGACGCAGACGGGGTGATCATGAACGTCTCGGGGTCGTTGCCGCACTCGGCGGCAACGGCGACCGACGCACCCGTGGTGGTCGGACCGACGAGGGCCTGCATGCCCCAGTCGAGCAGGGTGTTGAAGGCGTTGACGGCCTTCTCACCGTCAGCCTGGTCGTCCTCGGCCTTGCTGACAAGCGGCAGCTCCTTAGTCGAGAAATCCTTGCAGCCAAGCTCGACAGCCTGTGTAACGGACTTGCCGTAGGACGCGTTGGCGCCGGTCAGCGGGCCGATGGTGCCGATCTTAAACGAAGCGTCGCCCGACGCGGAACCGCTGTCGCCGCCGTTGGAGGAGCAGCCAGCTAGAATGGACATCGCCCCCAGACCTGCTGCGCTCGCGATAACGCTCCTGCGATTCATAACAGGGTTCAATGACTTACCGGTGAGGCTCGACATGCGGCTCTCCTCTCAAATCTCGTCGGGTTTCGGTTACCCGACAGGCCATCCTTCGCCGTGTTCGGCGTTCGCAAAATAGTAGACGCTTTAGTTAGGAAAAGTGGCGAATATTTCAACTTTTCTTTGGATTTGTTCATTTATCCATATTTCTGCGTATTTCTATTTTTTTATGCAGTAATGCCACTTTATTGTGTAAAAGTAATGTTTCCATTCTGTTACAAGCGTTCCCGCTCTTAATAAACATGGTGTCCCCCTTTTCGCTAGCCGCGATGCGGCCGTCTTGCGGTACAGGGCAAACCTTATGGTGCAAACGTTGACAGTTTGTTACGGAGTTCCGTTTATAGCGAGCATGTTTCCAATGTTTCCGCAGCGTTTCGGGGGTGCCGTTTTGTGCGACTCCTGTTGCCTGGCGAGCACGCGCCCTCTGTTCACGCTAGAATGCACTCAACCTTTAAGCGGTTAATCCATCCATGAGATGCACGAAGGAGCTATCTATGAGCGAACCCCTGCGCACCGTGAACGTCGGTCTGATCGGCCTGGGAACCGTCGGCGGCGGCGTGGCCCGTCTGATCAAGAGCCACCACGATGAGTACCTGGCAGCCTACGGCATCGACCTTAAGCTGACCCGCGCCTGCGCGCTTGCCTGGGAGCAGGCCGAGGCGGCAGGCATTGAGCGCGAGGCCTTCACGAGTGACTGGCACGACGTTGTCACCGACCCCGCCGTCGACATCGTCGTCGAGCTGATCGGCGGCGAGCATCCCGCAACCGAGATCTTCACCACCGCCTTCGAGAACGGCAAGCACGTCGTCTCTGCCAACAAGGCCCTGCTGGGCCGTCACGTCGAGACGCTCGCCGAAAAGGCGCGCGCGTGCGGCGTGCAGATTAAGTGCGAGGCCAGCTGCGGCGGTGGCATCCCCATTGTCAGCACGCTCGAGCACGACCTAGTGGGCAACAAGATCCTGACCATCGCCGGCATCCTCAACGGCACCACCAACTATATCCTGTCGCGCATGGACGCCGAGGGCGCCGATTACGCCGACGTGCTTGCCGACGCGCAGGCCAAGGGCTATGCCGAGGCCGACCCGTCCGCAGACGTCGACGGCTTCGACGCCGCCAGCAAGACGGCCATCCTTGCCTCCATCGGCTTTGGCACCCGCGTGACCACCGACGATGTGTACCAGCAGGGTATCCGCACCATCGGCGCCGAGGACATCACTCAGGCCCGCGAGCTCGGCTACACCATTAAGCTGCTGGGCATCGCCCGCAACACCGACGCCGGCGTCGACGTCCGCGTGCATCCCACGCTGATCCCCGCCGACCACATGCTTGCCAAGGTCAACGGCGCCATGAACGCTGTCTACGTGGTAGGCGACGCCGTGGGCGAGACCATGTTCTACGGTGCCGGCGCAGGCTCCTTCCCCACCGCGAGCGCCGTCGTGGGCGATATCCTGTCGCTCTCCGAGCAGATCAGCCGCGGCGTGTCTCCGCTGCCCGAGATTGAGCCCTATGGCCACAACCTCGCCTTTAAGCCCATGGACGAGCTCCAGACCAAGTACTATGTGCGCCTGAAGGTCGCCGACCGCGTGGGCGCCCTGTCCGAGACGGTCGATATCTTTGCCAAGCACAACATCTCGATCTCGCTCATTAACCAGGTCGAGGACGGCAAGTCGGGCGTCAGCGATGCCTGCTCGGTCATCTTCTTGACGCATCGCGCGCTCGAGAAGGACATCCAGGCTGCCGCCGCCGAACTCGCCGGCATCGACTGCGTGGCCGAGGTCGCCAACGTCCTGCGCATCGAGGACGTCGAGGCCTGGTCCGAAGGCGTTATGGCCAACTAATTCGATTTTCGCTCTACGACCTATATGTGTGAGGGGCTCCCGTTCAGCAGTGGACGGGAGCCCCTTTGCTTGCGCGCATGGGGCGTATTGGCGCAATCCGCATTTGAACGACTTGGCCGCTCCTGACAGCCGGGGGTACCGTTCGCCGACATGCAGCCGGAGTCGATTTTGGCTGCCGTTATGCTGTGCTGTGTATATCCGCCCGCAAAGAGAGGAAGCACCATGTTGCTCGAGGGCAAGAAAGCAATCATCACCGGCGGCACGCGCGGTATCGGCTATGCCATCGCCTGCCGTTTTATCGAGGAAGGTGCTGCCGTCACCGTCTTTGGCTCGCGCCAGGAGACTGCCGACGCCGCCGTTGAGAAACTGACGACCGCCTATCCCGAGGCCAAGGTTTGGGGCCGCTCCTGCGACCTCACCTCGCTCGAGGCCGTAACCGAGGCCTTTACCCAGGCTGCCGCCGATATGGGCGGCCTGGACACGGTCGTCAACAATGCCGGCATCTCCCAGCGTTCTCCCCTTTTGGACTACACGGCCGAAGAGTTTGCAAAGGTCATGGACCTCAACGTCGTCGCCGTCTTTAACGGCCACCAGGCTGCCGCCAAGATCATGACCGAGGCCGGCCACGGCGGCACCATCACCACCACGAGCTCGATGGTCGCCAAGTATGGCCAGCCCTCCGGCGTCGGCTATCCCACGTCCAAGTTTGCCGTCAACGGCATGGTCCAGTCGCTCTCGCGCGAGCTCGCCCCCATGGGCATTCGCGTCAACGCCGTCGCACCCGGCGTGACCAAGACCGATATGGTCGCCAACCTGCCCGAAGAGGTCATCAAGCCTATCATCGCCACCATTCCGCTGGGCCGCATGGGCGAGCCCGAGGATGTCGCCAACGCCTTCGTCTTCTTGGCGAGCGACATGTCCGCCTACGTCACGGGCGCCGTGCTCCCCGTCGACGGAGCCGCCCGCTCCTAAGGAGCCACAAGCTTTGGCTTCAAGCTTCAACATAGCTCAACCAAAAAGGCGCGCCGTCTGAATCAACTGCAGACAGCGCGCCTTCTCCTGTTATGAAAGGGAAACTATGTCCCAGTATTTCGGATCAGAACGGGGCACGGTTTCCCCCAGGACCTCCTTGCGGAAGCTGCATCCCACTCTGAGCGCCCATTCCGGGACACAGTTTCCCAACGCTCCCCGTTTCGGAAACCACATCCCGTTCCGAGCCTTCAAAGCGGGACGCGGCTTCCCCGAGAAAGTATCGACTACTTACCGTCGTCGTCTTCGGCTTCTTCGCGCGCATAGAGCTCCAGCATGCGGCGGCGGTATTCGCGCACGGCGAGCTTAGCGCGCTCCAGGCGGCGGCGCTCACGCGGAGTCAGCTTGGACGGGTCGATCTCGTCGCCATAGGTCTTCTCGGCCAGCAAATGGGCGGCGTCCACGATACGGGCATCGATGTGTCCGCTTGCCGCCTCGGTCGAGAGGCGGTCGGCAATGGAATCAAGGGTAGGTATGCCGTCGAGCGAACGCCCATGGCCATGCGAGGTCAAAAGCTCGTGCTCTCGTGCGAGCAGGCTCGCCAGGTCGTGATGGGCGCGCAGAATATCGAGCGCGTCGGAAGGATGCTCGGCAACTTCTGCCACGGCAGCGACCGGTGCGGCGTCGACCACGCGGTAGAAGAGCTGCGCGAGCAGCGGCATCAAGAACACTGTGATGGCACCGGCGGCCACCATAACCGAGGCGACGTCTTGCGAAAGAGCGCCTGCGTTGACGGCCACACTCGTCACGGCAACGATGATCGGCAGCGCCGTAGTGCAGTACAGGGCCACGGTAATGCGGCCATACGCCGAAACGTCGCGCGTCGTGGGACAAATGCTCATAGAGACAAGGATCGGCACGGCGCGAATGATCAGCAACGCCGCGATAAAGCCCACGAGCAGACCCGGGCGCGATGCCACGGCCGTCAGGTCGATCTTTGCGCCCGACACGGTAAAGAACACCGGAATCAAAAAGCCATAGGCCAGGCCATCGAGCTTGGTCTCGAGCGTATGGTTGCCCTCGGGGATGATATAGCGCAGGACAAAGCCGGCAGCAAAAGAGCCCAACACGATGTCGAGATCAAAGATGGCGGAAAACGCCACGAGCGTGACCAGGATGAGCACCGTCAGGCGCACGAACGTCTGCGACGTTGTGTCGGCCCGTTCCTCGACAAACGTAAAGAAGCGACTACCCACGCGCTTGGAGCGGCTCGGGACCACGGCCAACAGCACGCAGACCACAGCAAACAGGCCAAGGATCACGAGCGTCTGGATACCAGTACGAGCGGAGAGCAGCACCGACATGGCGAGCACGGGACCGAGCTCTCCCCATGTGCCATAGGCAAGGATGGAGTCGCCCACACGCGTGCCGGCGAGCGAACGCTCGCGCATGATGGGCACGAGCGTGCCGAGCGCCGTCGAAGTGAGTGCCAGCGTCACGGCGATACCGTCGAAATGGCTAACCGAGAACCACGGGGTAAAGCGCACGGCAAGCCAGGCGATGCCAAACGTGACGACCCACGTGGCCATACCGTAGCGCCCCTCGACGCCCGTGATGTTCTTGGGATCGATCTCAAAACCGGCAAGCAGGAACAAAAAGGCCAGGCCGAGCTCGGACACGAGCGAGACCTCAGCATCTACATGGATGACGCCGAGCATATGGGGTCCCAGTACCGCGCCGAGCACGAGCAAAAAGACCGTCTCGGGAACGGGTTTTCCGGGAATCGCCGAGGCGATAAAAGGACTCGCAAAGGCCACGAGTGCGATGATGGCGAGCGAAACGAATGCCATGTGATGCCTTTCTCTTGTTTGCGCTTCACTGTAGCACCCTCGCCGTCCTCAACGCGCCGCGAGCTGTCGTATCATAGTGAGGTTTACAAACATGTGGCTCAAGGCGACCGCAGGGCAGACCCCGCAAACCGACCGCTGCCGCATACCGTACCGTACGCCCAACCGATCAGGAAGGCAGGAACCAATGGTCTCTCGTATCTACGTGGAGAAGAAACCCGGGTTCGACGTCGAGGCTCAGCAGCTCAAGGGCGAGCTGACCGAAATTCTCGGCATCAAGGGCATCGAGGCCCTGAGGATTATCAACCGCTACGACGTCGAGGGCATCGACAAGGAGCTTTTCCGGTCCTGCGTGCCGACCGTCTTTAGCGAGCCCCAGGTCGATGTGACCTACGACGAGCTCCCCGCAAGCGATGGCGCCGTCTTTGCCGTCGAATTCCTGCCTGGCCAGTTTGACCAGCGCGCCGACTCCGCCAGCGAGTGCGTGCAGCTCATCAGCCAGGGCGAGCGCCCCGCCGTGCGCTCCGCCAAGGTCTATATGATCTCGGGCGCTCTGGACGAGGCCGCCATTGATGCCATCAAGCACTACGTGGTGAACCCCGTCGAGGCGCGCATCGCCTCGCTCGACCTGCCCGAGACGCTGTACATGGAGACCCCCGAGCCCCAGCCCGTCGAGGTGCTCGACGGTTTCCGCGAGCTCGACGAAGCCGGCCTTGCCGCCTTTATTTCCGAGCGCGGCCTTGCCATGGACGAGGCGGACATCGCCTTCTGCCAGCAGTACTTCCGCGATGAGGATCGCGACCCCACCATCACCGAGATCCGCGTGATCGACACCTACTGGTCTGATCACTGCCGCCACACCACCTTCGGCACCGTCCTGGACGACGTGACGATCGACGACGCCGTGGTGCAGCAGGCCTTCGACCGCTACATGGAGATGCGCCACGAACTCGGTCGCGACACCAAGCCCGTCTGCCTCATGGACATGGGCACCATCGGCGCCAAGTACCTCAAGAAGACCGGCGTCATGACCGATGTCGACGAGTCCGAGGAGATCAACGCCTGCACCGTCAAGGTGAAGGTCGATGTCGACGGCGAGGACCAGGACTGGCTGTTCCTCTTTAAGAACGAGACCCACAACCACCCGACCGAGATCGAGCCCTTCGGTGGTGCCGCCACCTGCGTGGGCGGTGCCATCCGCGACCCGCTGTCGGGCCGCAGCTACGTGTACCAGGCCATGCGCGTCACCGGCGCCGGCGACCCCACCGTCCCGGTTTCCGAGACGCTCGAGGGCAAGCTGCCGCAGCGCAAGCTCGTGACCACTGCCGCCGCCGGCTACTCCAGCTACGGCAACCAGATCGGCCTTGCCACCGGTCAGGTCAACGAGCTCTATCACCCCGGCTACGTGGCCAAGCGCATGGAGGTCGGCGCCGTCGTGGGCGCTACCCCGGCAAACCACGTGCGTCGCGAGTGCCCCGCCCCCACCGACAAGATCATTCTGCTGGGCGGCCGCACCGGCCGTGACGGCATCGGTGGCGCCACCGGCTCCTCCAAGACCCAGAACACCGAGTCGATCGAGACCTCGGGTGCCGAGGTCCAGAAGGGCAACGCCCCGGTCGAGCGCAAGCTGCAGCGTCTGTTCCGCCGCGGCGACGCCTGCCGTCTGATCAAGCGCTGCAACGACTTTGGCGCCGGCGGCGTCTCGGTCGCCGTGGGCGAGCTTGCCGACGGCCTGTATGTCGACCTTGATACCGTGACCAAGAAGTACGACGGCCTGGACGGCACCGAGCTCGCCATTTCCGAGTCCCAGGAGCGCATGGCCTGCGCCGTCGCCGACGGTGACGTCGAGGAGTTCATGGGCTACGCCGCCGAGGAGAACCTGGAGGCAACCGTCATCGCCGAGGTTACCGCCGAGCCGCGCATGCGCATGGCCTGGAACGGTGTCGCCATCGTCGACCTGTCCCGCGAGTTCCTCAACTCCAACGGCGCGCCCAAGCACCAGGTCGCCCACGTGTGCGCCCGCAGCGTGTGGCAGCCCAGCTGGGCCGGCACCACGCTTGCCGAGCGCATGACCTCGCTGGTCACCGACCTCAACGTCGCCTCCAACAAGGGCCTTTCCGAGCGCTTCGACTCCACCATCGGTGCCGCGACCGTGCTCATGCCCTTTGGCGGCAAGACGCAACTCACCCCCAGCTCGGCCATGGTCGCCAAGTTCCCCGTGGACGGCGAGACCACCACGGCAAGCGCCATGGCATGGGGCTTCAACCCCTACCTGATGGAAGCCGACCAGTTTGCCGGCGCCTACCTGTCCGTGGTCGAGTCCATCGCCAAGCTCGTGGCTGCCGGCTTTGAGCACAAGCGCGCTTACCTCTCCTTCCAAGAGTACTTTGAGCGTCTGCGCACCGAGGCCGAGCGCTGGGGCAAGCCCATGGCAGCCGTCCTGGGCGCCCTTATGGCCCAGGTCGACCTGGATGCCGGCGCCATCGGCGGCAAGGACTCCATGAGCGGTTCGTTTGAGGACGAGGCCGGCGAGCTCAACGTTCCGCCGACCCTGATCAGCTTCGCCGTCGCCGTGGGCAAGGCCGCCCGCGCCGTCTCGCCCGAGTTCAAGGGCCTCACGCACCGCGTCGTCCGCATCGCCCCCGCCACCTATGGCGAGGACTACCGCCCCGATGCTCAGCAGCTGCTCGCCGCGTTTGACGCCGTCGAGGCGCTCACTGCTACCGGCAACGCCCTGGCCATCTCCACGCCCGGCTACGGCTGCGGCGCCGAGAGCCTCTTTAAGATGTGCGTCGGTAACCAGATCGGTATCGAGCTTGCCGAGGATGTAGACGTGGAGAGCCTCTTCACCCCGCTCTACGGCAGCTTTATCGTCGAGCTCGCCGATGACGCCGAGCTGCCCGAGGTCGCCGACGGCGTTGTCGTCGAGCCCCTGGGCACCACCGTCGAGGGCTATGTCATCGACACCGGCTCCGAGGTCATCGAGCTCTCCGAGCTCCAAGAGGCCTGGGAGAGCGGCATCGAAGGTGTCTTTGCCTACCGCAGCACCGGCGAGCAGCCCGAGGTCGAGACCATCGACTATCGCACCAAGGATATCCACGTGTACGGCGGCGCCAAAATCGCCCGCCCGCGCGTGATTATCCCGGTGTTCCCCGGCAACAACTGCGAGTACGACAGCGCCCGCGCCTTCCGCGCCGCCGGCGCCGAGGCCGACACCTTCGTGATCAACAACCTCACGCCCGAGGCTGTTGCCGAAAGCACCCACGAGCTTGCCCGTCGCATCCGCCAAAGCCAGATCGTCATGATCCCCGGCGGCTTCTCGGGCGGCGACGAGCCCGACGGCTCCGCCAAGTTCATCACGGCGTTCTTCCGCGCTCCCGAGGTCACCGAGGCAGTTCGCGACCTGCTCAAGGCCCGCGACGGCCTGATGCTGGGCATCTGCAACGGCTTCCAGGCCCTGATCAAGCTCGGCCTGGTACCCTACGGCGACATCGTCGACGCCACGCCCGATGCGCCCACGCTGACGTTCAACACCATCGGTCGCCATCAGAGCCGCCTGGTGCGCACCCGCATCTCGTCCAACCTGTCCCCGTGGCTGTCGCAGTGCAGCCTCGACGACCCCTACACCGTCGCCATCAGCCACGGCGAGGGCCGCTTTGTCGCCAACGACGAGGTGCTCGCCCAGCTGATCGCCAACGGCCAGGTCGCCACGCAGTACGTGGGCGAGGACGGCAAGCCCAGCATGGACCTTTCCGTCAACCCCAACGGCTCCGCACTCGCCATCGAGGGCATCACGAGCCCCGACGGCCGCGTCCTGGGCAAGATGGGCCATGCCGAGCGTCGCGGCGACAACCTGTACCGCAACGTGCCCGAGCATGTCCCCGGCGACAAGTTCATGCCGATCTTTGAGAGCGGCGTAGCCTACTTCGCCTAAGCCTTTCCCATCGGGTACAATCCCCTCGGGTAACAACACCCGCCACCGACACATCCGGTGGCGGGTTCTTTTTTGCTTCGCGCATGTAGGAAGGACATCATGGAAAGCCGCAAGCCGTATCTCGCCACCCTGCCCGGACTCATCCTGGGCTGTCTTGTTTGCTGTGCACTCTGGGGATCGGCCTTTCCCTGCATCAAGATCGGCTACGCACTCTTTGGGATCCCGGCGCACGATAGCGCCTCGCAGCTACTCTTTGCGGGCTTGCGCTTCACGCTTGCCGGCGCCCTGGTTATCGTTGGGATGAGTGCGGCCCAACGCCGCCCCCTCATTCCGCAGGCTCGCGACATCAAGCCCATCTTTGTCTTGTCGCTCTTCCAGACTATCGGGCAGTACTTCTTTTTCTATCTGGGCCTCTCGCGCGCCAGCGCCATGTCGAGCTCCATCATCGAGGCCAGCGCCAACTTCCTCGCAATCCTCTTTGCCGCCCTGGCGTTTCGCACCGAAAAGCTCGATGCGGCCAAGGTGCTCGGCTGTGTACTGGGCTTTGCCGGCGTCGCGCTCGTCAACCTTTCGGGCGCGGACGGCACCTTTGGCTTTACGCTCGACGGCGAGGGCTTTATCCTGGCCTCCACCGTCGCGGGTGCCCTGTCGACCTGCCTGATCGGCATCTTCTCGCGCGAGCACGACGGTGTCTTGCTTGCCGGGTGGCAGTTCTTGGTCGGCGGCCTGGTCCTCACCGCCATCGGGTTTTTGATGGGCGGCGCGCTCTCCCCCACCGCGATCATCCCCGCCATCGCGCTCATTATCTATATGGCACTCATCTCCGCCATCGCGTACTCGCTATGGTCGCGCCTGCTTGCCGTCAACCCCGTCAGCCGCGTCTCGGTCTTTGGGTTTATGAACCCCGTCTTTGGTGTGCTGTTGAGTGCGCTGCTGCTCGGCGAGGGCGCCGGCACGAGCCCCGTTACCGTTATAGTCGCCCTGCTGTTGGTCTGCGGCGGCATCATCATCGTCAACAGGCCTAAAAAGGCCTAGCGAACTGCCCTTATTTAGCAGAGGGGATTCACATACTTTAGTTTAATGGAATACATCGGAGAGCCGAGGGCCACCATGCACGCAAGCGTGCGCCCCTATTTCTAGCGTATCTGGACGCCAGCTTTCTTCTTCTCGTACTTTACGCGGTAGAGCTCCGCGTCGGCGGCGCGAAGCAAATCTTGCCAGGTATCGACACCATCACCGACCCGTGCATAGCCGATGGACATCCGCAACAGATACGGCACCTCGGCGCGTGCGAGTTCATCGTTGATTGCCGCGCACAGACGCATGATGTCCTGTTCCGCCGCTGCCTTTTGGAGCACCACGAACTCATCGCCGCCATAACGTGCGATAAAGCCACCAGCCGGCGAACAGGCATCCTTGAGCGCCGTCGCAACAACCTGAAGAGCGTGGTCGCCCTCCACATACCCATAGAGATCGTTAATCTGCTTAAAGCCGTCGGCGTCCATCATAAGCAGATATACATCTTCGGCCTGATCCACATTTGAGAAGAGCGACAGCATATAGGTCTCAAAACGGTTGCGATTGTTAAGTCCAGTCAACGGGTCGGTCGAGATGAGCTGCTCCTGGTAGATGATGTAGAGCAGCAACATGCTAATCATTATGCCGACACAAAGGCCGGGCACCGAGTATACGACCTGAAAGGTACCGCCCACCAGGGCCGGAATGGCGAAAAATGCCAAGGTTCGATAGATGGCCTTCGTCTGCAGGCTCTCGACCCTGCGAGATTGCACAAATGCATGCAGGGACGTATGTATAACGTAACAGTAGCTGACGATGGGCTGGATCATATAGGCAAAGCCGCGACGATACACGCCCTGCGAATCGATATAGAACAGGGCTTGCGTCCAGTAACTGGTAAACGCCAGCACGACCACCAGAGCCGTAGGCAACGCTACAAGCACCACCCTATAGCGCGAGGTCAAAAGGCGAGAACCCTGCACCGTCTCGGAATAGATAAACCAAATGAGACACGCGATAGCAAAGAGCGAAAACGAAACCGCGTTGGAAATCCAGTTGGCAGCAATGCCCAACGTGCCGTCCACACCGTCCGAAAGCGTCCAGATCATATCGAATAATATGTACGCAGCAGACGTGTAGCCCAGCATGCTAAACAAAAGCTGCTGGGTGCTCGAGAACAGGGAGCGACGGCTTCGTACGGCAAGCCCGATAAGAACAATCATGCATAGCACGAATATCTCAATCTTGAGTGCCTTAACCACTAGCGCCATCCCTTCAATATCCAAGTGGTCAGAATCGCCCAATTCGAATCAGGGCAATAAACACCCCTTTACTCCGCAGGGGTAAAGGGGATAATAGCAGAGCGCCCGAACATCACTGCAAAACAGTTTCTGTTCGGGCGCCCATACGGCGCGAATTGCACACGCCGGCATCATTGATGGGTATCGATTGCTACTCGCCATCGATGTCAGTCGCGACAGCCTCCTCGATGGCCTCGACACCGACAGGCGGCAGATCCTCCTTGCCTTGGCAGAACTTCTTGTCGACCCAGCCAGTCAGAATCGGAGCCATGATCGCCGTGATGATAACGGCGGTGGCGATCTGAGCGTACGCGGTGGGCGCAAGCTCGGCGTAGCGCGGTGCGACCTCGGCGAGGGCAACCGGTGTGGTCATAGCCGTGCCGGCAATGGTGGAGCAAGCCACAGCGGCCTTGCCATTGCCGCCGCACAGACGCTCAAACGCAAAGGTGATGGGACCGACGACAAACAGCGTGACAAGGCCCAGCAAGATGCCGGAAATACCGCCGGTGATAAAGCTCGATAGGCTCATGGACGCACCGAGCTGAAAACCGATGACAGCGATCGCGGGATTGGCGCCGGGGACCAGCAGGTTCTTGATAAACGGGAACAGGTTGCCCAGAACCATGCCAATAACGAGTGGCAAGATGGAGCCGATAATGGTGCCAATGGGAATGTTGGCGAGGCCGGAAACACCGAGGATGATCATCGTGACGGCAGGGCCGGCCGTAAAGAACAGGATACCGACGGCGCCCTGCTCGGACTCATCGCCAAACTCGCCCATGATGCCCGTATAGAGCGCCATGTTGCAAAACGTGATGCCGCCGATGATAGACACGGAACTCAGACCCAGGAAGTTGTCGTTAAAGAAATATGCCACGCCCAGGCCGAGAGCCGCTGCGACGACCAGCTTGGGGATCAGCACGACGATGCCGGTCTTGATGGCACCCGGCGTGGACTTAAAGCTGATGCCGGCGCCCACAAACAGCAGGATCGCGGCGACGATGGTATTGGAGCCACCGCGGCAGGCAGCCGTAAAGAAGCCGCCGATCTCAAAAACCTGCGGGCAGAAGGTGTTGAGCAAAAGACCGACGATCATCGGATAGATCATGATGTCGCCCGGGATGCGCGGGACCTTGAATTTCTTTTGCTCGTTGGCGTTCGCTTCCTGTGCCATGAAACCCCCATTTCCGCTGACGGGGTACAAAAGCCCACGTCACGCTTTGCTACAGTAAAGTTTGACCATGGTACCAGAAGAAATAGACCAGCTCGGTGAAAAATTCGACAAGTTGGGATGGAACGAGATTCGGCGCCCGCGACGCCACCCCTATATAAGGCTCAAGACGATATAGAGTACGATGCCCGAGACGCAGCACCACAGCATCGATTTTGTCTTGACCGCCACGACCACGACGCCGGCGGCCGCAATCCAGGGAACCAAGGCAGGCCAGAGCCCCGCGTCGAACGCGCCGGGACTCACCAAGTCGTTGGCGACCAGCGCGGCAAAGGCGGCGGGCGGGATATAGCCCAGGGCCTCGGTAATGCGGGGCGACAGGGTCCGCCCGCGCAAGGCGAACGCCGGCGCGATGCGAAAGAACGCGATAGCAGCCCACGACGACAGCCACAGAACCAAGAACTCGTTAACGGGCATCGCGGGCACCTCTTCCGTCAAATACAGCATCGCACGCCAGCGCAATGGTAATGCCGACCACGACGCTTGCCGGCACGGCAATATTCACGAGGCCCAAGAACTTGCATACGGCGACGGACACCGCGCCCGAAACCGCCGCGACAACGTTGCCGCGCGACAGCCGCTGCGAAAAGAGCAGGCAGATAAAGAGCGAGGTGCAGACGAAACTCGCAATAGCGGTGGGAACATCGGCAACGGCACCGGCGATGGCACCCATCGTGCACGAAGCGCCCCATGTCGCGATGAGGATCACGTTGAGCACGAAGGATTCGCGCGGGCCCCAATCCTCCCCCTCAACCAGCTTGGCAAGCGAGATGCCGTATGCCTCCTCGGTGAGCGTCGCGGCAACAGCCAGCGTCTGACGCTTCGAGGCGCCCGCCAGATGGGGTGCGATCGATGCCGAATAAAGTGCAAAGCGCGATGAGATGGCGGCGACGCTCGCGATAATCGAAGGTGCCGGTACGCCCGCCAGCCAAAGATTGCAGATCATAAACTGGCCGCTGCCCGTCACAAACGTGCTGCTCAGAGCAAAGACCATCCAGGGCTCCATTCCCGTCTGCCCCATGATCATTCCGCACGGCGCGCCTATCGCAACATAGGTAAGCATCACCGGCCAGACGGTTCTAACGATTTTGAGCACCATACGCTTCTCATCCTGACAAGGTCTCCGAGCCGCATGTAGCGACACGGCAGAATCATCATCCGACAGCAACCGAGTTCACCTACAATTGCCACCGGATCGAAAGACACAACTTTTTAGGAAGTCATTATGACAGCTATCGATCGAGACCGGGCGCGCGCGGCCTTCAAAAGCTACACCGATGCCTACGACGCCACCAATCCACGCATCGCGCTCAAAATCGAGCATACGTACCACGTGGCCGAGGCATGCGATGCCGTAGCGCGCGAGCAGGGCTGGTCGTCAGAAGATATTGACCTGGCATGGCTTTGCGGCCTGCTACACGATATGGGCCGCTTTGAGCAGCTGCGGCGCTGGGACACCTTTAAGGACGCCGAGAGCATGAGCCATGCGGCGCTGGGCATCGAGGTCCTCTTTGGCGAGAATCCCGCCGATGCACCCGCCGTAACGAGCATCCGCGACTTTATCGATGACCCGGCAGAAGATGAGCTCATCCGAGCGAGCATTGCCTATCACAGCGATTTCCGTCTACCCTCGCAGCTCGACGAGCGCACGCGGAGCTTCTGCGATATCGTGCGCGATGGTGACAAGATCGACATTATGCGCACCATCGCCGACAGCACCGTCGACACCGTCCTCAAGGTGGATGAGGACACGTTTCTCGCCAGCCACTTCTCGACACCGGCGCTTACCGCCTTTGACGAGCACCGCTGCGTCGCGCGCGATGAGCGCGATGAGCCCGCCGACTTCTTGGTGGGGCTTATCTGCTTTATGTTTGAGCTCGGCTATCCGGCAAGCCGCGCGCTGGCGCGCGAGCAAGGCGATATCTACCGCCTGCTCGACGCGCCCTTTGGCATTACGCGGCCCTTTACCGACCCCGCCACGCAGGCAACCTGGAGCCGCCTAAAGGACGAGATGCGCGACTGGCTGGCGCGTGCCTAGCGCTCAAACTGGGCCAGCAGCTCCTCGACGACCTCGACGGCATCACCGACAACCTTGTACTGGGCAGCACCAAAGATGGGGGCATCCGGGTCCTCGTTGATGGCGATAATGCACTCCGCCCCACCGATGCCGGCAAGATGCTGGATGGCGCCCGAAACACCGATACTCACGAGAAGCTTGGGCGAGACCGATACACCCGTCTGGCCAATTTGGTGGCGATACTCCAACCAGCCTGCCTCCACAATGGGACGCGTGCAACCAAGCTCGGCACCCAGGGCATCGGCGAGCTTTCGCATCAGGGGCAGATTCTTCTTGGAGCCGATGCCGCGGCCCACCACGACCAGACGCTCGGCATCGGCAATTGAGGCCTGCTGTCCCCACTCCTCGGCGGGAATCGAGATCTCGACGCGGGCCTTAACGTCATCCGCAAGCACTACCTGGGTAATCGTGCCGGAGCGGCTATAGTCAAACTCGGGCGCCTTAAAGATGCCGGGGCGCACCGTTGCCATCTGAGGACGGTGGTTGGGGCAGATAATGGTGGCCATCAGGTTGCCGCCAAACGCCGGGCGCGTCTGCTGCAGCAGACCCGTCTCCGTATCCATAGAAAGCACCGTGCAATCGGCCGTAAGACCCGTCTGCAAGCGCACGGCCACACCGGGCGCCAGCTCGCGACCAAAGGCGGTCGCGCCGTACAGAATGGCCTCGGGCTTGCGCTCGGCTACCAAATCGCAGATCAAGCGAGCGTAGACCTCCGCGTCGTTCTGACGCAGGCGCTCGTCACGACAGACCAGAACTTCGTCCGCACCGGCGCAAATCAGATGCTCCAGGTCCCCGAGTGAGCCCTCGGGGCTCATGCCGACCAGTGCCACCAGACGGCAGCCGCGGGCATCGGCAAGCTCGCGCCCCTTGCCCATGAGCTCGAAGGCCACGGATGCAACGGCATCGTGCTCGTCAGTCTGCACGAAGATCCAGATGTCTCGATATGCGTCAAGGTCTGCCGCGCCGGCGGCCTCGTCGCGCTCAATCGAGATGGCGTTGACGGGGCAGGCGTCGACGCACCCACCGCACAGGATACAGCCGTCGGTTACGCGGGCACAGCGATTGGGGCGCTCACCCTCCACCACAATGCCGCCCGAGGCGCAGGCGTGAACGCAGCGACCGCAGCCGATACAGGCTTCGCTATCGATAATCAGCCCGCTCATCTATGCCATCCCCTCGATAATCTTGGCAAGTTTTAACGCCTGCTCGGACGCCGTTCCCTCGACGGCCTCGCACGTTTGGTCACGGTCGGGCACAAACGAGCGCACGACCTGCGTCGGTGATCCGGCAAGGCCGCAACGCGAGGGGTCGGCGTTTACGTCGGCAGCGCTGGCCACGCGCACGTCTGCATCCTCGGCCGCGCGAATACCGGCAATACTCGGCATGCGCAGCTGGCCAATCTCCTTGGCAGTCGTCATCGCACACGGCATCTCCAGGTACACCGTCTCCTCGCCGGCATCGCAGCCGTGGACGAGCGCCAGCGAGCCACACGTCGTAAATCCCGCGCTCTGCACACAGCTCACGTCGGTCACGCAGGGGACCCCAAAGGCGCCGGCCAGCTCGGGGCCGATCTGGGCCGTATCGCCGTCCACTGCCATCTTGCCGCAGATGAGCAGGTCAAAGTCCTCATCGAGTGCCTCGATGCCGCATTTGAGGGCATAGGTGGTGGCTAGGGTATCGGCGCCCGCAAAGGCTCGGTCGGTCAGCAGCAGCGCGTCGTCGGCACCGCGGGCGATGCAGTCGCGCAGCAGCGATTCGGTCGCGGGGATGCCCATCGACACCACCGTCACACGCACGTCCATGCCAAAGCCGATAAAGTCGTCCTTCAGCGCTAGCGCACATTCGAGGGCACTTGCATCGAAGGGATTAATGACCGCCTGCTTGCCATCACGCACGATAGTATTGGTCTTGGGGTCCATCTTGACCTCGGTGCTTCCGGGCACCGCCTTGACGCACACCACCATATGGAAATCACTCATCTTCACGCGCCCCCTTTCTGGACGAGTTCATCCAAGAGCTTCTCCGTAAACAGGTTGCCGCGACCCAGCTGGCCGGCAGGATCGAGCTGGAGTTTGAGGCGCGCCGACTCGACCATGGCCTCGTGGCCGTACATCGTCTCCAAGAAGCCCGCCTTGATCTTGCCGACGCCGTGTTCGGCAGAAACGGCACCGCCCATGGCCATGACCTCGGAAGCCCACTGGGCAAAGAGCTCTCCACCACGACGGTAGTCTTGCGCATCGCGCGGCAGGATGTTCACATGCAGATGGTTGTTCCCGATGTGTCCCCAGGCAGCAGACTCAAGCCCGCTTTCGGCCAGCGTGCGGCGATAGAGGGCCACGACATCGGCAAGGCGTGCATTGGGCACCGACATATCCGATCCCAGCTTGGTAATGGTGGGGTCGGTGCGGCGACGCTCGTCAATGAGCATGTTGACGCTCTCGGGCACCGCGTGGCGGAAGAACCGCTGGCACTCGCGATCGACTTCGGTGCGGGCGACCCATGTCGCATCGTCGCGGCCGCCCGCAAACTCCAGCACCCATCCCAGGTGGTACAGCTCCTCGGTCGCCTGCGCCTCGTCATCGCAGTCGAGCTCCACGTAGACACAGACCTTTGCCTCGTCGTCGAGCGCCGGCAGCGAGGCAAACGCCGTCGACTGCTCGCGCTGGCGACGCAGGATATCCAGGGCGCCAGCATCGAAGTACTCGATGGCAGCCGCATGGGACAGGACAGGGCGCACGGAATCGGTAAAGGACACCGCCTTGTCCTCGCTATCGAAAAAGCAACTCACACCCCAAACGACCGCAGGCGCCGCCTGCAGGGCAATCTCGAGCTCGGTGATAACGCCGAGCGTGCCGCACGCGCCGATAAAGAGGTCGATGGCGTCCATATCGTCCGCAACGAAATAGCCTGAGGCATTTTTTGTCTCGGGCATGGTATAGCCGGGAAGATCGAGCTCGAGCGTACGGCCCGCTGCCGTCACGAGCGACAGGTGGCGGCCCTGGGTAAAAGCCTCGCCGCGCTGAAGCTCAAGCAAATCGCCATCAGCCAGTGCGACGTGGAGTCCCGTGATATGTGGGCGCATGGGGCCGTAAGCATAGCTGCGGGCGCCGGAGGCGTTGCATGCCGCCATGCCACCCAGACAGGCAGATGCCTCGGTGGGATCGGTGGGAAAGAACTGCTCGGGGGACTCTTGGAACTCCTCGTAGGCCTCAAGCGATGCCTGGTCCCAACCAGCGGTCGGCAGTACCTTCTTGCTCAGCTGCTTACGCAGCTCCGAGAGCACAACGCCCGGCTCCACGCGCAGCAGAAATTGGCCTTGTTCATCGCGGTGAAGGCCCAAGTAGCGATTCATACGGGAAGTATTGAGGATATGCCCACCGTGGGGCACGGCACCGGCGGCAAGGCCGGTTCGGGCGCCCTGAACCGTTACCGGGACACGCTCGGCATGGAGCGTTTCCAAAATGGCACGGACCTCGTCTTCCGTTGTCGGAAACGAGATGCTCGATGCTTCGCCCGATGCACGAGATTCATCGCGGCCATACTCTTCGAACTCATCGGTGAAGGGTTTGATGGTTGCAGACACGCGAACTCCCCCTTTAGCTAACTACAGTGTTTGCAGGGAGATGTTACCGCATCGTTTCGTCGACGTGTTCGAGACCGTCTCCATAATTGGCGATTTTTACGTTTGTGCAATTCGGCGAACGGCAAGGCTTCCTCGGCAGACGATGCTTTTGACACATATCGCCCCGCCGTCGCCGACCGCTCGATTGTCGCTCGAAAAAAGTTGAAGTAATTTTTTCCACCTTTTACCTGCGGAGATGTCAATCCGTCAAGCATTTGGTCAGAAATTGGTCAAGTAGCGGCTGATACGGTCGGCGTCGACAGCCAAAACCGATAGAAGTTTTGGCCCCAGAAGCAGGGAGGTTCCCATGGCATATTACTGGCCCCAGTACGGCGTCGCCATCGAGGTCGACGACGATCCCTATCTCCTGCCTTTCGACGAAGAGGCGTTCCCCGATACGGCGGTCTACCACGTCACCACCGATGTTATCTGCGACCCCGAGTCGTTCTCGGCGCTCGCCCACCACATCGCGCGTATCCACGACATCGAGCTCCCTCACGACTTTGACGAGCTCATCTACTCGCGCCGCCTGATGCTTCACATGCTCTTTGGAGCGGACCCGTCCACGTTCGCACGTGTCTACACCACCAAGGACGCCGCATGAGTGCGAAGAAGCCGCCCCGCCTCGCAGGACTGGGGCGTCGCAAGAAACTCGTCGTTGTCTGTCTGGCTATCGTCTGCGCCCTCATCGCCGTAGGGCTATACGCCTGGCAGTCGCAGCCCGTGCCCGAAGCGGGCGCCTCAGTCACGACGGCAGAGGGTAAATCGCGACAAGAAATCCAAGATGAGCTCGATGCCATCGTCCGCGACAACATGATGACGATTTCGGTCGCACCGATCGCTCAGCTGCAGGAGGACGGCAAGCTGCGCGTCAACGTGCAAAACGTCCAAGACAATAAATTTCCCCAGCGATTCCGCGTCATCCAAAACGACGAGACCATGTACGAATCCGGTGTGGTCGAGACCGGCAAGACAATCGAGACGTGCCCCGCCGGCGACATCAAAGAAGGCGAGGCATACATCGAGATCCAGGCACTCGATGCCAAGACCCTCGACAGCCACGGCAATCCGACACGTGTCAGGGTACGGGTTGAGCAAGCCGAGAACTAGCTTTTTCGGCCGACGCGGCACCGCACGCAATTCACCAGCATTCGTCCAATCATCGCGGGGACGGCCCGCGGCGAATAGAAAGGAACGACCATGGACATCACCAGGAACATGAACGGAGCCAGAGCGCTCGTCGTGGGCGCAGGGCTCGCGCTCGCGCTCGCAATGGGCGCCGCCCCGACGCCAGCTCTGGCAGCCGGGCGCGTTGGAACCACGAAAGTAATGGTCAGGACCGAGATCGACAACGTAGAGTTCAAAGTTCCGACGGTTATTCCCTTCGTCGCCAAGGCCGACGGCACGCTTCAGGGCCCCTCAGAAGACGCGACCACCATCGACAATCATTCGGCCTACGGCATCCATGTCACCAACATGAAGATCGACGCCATGAACACCTGGACCATTGCCGCCGACGCCAAGGCCGGAACCGCGCAGAATTCCATCGACTTTAAGGTCGGCCCCGACGGCGCACTCCAGAACGCCAGCGCCGCAATGCAGGAGACGGGCCTCGATCTTTCCAAGAATGCAGCCTTTGACATGGGCTACCAGGGCATTGCCGGCGGCACGGACAAAATTAAGCTCAAGACAAGCGGAAACGTCGCCCGCGTCACGCGCGACATCTTCCGCGTAACCGGCGAAGGCGATCAGGTTGCAACGATCACCTGGACGGTCGAGCCCGGTGCGCACACGGCATAAGGCTATCGCCCTGGCCGCCACCGTCAGCATCCTAGCGTTTGGGCCAGCCATGGCCTTTGCCCAGCAAGAACAGGTACAGGCCGCCACGCAAGTGACGGTCGATCTCTCGGAACTCGACCGCGGCGACCGCGAGGAACCGTTGGCGCAGACAGGCGACAGACGATGGCTCTTGGCAGTAGGTGCCACAGCAGCAGGCGCGGGGACCGCCGGCCTCGGTCTGCACATCAAACACAGCCAGAAACAAAACACGGATAGGCCGCACTAAATTAGCTAAGGAGACCCCATGGCATCGAAGAACCTTTTGCCCGTCGTCGCACTCTGCGGCGCGCTCGCAACCGGAACGCCTGTCGCCGCTTGGGCGACTCCCGTCATAGCAGACTCCTTACCAGCAGCCCTAAGCTCCGCACCAAATCCGTCGAGCGCCATTGCGTGTAAGCGTTTTTCGATTGCACAGGCCGCAATCTCAACCTCGGGATGCCTTCGTCGTAATACGGACGGCTCGATAGTCGTGGATATCAATCGTTCGAACAAGGTAAACGGCTCCCAGGCGGGGTGCGCCGTCTGCACGTGGCGCTCGGTTGTGCTCGATGCAGATGGCGATCCATGCAATTTAGAGCTGCGCATCGACATCGCTTCGGTCGATGACTCGGCGAACGGAGCGAAGGTCGCCTTTGACGGTGCGTTTTTCGAGAAAGGAGGCGGTATATGTCTGGGCTGCGCCGCCGCGAATGCAGACGACACGCAGCCCACCCTCTCATTCACGGCATCGTTGCGGCTGGCCAAAGCCGGCACCGATGCCATCGCGGCGGGAGAAACGTCCCTGCTGTTCTACGCCGCCAGCACCAAAGACACGGACGCTCATTTCGAGAAGCCAGCCGGATCACTCAGCCTTACACGAGGGATAGAGGCAGGCCCTATTGAAATCGATGCCCACGCGCAAAGCAGGCAACGCATTCTTGCCGACCCGGCGCTTCTCGAAATGGAGTGGAACGGATCCGGAGCCATCGGAATTCTCCCCTCCGCGCTTGACGCCAAGACGCTCCCCTCAAACGACGAACCCATCAACGCAACCATACAAGAAGAGAGCGCGGACAAGGAAGCGGGTGCGGGCGACACGTCATCGCCGACAAACAGCGTCCCAGCTTCTTTCGAAGCACCGAATGAGCCCGCTACCGATCAAAACGATCCCGAGCTCGCGGACAGTCTGGGGCTTGCTGATCCTCAAGAAATCGATGAAGGTAACTGCTGCGTGTTTGCCGCGCTCGACCACACGGAGGTCATCGACGCTGCAAGCATCGAAGTTGCCGCCGCCAATCAGCCCGTCCGCAAGTCGGCCATCATCGCATTTCCTGAATCCATCGAAGTCGTCTTTTTGCCATCGGGCGAGGTCGTGGCCCCAACACTGCTCACCTTGTTGGGCGCCAAGAATACTCGAAACGAAATTAAAAAGGTCACGGTTGTCGACCCTGCAACCACCGCTAAATTGCGCCTATACGCCGTTGCCCCAGACGGAGGCAAGACCTTGGAATTCGATGGCGACACACTCCTAGCCTGGCGACGTCTGGACATTATGCAAGACGTCTCGTATCAGATCGAACTCGAAGGGTTTGATCGTACCCGCGATGCCAATATCATCGCCGCGGCTATTGAATCCCCACAGCGGCTTATGACACTGCGCTTTGACTACTATCCCTATGTCCCGACAACCACCTGAGGCTTAAATACTGCGCGTCGTTGCTAATACCACTTATATAACGTATTAGATGAGTCGCGATGTGTCTCGCATTCCATTCTGCTACGATTGCCACGTTGGCATCAATACAGGAGGGCTCATGCCGGGCTTGGGAACAATCATCAACGTTGTCCTTTTAGTTGCGGGCGGTCTTTTGGGATTAGCGGGCGGTCGCTTTATCACACCGCGTATCCAAGACACGCTCATGAAAGCGTCGGGGCTGTGCGTCCTGTTTATCGGCCTTGGCGGCACCATGCAAAAGATGCTCCTTATCGATGGAAAGGCGCTGTCGACCACCGGTACCACCATGCTCATCGTCTCATTTGCGCTCGGTTCGCTCATCGGCGAGGCCGTCGACTTGGAAGCCGCCATTGAGAACCTTGGCGAATGGCTCAAGCGCAAAACCGGCAGCGAGGGCGATAACGAGTTCACCAACGCTTTTGTCTCGACTTCGCTCACCGTGTGCATCGGCGCCATGGCCATTGTGGGATCGATTCAGGACGGCCTGCTCGGCGACTGGTCAACGCTTGCCCTCAAGGGCGCACTGGACTGCATCATCGTCTGCACCATGACGGCCTCACTTGGCCGCGGCTGCATCTTTTCCGCCCTGCCCGTCGCCGTGTTCCAGGGGACGATCACGCTGTTTGCCGGTGCACTCTCCCCCATCATGACCACGGCAGCCCTCGACAGCCTTTCGCTCGTAGGCTCCATGCTCATCTTCTGCGTCGGCGTCAACCTTATCCGTCCTCAGACCTTCCGCACTGCCAATATGCTTCCCTCCGTCATCATCGCCGTCATCTACGCCCTCCTGTTCTAAATCTATCTACGTAGCGGTATCTCGAACATCTGTTTGATGCTGTGCTATGATATGAGGTCACCGTAGCTGCGTTCGAGAGGAGGAGCGGTGGCCGACCAGGACATCAAGATGCTCATCGAGCGCATTATGGCCGAGGCTCGGACCCATCAGTCCGCCCGCTTCTCAAACGAAATCTACGCAGACGAGCCGATTCTCAAGACCGGCCGACAGATGCAGAACTTCCTCCCCGACCAATACCGCAAGATGCGTGAGATATCGCGTTGGCAAGAAGACCCAAAGGGCGGCGCGGGCCGTTGGCTTTCGGAAGCCGAACTTTTCTACCGCCAAGGCCTGCTGATGGCCGACTTTGAGGACGACTGTCCCTACAACGGCACCTTTAAGTCGTACTTTCCCACCTACAACGCCATGAGCGACCGGCAGTTGCGCGGCTACTTTACCTGGCGTGCCCAAGTGCGCCGCGGGAATATCGAGGAGACATCGACCTCGTTTGCCTTCTTGTATCTCTACGAGCTGATCTGCGGCATTGGCGTAGATGATCCGCTCGATGGTTTTAACAAGATCAAGGCTTTTTGGGATGTCTATCGCGCCTTCGAGCCCGGCATCGACCGGTTTGCGCGCGTGTGGCTGCAGGACTACGCCGTGTTCCACGGGCTCGACCCCAAGCTGCTTCGTGACTCTAAAACCGTCATGTTCGATAACGCCCTTATCGAGCTGCGGCGCGCGGCACGAGACCTTGTACCAGCACCGGCACCGTCGGACCAGGCGCCCAAGCGTCGCAAGGCCTCCGAGCCCACACTCCCCCTTCCGCCCGACGAGGCGCGCGAGAAACGACTCATGGCCGCCATCAATGCCCTCTCCACGTATAACCTAAGTAACTCGCGGCTCGACCGCAGCCACCACCGCGATCTGCGCCACGTGGCGTGCGCCGCGTATGTCCGCATGGCGCACTACTATGACACGCACCGAAAGACCGGCATCGTGGCGAGTTTATTTGGGGAAGAGACGGCCATGCCCTACACCATGTTTGCGTCGGCCGTATTCTTTGCGCCCGAGCGCCACGAGGACTGCGAATATCGCCTAGATCCTATCCACATCTACCGTTGCCAAAACGGCTTTTGGGAATGCATGCGCATCCACGGCAGCAGACAAAAAAGTAGCAAGCTCGGTGAGATGATGCGCGCCTGCGACCAACGCCTGCGTCTGGCGCTGGACCCCGCCCATCCCCTTAAGGAAGAAAAGGTCCCCAAATATCTGGCCAAGATTATCGATGACGAGATTGTGGCATGGCTTTCGTGGGACGCCGCACACCAGCCCGTCAAGATCGATATCGATCTGAGTCAGCTGGGGCACATTCGGAGCGCCGCCGCGCAAACGCGCGAGGCGCTTTTGATCGACGAGGAGCGCGAGGACGATGCGCCCGCAGAAGCCGAGGCAGCGGACTCAGGGCAACCGGAAGCCGAGCCTGCGGCCGCCGCGACGGTCGAGGCGGTCGCGGCGGCCGCAGGGCAGGACGAGTCCGACGAGCCGACCATATCCACCGAACAGTTTGGTGTCGTAGCACCGCTTCTCGCACCGACGCCCGCGTTCGCAGCTGCTGCGCCCGCTGACGCCACGAACGAACTCGCGCCCGCCGCAGACGCCTATCTCCGCGCGCTGCTCGAGCACAACGCAGTACAGGCGGAATCGGCGGTAGTGCAATCGGAGCAGAGCGAGGACATGCTCGTCGATACCATCAACGAGGCGCTCTTTGACCTGGTGGGCGACACCGTAATTGAATTTAGCGCGGCAGGGCCGCAGATTATCGAGGACTACGAAGCAGACGTGAGAGGATACCTAGACCATGAGTGATACCGCATCCGCAGCACCTCGCGTGCCCAAGCGCGCCGCTGCCGTCATTCTCAACTCGCTCAAGGGCGGTGTGGTCCCGCGCATCGGCCTTCCTTACATCACCGTAGGGCGCGAGGTCGAGATCCGCGCCCTGCTCACCGACCTGAGTCTCATCGCCGACGGTGGCGCGAGCTTCCGCTTTCTGGTCGGTCGTTACGGCGCCGGCAAGAGCTTTTTGCTCCAGACTATCCGCACGCACGCCATGGGCGAGGGATTCGTCGTCGCTGATGCCGACCTGTCGCCCGAGCGCCGCCTGCAGGGCGGTCAGGGACAGGGCCTTGCCACCTACCGCGAGCTCATCCGCAATATATCGACCAAGACGCGCCCCGAGGGCGGTGCGCTCAACCTTATTCTGGATCGCTGGGTCGCCTCGTGTGCCGACGTCGACGAGTCGGTCGTCAATGCCCAACTGGCCCCGCTCGAGGAGATGGTCCACGGCTTCGACTTCACCCGCATGCTCCGCCGCTATCGCATGGCCGCATCCGGGGGCGACGAAGAGACCATGAGCCGCGTGACCAAATGGATTCGCGGCGAATACCGCACCAAGAGCGAGGCACGCGCCGAGTTGGGCTCCTCGACCATCATCAGCGACGACGATTGGTACGACTACGTCAAACTCATCGCGCGTTTTTTGGTTTGCAGCGGCTACAAGGGCATGCTGGTGCTCATCGACGAGCTCGTGAATCTGTATAAGATTCCCAATGCCATCACGCGCCAGTACAACTACGAGAAGATCCTGACCATGTACAACGACACACTTCAGGGCAAGGCGCAGTACCTGGGCATGATCATGGGCGGCACGCCAACCTCCATCGAAGACCGCCGCCGCGGCGTGTTCTCCTACGAGGCTCTGCGCAGCCGACTCGCTCAGGGTCGCTTTGCGCGTGAGGACCTTAAGGACATGCTCGCACCCATCATCCGCCTGCAGCCGCTCACCTACGAGGAGCTACTGGTGCTCATCGAAAAACTCATGCAAATTCACGCCGGCTACTTTGGCTGGACGCCCACGCTTACCGAGAACGACTTGGTGGACTTCCTCAAGATCGAGTTCGGTCGTGTGGGAGCCGACACGCATCTGACGCCGCGTGAAGTCATTCGTGACTTTATCGAGTTGCTCGACATCCTATGCCAAAACCCCGACGCCAACGTGGCCGAGCTGCTGCAAAGCGTCGGCGGCGACGCGCTGGCGCCGGCAGCCGCAACAGGCGACACCGATACCGCAGGCGGCGACCGTAACTTCGCCGAATTCACCATCTAACCTGCCAAAAAGGGACAGGTTTATTTTGGCAGGCTCTATCTGGGCAAACGTTGAAGCAGTAATGCAGCAAGCCACTGCCCGCCGCGTTGAGAGATTCGCTTTTGAAAGGAGGCCCCGTGAACGCCTTTGACCGCTACGCCCCGTTTATCCAAGACTTCATCTACTCCCACGATTGGGAGAGCCTACGCTCTATCCAGGTTGCAGCAGCTGATGCCATCTTTAACACGCAAGATAATGTGCTCCTGACGGCATCCACGGCTTCCGGCAAAACCGAGGCAGCCTTCTTTCCCATCCTGACCGAGTTTTGGGAGAACCCGCCCGCAAGCGTGGGCGCCCTCTACATTGGCCCCCTCAAGGCGCTCATCAACGACCAATTCGTCCGCCTCAACGACCTGTGCGAAGAAGCCGATATCCCCGTCTGGCACTGGCATGGCGATGTCTCGCAATCACACAAGGCCAAACTCATCAAAAAACCGAGCGGCATCCTACAGATTACGCCCGAGTCGCTCGAGGCGCTCCTGATCCATAAGCACATGGCGATCCCGCGCATGTTTTGCGACCTGCGCTATGTGGTTATCGACGAAGTCCATTCGCTCATGCGCGGCGACCGCGGCGGGCAGACGCTCTGTCTTATCGAGCGCCTCTCGCGCATGGCAGGCGTGCAGCCCCGCCGCATTGGCCTTTCGGCCACCATCGGCGACCCCGAGCGCACGGGCACCTTTCTCTCGCAGGGAACGGGGCGCGACTGCGTTATCCCCCGCTTTGAGGAACCGCGCCGCGTGTGGCGCATCTCCATGGAGCACTTCTACAACTCGGGCCCCCAGGCTCAGCAACGAGGATTCGTAGGCACAGGTCCACAAGAAGCCGAGGTGCTTGCTTGCGAGCGTATTGAGACGGCGGCGCCCACGGCGCTGCCCGCATCCGGACAAGACATGTGCCACAGCGGACGGCTTACACAGGAAGAACACCGTCAACGTCGTGAGCAGGCGCGGGGCAAGGCCGCTCCCAAAGACCGTCGCACTTCCTCGGCCCCCGAGGGCGAAGTCGACATCCCACGAGCGACCGAACAGGCGCTTCTCAACCCCACCGACACGGCGCCCGACAACGCCGACCCCGGCATGGGCTATATCTTTGAGCATACGCGCGGCCGCAAATGCCTGGTCTTTGCCAACTCGCGCGAGGAGGCAGAGGCCGTGTGCTCCATGCTGCGCAGCTACTGCGAGAGCCGGCACGAGCCCGACCGTTTTCTTATCCATCACGGCAATCTTTCGGCATCGCTACGCGAGACGGCCGAGGAGCTCATGCGCGACGAGGAGCAGACGCAGACAACCGTCACCACCTCTACGTTGGAGCTCGGTATCGATATCGGCCGCCTGGAGCGCGCCTTCCAGATTGACGCGCCGTTTACCGTCAGCTCCTTTTTGCAGCGCATGGGGCGCACAGGCCGTCGCGATCTTCCGCCCGAGATGTGGTTTGTCATGCGCGAGGAAGAGCCCGAGCCGCGCACGATGATGCCCGAAACCATTCCCTGGAAGCTCCTGCAGGGTATCGCGCTCGTACAACTCTATCGCGAGGAAAAGTGGGTCGAGCCACCCGAGCTCGATCGTCTCCCCTACAGCCTGCTCTATCACCAGACTATGTCGACCCTCGCCAGCACCGGCGAGCTCACGCCGGCCGAACTTGCCCAGCGCGTGCTCACGCTCAGCTATTTCCACCGTGTCTCGGCAGACGATTACCGTGTGCTGCTACGTCACCTCATTAAGATCGACCATATCCAGGTCACCGAAGGTGGCGGGCTCATCGTGGGTCTCGCGGGCGAGCGCATCATCAACAACTTTAAGTTCTACGCCGTGTTCCAGGAAAACGAGGAGTTTACCGTCCGGAGCGAATCGGCTGAGCTGGGCACGATCGTTAATCCGCCCCCGCCCGGTGAGCGCATCGCCATCGCCGGACACTGCTGGATTGTCGAGGAAGTGGACTGGAAGCGCCACACTGTCTTTGCCACGCAGGTCAAGGGCCGGGTGCCGGCCTACTTTGGCGACTGCCCCGGCGACATTAACACGCATGTGCTCGAGCGTATGCGCCAAGCGCTCACTGAGCACGCAGCATATCCGTACCTTATGGGTAACGCACGGGCTCGCTTGGCGCAGGCTCGTCATACCGCCGAGATTTCGGGCGCGGGAACTAAGCCGCTCATCAATCTGGGTGGCGACACCTGGGTGCTCTTCCCCTGGTTGGGCAGCTACGCCTTCCTAGCACTCGAGCGCATGCTTAAAATCAAATGCGCCGCTGAGCTGGGCCTTCGCGGACTCGACCCGTCACGCCCGTACTTTATGCAGTTTAAGATGAAGGCCGACGAGGAGACGTTCTTTGAGGTGCTCGCCGCCGAGGCCGAAAAGGACTTCGATCCCATCGAGCTCGTCTATCCTGGCGAGGTGCCTTACTTTGACCGCTACGACGAGTTTGTTCCCGAAGAGCTCGTGCGCAAGGGCTTTGCCGAAGGCGTGCTCGACATAGAGGGCATGAAGCAGCGTGTCCGCAGCTGGCGCGACCACGCCTAAGACCAGTCTTTTTTGGGACGGGGAGACTTACTTGTCGTGAAGGACGGTGCCGAGGAAGTCGGTGTCGAAGGGCACGGCTTCGGCAAAGGCGTAGTCGCCGTCGCTGGCGATGAGCAGGTAGTTTTCCTCGCCGCTGAACTTCGCATCGCCACATGGGACCACCCAGGCGTGGACGAATACCTCGAGTGCCGTGGCAGCGCAGTCGCGAAGGAACGTCACATCGCTCCCCTCGTTTGCGCTCACGATATTGGCCACGTAGATACCCCCGGGGTTCAGGCTGCCCCGCACCAGGCGCAGCGCCTCAACGGTCGCCAGCTCGCGCACGGGCTCGGCACCGCCAAAGCAGTCGCTCACAACGACGTCGTAGCGACGATGGCCCACGCTCGTCACACCCAGATACGAGCGAGCCTCGGCGGTAATCACCCGCAGGCGATCGCCCACCGCGTGCTCCAGTTCATCCAGATAGAACCAACGGCGCGCCAAGCGCGTTATCTCTCCGTCATACTCGATGACGTCCATGCGCAGGCCCTCGTGCGACATCAGCGCAAACTTGGGATAGGCAAACCCGCCGCCGCCCAGCATAAGCATGCGGTCGATACCATGCCCGTAAGCATCACGCATTGCGTCCTCAGCCTCAAACACATCGTCAAATGCACGATAGTACGCAAAGACTGGCTCCGCCCAACGATCGCCAACATAGCTCGCGCTTTGGTAGACGCCGCCCTGTACGAGCACGCGGACCTCGTCACCGCTCTCGTCGTGCACACGCTTCACACGTGCCAACCCGTTGCGGGTCCTCGCGACCTGCAGACAGGCAGCACGAACAGCGACAGCGGCCGCACCAAGCGCCGCAGCTCCCAGGGCAACGCCGGCAACAACACCAGCGGAAACACTCGGCTTGTTCATCTAGAGCTCCTTTTGCAGATAGAAACCATGGTCGCAAAAACCCAGGTGACGATAGTACTCGCGCGTACCGATCGCGCTGATCACGTTGATGTGCGTATACCCCGCATCCCGAGCAATCTGGCACGCACGCTCCACGAGCAGACGCCCCAGACCGTGATGCTGAGCCGCCTGGCCCTGATCGCCCACACGTGCCGCCATACCATAAACGTGCACCTCGCGAATCATCGCCTCCTCCGGCCCCGTCGGCAGCTCGTCCGCGTGCGCGGCAACAAACGAACGGTCGGGCAGCGACAGACGTAAAAAGCCCGCGATCTTGCCTTCGGGCGTCACCCACTGCAAAAAGCGCTCGTGCGTCACCGGCGTCTCGTACACCACCTCCTCGTCAAGGGTCAGCTCATCCAGGTCGGCACCCGCCGTGCTGATCTCGCGATAGCGAATCTCGCGCACCGTCGCACCGTCACCCCGAGCAGCCAGGCGGTTCTCAACGAGCTGACGCAGGTTGGGCTTCTTGTTGCCCACCATAATGTCGTCGGAGCTAAAGTCGCGAATCATGCGGCTGATGCGGCAGAACGCCGGCGTCACCACGATATCGTCGGCCAACACATCGAGCAGCTCTTCCTCGGTATAGGGGCGCCACTCGCCACGCTCGTAACAGCCCACCAGGCGCGAACCCTCGATGAGCGCACACGGGTAGACCTTGACCTCGTCGGGCATAAAGGCGCCCTCGGTCATAAAGCGCTCGTAGTCGCGCTTGTCACCCTCGGGCGTGGCGCCCAGCAAATTGAGCATAAAATGCGCATGGATCTTAAAGCCAAACAGGCGCGCAAGCGAAAACGCGCGCTCGATCTGCGCCACCGAAATGCGACGCTCGTTGATATCGAGCAGATGCTGGTCGAGGCTCTGGATGCCCATCTGAATCTTGGTACAGCCCAGACGACGGATGAGCGTGAGCGCCTGCGGTGTTACAGCATCGGGACGCGTTTCGATAACGAGCCCCACCACGCGATGCTTCGCCGTCTCGTTGATGCGTTGCTGCCGCTCAAGCTCTTCCATCGTCGCCGTCTGCCACTCGGCGACCTCGCCCCACGGCGTGCCGGGGCCGTACAGACAACGCACTGCGCGGTTATAGCCGCCCACAGCAGCATCCACACGCCCCTGCTCGTCGGCAACGCCGGCAGCAAGCTCGACCTCGTCGGTCGTAATGCCCGCTGCCCGATAGCGCTCGCGACGCTCCGCCACCACCGGCGGCAGGGCATCGGCGGGAGCGTCATCGAGCAGGCGCCCCGCCTCGGCACGGCTGATGCCCGGACGCGCCAACATGGGGTTTGCCGCCACGCCGGCGACGGCATCGTCATTGAGCGCACGGAAGAGCTCCGACATAAACCATGCCTGATACCCTTGCGAATAGTCGCTCCAGGTACCGCCAAGGACGATGAGCTCAATCTTGTCGGTCGCATGACCCATCTGCGAAAGCGCCGTCAGACGAGCGCTCACCTGCAGATACGGATCGAAGCAGTTTTGCTCCGCACGGGCGCACGCCGGCTCGGCATGAAGATAGCTTTTGGGCATGCGCAGGTCGTTGGGGCAAAACAGGCAATCGCCCGAGCACGGCCAGGGCTTGGTGATGACGGTAATGGTCGCCACGCCCGAGGCCGTTCGGCGCGGCTTCATACGCAGCACCTGCAGCAGTTGACGTTCCAGATCGGCATCGACATTCCACCCAGCCCAACGAGCCGGTTCCTCACGTTTAACCCGCTGGTAAAACGGCAGCAGTCGGCGCTTGGCCAGGTCGCGTTTGTCGGCACCCTCACGGCGCGCCTCGGCATGTATCAGTTTGACGAGCGCCCTGTCGTCCACGGTCTCGCCGCGGCGCAGGGCCTCGAGTATGTTCAAGATAATCTGTTCCATGCCCCCATTGTAAAGGCAAAGGCGCCAGAGCCAGTCACGGCTCCGGCGCCTCCATCAAACAGCGCGGCTACGTTTGCGGGTCTCCGAAAACCACCCATCACTCCGAATCAAACGACATGTCGCCCGAACCGACCTCAAAACGATACGTGGCAGACTTATCACCGTTGTCGAATTCAAGATTCAAAATGGTCTCGCCGTCGTAGCCAAGCGGAAGGAAATCGCTCTCGAAGTCGCCGCTGCCCAAGGTGAGGCTCGCCTTAAAACCCGTAGAGTTCGGAACCGTCATCTCCACGTCGCCCGAGCCCACGCTCACGTCCATAGACTTCGCGGGCGCCTGGTAGAGCTCGAACGTCATGTCGCCCGAACCGACCTCGGCATTCAGGGTGTCGGTCACGGTGCCCGTAAACTCAACGTCTCCCGAATTCAACGTTATATCCAGATCATGGCACGCAATGTCCGCGACCGCCAGGTCGCCCGACCCTACACTCGCCGTAATGCTCACCAGGTTATCCGCAACATCTCGCGGCAGCTCAATGGTAATTGTGCGGTCAATCGCGCGCTTATCATCGTAGTCGAACTGACTAATCTTGAGCGTAGAGCCCTTGACCTCAGCAAGGTTCCGGGTAGCCGCATCAGAGGCAGACGTCCCCTTCGCAACGCGGCCGCTTTCGATAACGCGCACCGGGCCGCCGGAGACGTGTTTGACCTCGACCGTCCCCGACGTCACATCCAAGTCGAGCGATTGGAACGCGTCTTCGTCAAAAGTCGTGCTCGAAAGCTGCTGAGGCCGAGCGGAATAGTTACCGCCATCCAAAAGATCGTCCTCGTCAAACATATCGTCCATACCAGACAAGCCAGGTACAACATCGTCGAGATCCCACGGACCATCAAAATGAATCAAAGTCCGCGAAATACCAAAGACAAGTCCGATGATGAGCACGAACGCTCCGATGCCAATGCCCAAGCGCCTCTTAGACTCATGCGAGAGCTTCATCATTCATCGCCCTCTTTGGTAATCGGCTCAGCGGTGGTCGCGGTAGCCATGTCAGCGCCAACCGCTGTGGAAACGTCCTCCCCCTTAATCCTAGCGACCGCCGGTGCCGAACCAACCTGAATATCCCCGCGCGCCCAATCACCATCGAGTGCACGCGCCACCCAGTGATAGATGGGAATCGTGAAGAAGGTCAGTGCGGCAAAGGGGCCGGCACCAAACAGGAACATCAGCAAAAAGAACAGTAGCCAACACACGGCCCAATACGGGAACGACTGGAACGGGCCCTTCACCGGAGTCGAGCCAACCGCACCGCCACTCGTCGCCTGCGCCGTAGCGGCATTGGCGGCCTGCGCACTCCAGCTTGCCGCTTGCGCCGCCTTGGCCGCAGCATCACTCGCCTGCGTTGCCGCCTCGGTAGCGCGCGCCGCCGCCTCATGGGTGCGAGCACGCTCTGCCGCCTCGGCCTCGCGCTGACGGGCGCGGTCCTCGTTCTCAAACTCGATATCGTCCTCGATCTCGTCGCTCGGATTGAGCAGCTCGTCCAGGCTCACACCATAGAGCTTGGCGAGCGAGATCAGGTTCTCGGTATCAGGCGAGCTCTCCGCACGCTCCCATTTACTGACCGCCTGGCGCGACAGCCCCAGCTTTCGCGCCAGCCCTTCTTGGCTAAAGCCTTTGCTGCGGCGAAGGTCGGCAAGCCGCTGTGCAGTTTCTACATTCATGGTTCCTCCTATGTGATGCCAGCCGTGCCGCCGGACCGTTTTTGTTCTTAAGGCGCCTTGCACAGTTAAAAATCTATCCGCCACCGCCAAAAGCATGCCACCTATTCTAGTGAGATTTTTGACAACCGGCGGTTGCGGGCACATATGAGCTGCGGAAATGTGTCCAAACAAAGCAATGACCCGCGGCTCAGTTGTCCCCGTTGCGGCGTTAACGGTAGTATGGTCGTACTGTTTATTCCGCACCGCCATCGGAGGGAGTTCCGCGCCGTGAACCGCGATTTCGCATCATCGCTCATCCAGCTCAACAATACGTTCTATCGCGAGCACTCCGCTTCCTTTTCCGATACGCGCCAAGCCCCGTGGCCCGGCTGGGTGCGCACCATGGACATCGCGCTTGAGCAGCTCGATGTGGCCACGATCGAGCATCCCGTCCGCGTCTTCGACCTTGCCTGCGGCAATATGCGATTCGAGAACTTTGCCGCCGGCGGGGCACTTGCCGCCAAGGGCGTCGACGGCGCAAACCCCTCGGCAGATGCCAGCTGCCCGTTTGAGTTCTATGGTGTCGACTCGTGCCAAGATCTGGCAATAGACGCCCACGGCCACGCCCTGCGCATTCCCAACCTGCACTTCCAGGAACTCGATGTGCTCGACGCCCTCATGAAGCTCAACCCCGCCGAGACGCCCGATGTGCTTTTCGATGCCCCGCTCGCCGACATCTCGGTCTGCTTTGGCTTTATGCACCACGTGCCGTCGTGCGAGTACCGCGTACGCGTGCTCGACGCCCTGGTACGCCAGACGTGCCCGGGCGGCATCATCGCCATCAGCTTTTGGGAGTTTATGAACGACGAGCGCATGGCGCGCAAGGCCGTTCGAGCCGAAGCCCGCGCCGAGCTCACCCCGCCGTTTGAGGGTTACGATTCCGCGCAGTTTGAAGCCGGCGACCACCTCATTGGCTGGCAAAACGACCGCCACGCCTACCGCTATTGTCATCACTTTGACGATCAGCAAATCACCGACCTGGTGCGCGGCGTCCGTACGTTCTACAAGAGCGGCGAGGTCCCCGTGCGCGAGCTTGAGCGTTTCCATGCCGACGGTCGCAGCGGCGAGCTCAACCGCTATGTGATTCTCAAGCGCCTGTAGGTATCGGCGACTCGCCGCCGAGCCGCACCGCATCTTTCGGGCAAACCATGCCCACCCTTTTTCAACCCATTGACGGAGCGTGCAGCTATACGTTCCATACTTATAACCAAGGAGCCTCATGGGAGCCGTCCACGTTCGCACGCCTAAGAACTTTGTACTCGAGGAGCGCCTGGAGCGCTACGCCGATGCGATTGAGACGAACCCCGAGGCCTATGTCGGAGATTGGCGCGAAGCCTGCGCGCCCGCAGGCAGCAAGCCTTTCGAACACCTTCACCTGGATCTTGGTTGTGGCAAGGGAACGTACCTTGTAGAGCGCGCGGCCCACGAGCCAAACACGCTCTTTATCGGCATGGACCAGGAGCCCATCTGCATTGCCTATGCCGCGCAGAAAATATGCGAGCAGGAACTGACCAACGCACTTGTCCTGCCCCGAGGCGCCGCATCGCTGCCGCAACTGTTTGCCGCAGGCGAGCTCGATGCCATCACCATTAACTTTCCCACGCCGCAGCCTAAGGCCAAGTACGCCAAAAAACGACTCGTCCATGTCGATCATCTGATGCTCTACCGCTCGCTCTTTGCGCCCGGTGCCGCCGTCACGCTGCGCACCGACAGCAAGCCATTGCGCGACTACGCCCTGGGACAGTTTGCCGCAGCAGGCTACGACACGCTTTGGGTAAGTGACGACGTCCGCCGTGACCATCCCGAGCACCCCGAGACCGAATATGAGTGCCGCACGCGCGAGATGGGTGCCGTCGTCTACGGCATTTGTGCCACGCCCGGCGCGCGGCCCAGTGACGATGTGCTCACGGCGGGCCGCATGCAGGAACAAAGTCTTGCCTGCTACCTGCCCGATAACCTCGATGAGCTCACCTATGTACCTCTGGGCATGGAAGAGGCCGTCGAGAATTTTAGGAACCGCGCCCGCAAGGGCAAGAAGCGCCTGCCGCAGGAGTCCTAGGGGCTTTTGACAGTCGCTGCGCCGGTAACCAAACGCAAATAGGTGCCGACGAACGGCCCTCAAACCTAAGTGAGTAGACTTTTTGGCAACAACCAAGCACAACCCGTATGGCGAAAACTAAAACCGCAGGTAGAGCCCTTGCGTAAAAACCATGTGCTCGCGATATCGCAAAAAGTCTACTCACTTAGCTGGCGACTGCACCAAACGGCTGGCAGAACGCCCATTTCCTGCATTTTCTTGCCTGCGAACGCATCGATGCGACGCTACGCCATAATGGATGGCGGACAAACGCGAGAGAAAGTTACCACATGACGCAAAGCACGACAGATACCGCCGCCAGCACCGTCTCCGGCGCCGGCGCTGCCAGCTCATTCTCGGGCGGCACGGGAACCGAGGCAGAGTTCGGCTCGCTCGGCGCGCTCTCCCCCACCTGGTGGGAGCCCGAGGACGGCAGCGAGCCCGAGCCGTGGCTCACGCCCGATCAGTCCTTCGAACGCTTCTTTGAATGGACGAGCGACCGCGGCATTGAGCTGTGGGACCACCAGGAAGAGGCCCTCATGGACCTGGCCGCCGGCGATCACGTCATCTTAGGCACGCCGACCGGCTCGGGTAAGTCGCTTGTCGCGCTGGGCATGCTCTTTATGGGCATGGCGCAGGGCAAGCGCTGTTATTACACGGCCCCCATCAAGGCCCTGGTCAGCGAAAAGTTTTTCGACCTGGTGCAGGTGCTCGGCCGCGATAACGTAGGCATGATTACCGGCGACACGCATATCAACACCAAGGCGCCCGCCATCTGCTGCACGGCCGAAATCCTTGCCAACGATGCGCTGCGCGAGGGCGAGGACGCCGACGTGGGCTGCGTGGCCATGGACGAGTTCCACTACTTTGCCGACCCCGACCGCGGCTGGGCCTGGCAGGTGCCACTGCTCACCCTGCCCCACACGCAGTTTATGCTCATGAGCGCCACGCTCGGCAATGTCACCGCCATCGCTGCCTCACTCGAGGAGCACACCGGTGCCACGTGCGACCTAGTCGTCGATGCCCCGCGCCCTGTTCCGCTGAGCTACGACTATGTGACGACCTCCCTCGAAGGCACGGTCGAGCTCGCGATGCGCCGCGGCGAGGCCCCGCTCTATATCGTGCACTTTAGCCAGGATGCCGCACTTGCGACGGCACAGTCGCTCGCCAACTTCGGCATTGCCAGCAAGGAGCAGCGCGAGGCCATCAAGGAGGCAGCCAAGGGCACGAGCTTCTCGACGGCCTTTGGCAAGATTCTTAAGCGCTTGCTCGGATGCGGCGTCGGCGTGCACCATGCCGGTATGTTGCCGCGCTATCGCCTGCTGGTCGAGCGCCTGGCGCAGCAGGGCTTGCTGCCCGTCATCTGCGGCACCGACACGCTCGGTGTCGGCATCAACGTACCCATCCACACCGTGGTGCTCACCGCGCTCACCAAGTTCGACGGCTACAAGATGCGTCGCCTGCGCGCCCGCGAGTTCCACCAGATTGCCGGTCGCGCCGGCCGCTCGGGCTTCGATACCGAGGGCATGGTAATTGCCGAGGCGCCTGAGCACGAGATCGAAAACGCCAAGCTCATGGCCAAGGCGGGCGACGACCCCAAGAAGCTCCGCAAGATTAAAAAGAAGAAGGCCCCCGAGGGCTTTGTCACCTGGAACAAGCAGACCTTTGAGCGCCTGATCGAGACGCAGCCCGAAACGCTCAAGCCGCGCCTTCGCATCACACACTCCATGGTGATTAGCGTGGTCGAGCAGGGCGGCGACGCCCGCGCCCGCGTGCACGACCTTATCGAGACAAGCCTGCAAACGCCCGAGGAAAAGGCGAAGCTCGAGGTTCGTGCCGACGAGATCTTCGCCACGCTCATCGACTCCGGCGTCGTCGTGCGCACCGAGGTGCCGCCCGCACCCGACGCTCCGGCTGACGCCGCGCCGGACATCGACTACGCACTGACGGTCGACTTGCCCGAGGACTTTGCGCTCGACCAGCCGCTCTCGCCCTTTTTGCTTGCCGCGCTGGAGCTGCTCGACCCCGAAAGTGAGACCTATACCATGGACCTCATCAGTATGGTCGAGGCCACGCTCGAGGACCCCAAACAGGTGCTCCGCGCCCAGGAGCGTGCCGCGCGCGACCGCGCCATGGCCGAGATGAAGGCCGACGGCGTCGAATACGAGGAGCGCCTGGAGCGCATTCAGGACGTCACGTACGAAAAGCCGCTCGAGGACCTGCTCGATGCCGCTTTTGACAAGTACTGCCAGGAAGTACCCTGGGCAAACGACTACCAGCTCTCTCCCAAGAGCGTCCTGCGCGATATGCTGGAAAGCGCGAGCGATTTTAAGGGCTACATTCAAAAGCTCGGCATCGCCCGCTCCGAGGGCATTTTGCTGCGCTACCTGGCAGAGGCTTACCGTTCGCTCGACCGCACCGTACCCATCGAGAAGCGCGACGAGCGCCTGCGCGACATTATCTCGTGGCTGGGCTTTGTGGTGCGCTCGGTCGACTCGAGCTTGGTAGACGAGTGGGAGAACGCTGGCAACCCGGCCGCGCTCGACGCCGCGCCGCCGCAAGGCATCGACGAAGTCGTGGCGGACCGCCGCGGCTGCACGCTGCTGGTGCGCAATGCGCTCTTCCGCCGCGTGATCCTTGCCGCCCGCGAGCACGTTCGCGACCTGGGCGAACTCGACGACGACTGGGGCATGAGCGAGATTCGCTGGCAAAAGGCGCTCGATGCCTACCATGAGCAGCACGAGGAAATCCTCACCGACGGAGATGCCCGCAGCGCCGCGATGTTCTCCATCGATGAGTCCGACGAGAAGACCGCGCACGTATGGCACGTGCACCAGATCTTTGCCGACGAGGATGGCGACCACGATTTTGGCATCATGGGCGATGTCGATCTGGACGCCACGCAAGACGGTGGCGAGGTCATTTTCAAAAACTACCGTGTCGGCTTTATCGAGGACCTGCTCGAGGACTAGCCGAACATACCGAAACGAAACGGGGCCGTTGGCAATTTCGCCAGCGGCCCCGCTTTTGCACTATCCGCTATACCTTACTCGGCATCCTCGATCTCATACGAATCCGCCTCGGCTGGCTCATCGTTTGTCTCTGACGCAGTCCCGCGCGCCTCGTCAAACGCCGCCTTCATGGTCTTGTTGCCCCACGTGAGCTTGCGAATGGTAAGATCGTCGGCTTTCTTGTTGGCTAGGCGCAGGTTGTTCTCGGAGGACAGCAACGCCTCCTTGGTTTTCTGCAGATGGCTAATCGTCTTGTCGATCTCATCGATTGCTGTTTGGAACTTGCGGCTCGCAATCTCGTAGTTGCGGCCGAAATCATTCTTGAACTTCTCCATCTTGGCTTCGAAGTTCGTGACATCGATATTTTGCTGTTTGTACTCCGCCAGTTCCTGCTTATAGCGAAGCGAACCCATGGCGGCGTTGCGCAGCAGCGTAATCATGGGAATGAAAAACTGTGGGCGGATCACGTACATCTTCTCGTAGCGATAGCTCACGTCCACGATTCCTGCGTTATAAAGCTCGCTCTCGGGCTCGAGCAACGTGCAGAGCACCGCGTACTCACAGCCTTTCTGGCGACGATCGTGATCGAGCTTCTTAAAGAAATCCTCGTTCTTATGCTTGGTCGCGGTCTCGTCGTTCTCGTTTTTCATCTCGAACATGATCGAAATGATCTCGCTGCCGCTTGCGTCGCACTCGCGGAAGATAAAGTCGCCCTTGGTACCCTCGGACGCATCGTTATCTTTCTCGAAGTACGCGTTAGGAAACGCCGTCATGCGCAGGCGATTGAACTCGGTCTCGCAGTGCTGCTCGAGTGACTCGCCCACCATCTTGGTGGACAGGCGGACCTTCATGTCCTTAAGGCGCTCAATCTCTTCATCCTTGTAGCGGATCAGTTCATCGCTCGCGCGCTTGGCTTGAGCAAGCTCGAGCTCATGCGCCGCCTTGGCCTGCTCCTCGCGCGAATCGCGCACTGCCAACTCACTCGTCAGTTTCGCACGCGCCTCGTCGCGCTCTCGCTCCGCCGCGGCGACCGCCTCTGACAGGTTCATTTTTGCCATCAGTTCCTGCTCGCGCAGCTGGGCACGCAGGCCCTCGGCCTCTTGCTCGGACTGAGCCTTTGCGGCGGAAAACTTCTCTTGCACCTTCGCGCGATAGTCAGTAAGCGCGCGCTCGGCCTCGCTGCGAGCGGCATCGAGCTCACGCTGCGACTCTGCCGCGGCGGCGGCAAGCGCCATCTCCTGGGCCTTGTCCGCCGCGGCGATCCTGGCCTGCAGCTCGGCAATCTGAGCGTCGCGCGCGGACAGGTCGTTTTGAGCAGCATTGCGTGCCGCCGCCTCGGCAAGCCTGGCTTCATCATCTTTGCGCTCCAACTGCGCACGTAAATTATCGATCTCGCGCTGAAGCTCGGCATTCTCCTTTTGAGCATCGGAACGGGCCTCAACCGCCGCGCGCTGACTTGCACTCTCGCGCTCTGCGGCAGCGCCTTCGAGCTTGGCGCGCAGCTCGGCAAGCTCAGCGTCGCGCTTGGCAACCTCTTGTGCCAGCTGCTGAGCTGCAGCGTTCTTCTGCTCGACAAGCTGAGCGTCGCGCTGAGACTCTGCCTTTTGCAAAGCAGCCGTCGAGCGCGAGCGCTCAAGCTCCAGTGCCTGCTCGCCCTCGCGCTGGACCGCCTTCACACGCTCATCAAGATCGCGCGAGAACTCGGCATCGCGCACCTGTTTGACGATATCCGCATAGCCGGACGCATCGACCTTAAACACTTCGCCGCAATGCGGGCACTTGATCTCGTTCATGGCAGCTCCTCGATGGACGCAAATTTAAACCGTCTACACTCTACCGCGCCGCGCGGACAAAAAAGGCGCCGCTGCCATAATGGCAACGGCGCCAGAACCACGGTAAAGGTGCCTGGCCCATCTTGTGGTGGTTCGAGAATTACAGTCCAAAAAAGCCTAGGATCTGGTCTCGGCTTACGGGCTTGTAGTCGTTGGCATCGAGACCGACATCATAGCGAAAGATAGGGCGCTCGCGATCGCGGTTGCGCGCGTTGGTGCGGTCTCCCCTGCTGTGGATATGCCCGTGCAGCATGATGGCGCCGCGCGCCTTGCCATTCCAGCTGAGCATGGGGTAATGGCTCATAACTAGACGATGGCCCTTGGCATAGCCGGGAGCAATCTCCAGGTAATCGCGTACCTCATCCCAAATCTGCGGTACGTCGGGATCTTCCCAATCACCGTCATGGTTGCCACGGATGAGCGTTATGTTCTGGCATTCGATTCGTTTACGCAGGCGCACCGCTTCCGCCATGGGCAATCGATACGTAAAGTCCCCCAGGATATAGAGGAGGTCGTTCGCAGCCACGCACTCGTTGATGACATCGATGACCTTGCGGTTCATCTCCTCGACCGAATCAAACGGCCGATCCATATCGTGCAAGATATTCGTATCGCCCAGGTGCAGGTCGGCGGTAAACCACATCATCGTCTCTGTCCTCATTTCGCAACGCGTCCAACACGTGCCTAGTATACAGACGCAGCGATGCGACAGTTACCCAAAGAGCCCGCCGAACAGACCTCGGCGGCGCTTGTCCTTTTTATTCGAACCTTTATCCTGGGTGTTCTTATCCTTTTGCTTTTTGCGATCCTGCTCCAGCTCATCGTCATCGAGCAGCATATCCCACTCAAACGGATCGTCCGTCAAATCGAACAGGTCGTCGTCAAACATGGCAGCCTCCATTGCCGACTAGCGAGCATCCACCACATAGAGCCCAACGCGCACCTGATGCCACGGGCTGCGCTCGGGGGCAACCTGTTGCACACGGGCCTCAAATACGTCCTCGTGGCCGTAATACATCATCAAGGACAGTGGGCCGACCTCGTTTCCTGGAACGTAGCCAAGTTTGGTCTTGCCATAGTAGATCGCAACTGCCTCGGGGTCATGAGGATTATCGCGCTCGACACACAGCGTCAGTTTATCGCCCGCTTTAAGATCGCCTAGGACCAAAGCGCCGTCGGCATATTGAAATCCTGCGATGTGAAACGACAGAAGAACACGTGAAGGCTCGTACATAGCAACTCCCCTAACGGCCGGATAAACCGGCGTTTAACCTTATTGAGAAGTCTACGGGTCCGTGCGGACACAAATTCGCCCCACCCGCGCCTTTTCGACCGTTTGTCGCTACACCATCTGATTTTAATGCACAAACATGCGCACGAACTTGTGCCTCCAGCTTTCATACGGAGCATAGCGGAATGGCACGTCCAGCCACGTTGCCTTGTTCACGATGCTCTTCTTGTGGCTAAACGTATCGAAGCTCTCGCGTCCATGGTATTGCCCCATACCGCTCGCGCCCATGCCACCAAAGCCCATATGGCTCGTAGCCAAGTGCATAATCGTGTCGTTGACGCAGCCGCCGCCAAAGGGCACATAACGCACAAAGCGCTGCTGAACCGCGCGGTCCTGGCTAAAGATATACAGGGCCAGCGGCGTCGGGCGATCGGTAATAAACGTCTCGACCCTGTCTAAGCTCTCATACGTCAGCACCGGCAGGATGGGGCCGAAAATCTCCTCCTGCATCACGGCATCATCGGGCGCCACGCCGTCCAAAATCGTCGGCTCAATCTTGAGAGAAGCCTCGCGCGCGGCGCCTCCAAGCACGACCTTACCGGGATCGATCAGTCCGCGCACGCGCGCAAAATGCTTGGCGTTGACGATATGACCGTAATCCTCGTTGTCGAGCGGATGCTCGCCAAACATGCGACGGGTCTCCTCCCTGATGAGGCCCAACAGCTCATCGTGTACGCGCGTATCGACCAGCAGGTAGTCGGGCGCCACGCAGGTCTGCCCCACGTTGAGCCATTTACCAAAGGCGATGCGCCGTGCCGCGACTTTTAAGTTTGCCGTGGCATCCACAATGCAGGGGCTCTTTCCGCCCAGCTCAAGCGTCACGGGCGTCAGGTTTTTACTTGCGCGCTCCATGACGAGCTTGCCGACCGGAACGCTACCGGTAAAGAAAATCTTGTCCCAGCTCTCGTCGAGCAGCGCCTCATTCTCGGCACGCCCGCCTTCGACGACCGTCACCAGGCGCGGATCAAATGCTTCCTCGCAAATCTGCCTGAGCACCGCGCTCGATGCCGGAGCATAGGCACTCGGCTTGATGACCACGGTATTGCCCGCGGCAAGGGCGCCGGCAAGCGGCTCGAGCGTTAGCAAAAACGGGTAGTTCCAGGGCGCCATAATGAGCGTGACGCCATAGGGCACGGCTTGCGTTTTGCACACACTCACGGCGTTGGCGAGGTCACACGGACGCAGGCGCGGACGGCTCCATCGAGCCACACGCGCAATCTGATGACGAATCTCGGAAAGCGAGGTGCCGATCTCACACATATAGGCCTCGTCATGCGACTTTCCCAAATCGGTCTTGAGCGCATGGGCAATATCGGTCTCGTGTGCCCGCACCGCCTCGCGCAGGCGCACGAGGGCGCGACGTCGAGCATCGACATCAAACGTGGCGCGCGTCTTAAAGTAGGCGCGCTGTTCGCCGACAATGCGCGCGATTTCCTCGGTGTTCATGGGCCCTCCTAGTTCTCATCCTCAAACATACCACCCGCGACGACCTCGTACATACGCTCGAGCTCCAAACGGTCCATCAAAAGTGGAACGGGGTATAGCGGATTGGCCTCGGCATCGGCATGGGCCGCCATTTGCGGAATATCGGAGCGGCGAATGCCCGTCACATATTTGGGAATGCCCAAGGCGGCATTCATGCGGTCGACCCAATCGATAAAGGCCTCAGCAGCCACGTTGTCCAGCGCATTAGCCGGCGCAATGCCGGCCATGCGGGCGAGATCGGCGAGCTTGGGAGCAGCAGCTTCGCCATAGGCGCGAAGCATGTGCGGCAGGATGATGGCGTTGGCCAAGCCGTGGGGAATCCCGTAACGCCCGCCCAGGCTGTGCGCGATGGCATGGACGTATCCAACATAAGAGCGCGTAAAGGCAACGCCCGCTTTATACGCCGCCGAAAGCATATTGCGGCGCGCACACATGTTGCCACCGCACTCATAGGCCTCGAGCAAATTGTCGTGGATGAGCTGCACCGCCTGGCGCGCCATCTTGCGCGTATAGGGCGTGGTGCTGCGCCCGATAAAGGCCTCGACGGCATGCGTCAGGGCGTCCATGCCCGTTTGCCCCGTAATGGAGGCGGGCAGGCCGCGCGTAAACTCGGGGTCGTGCACCGCAAAGCGCGGGATCAGCACAAAGTCGTTAATGGGGTACTTGTAGTGCGTCTCGTCATCGGTGATAACCGCCGCGAGTGTGACTTCGCTTCCCGTACCGGCGGTAGTGGGAACCGCAATAAGCAGCGGCAGGAGACGGTGGACGCGCAACAGGCCACGCATCTTGTTGATGGGCTTATTTGGCTGTGCGATGCGTGCGCCCACACCCTTGGCGCAGTCCATGGCCGAACCGCCACCAAAGCCGATAATGGCCTGGCAGGCGCTCTCGCGATACAGGGACGCCGCTTCCTCCACGTTTGAGACCGTGGGATTCGCACGCGTTTCGGCATAGACCGTAACGCCAATCCCCTGAGCCGTAAGCGCACGCTCGAGTGATGCCGTGAGTCCCAAACGAGCAATACCAGGGTCTGTCACGATAAGGACCTTCTGGATCGAGCGCTTTTGAAGCACTGCGGGCACATCCTCGGCATGCTCCAAAATGCGCGGCTCGGTATAGGGCAGGATCGGCAATGCGATGCGAAAAACCGTCTGATATGTTCGGCACCAGGCGCGGCGGGCTAGATGCATAAAGGAAACTCCTTCATTTGTTGATAGGTCAACATTTGTTCGACCGATTGTACTCATCGGCGTCCGCATATGGCTTGCAAATCGTTAATCAATCAACATCTTCACATGCCTAAAATTTTTTATTAAAAATCATTCCTAATAGGCTTCACATTCGGTTGCATTTATGGATAATAGAACTCGTCAAGACGCACGTCCGGAGAGGGCCCTTACGGGACCGGACGAGCGCGCCATCGCCATCGATCGAAAGGATCGAATTATGAAGTTTGTTTGCCCCGTTTGCGGTTATGTGGAAGAGTTCGACGGCGACCAGCTGCCCGAGGATTTCAAGTGCCCCCAGTGCGGCGTTCCCGGCTCTCGCTTCCTAAAGCAGGAGGAGGGTCAGCTCGAGTGGGCTGCCGAGCACGTTGTGGGCGTCGCCAAGATGGAGGGCGTCTCCGAGGACATCGTTGCTGACCTGCGCGCCAACTTTGAGGGCGAGTGCTCCGAGGTCGGTATGTACCTGGCCATGGCTCGCGTTGCTCATCGCGAGGGTTATCCCGAGATCGGCCTGTACTGGGAGAAGGCTGCCCACGAGGAGGCCGAGCACGCCGCCAAGTTCGCCGAGCTCCTGGGCGAGGTCGTGACCGACTCCACCAAGAAGAACCTCGAGATGCGCGTTGAGGCCGAGAATGGCGCCACCGCCGGCAAGACCGATCTTGCCAAGCGCGCCAAGGCCGCTGGTCTCGATGCCATCCACGACACCGTGCACGAGATGGCTCGCGACGAGGCTCGCCACGGCAAGGCTTTCGCCGGCCTGCTAAAGCGCTACTTCGGCTAAGCCAAACGCCTGAGAGACATTCTCTAGCTTTATAAGGCCCGGACCGCATGGTTCGGGCCTTTTTCGTGTCTTGCAAACCAGTTAACGCCCCAAAAATAGGACCACCTTTGACATCGGCTTCGCGTCAAAAACTAAGTGAGTAGCCTTTTGGGAACTTGTCGAGCAGACCACCCGTATTGCTTTATAAAACCGCAGGTAGATAGCTTGCCGCAAAACAATCTGGTCGCCATCACGCTAAAAGTCTACTCACTTAGATTTGCAACCGTCCATGATCGGGCCTTTTTGTGTCTAACGGGCATCTTTTTGTCGATTTCTCCCAGTTTTGACCAGTCAACGAATAGTTCAGACCGGAGTAATGTCTCAGCCCTTTGCTCATCTGAGCTTTTATCACGATATTCAGCATCGAGCATCCTGCATACGGCCTTAACGATCGCGCGGAATCTACCCTCATCGGATATCTGTCTGTGTGTCAGGAGAAGTACATCGTAGCCCATGGCCTGAAGGGCCGTCATGCGGTCAGCGTCACGCAAGCCATCCCCTGCGCGTCCATGCGAGGCCTTTCCCTGACATTCAATGGCCACCTGTCGCCTGCCGTCCAGCGAAGAAAGAAGTAGGTCGATATATACACGGGACTTTCCCACAATCGCTCGAGCACTTGTGCTTAGCATCACTTCAACATTGAGCTCTATGCCGCAAAAACCTTCTCCTCCCAGGGATCGCGGCAGTGCAAGTAGCAAATACGCCTCGACCTCAAAAGGCGACGCGGCGTCCAATGGAACGAGTTGCGATACCGCTATAAATCTATTGCCGTAACGCATCCCGCAAACATCTGAACAAAAACGGTCAAGGTCTCCGCCCAAAACCAAAGCATCTCGACGCCATAAATTCGAAGCGGTACCGTCCTCGGACGGACATCGCACCCAACCGAACGTTGTCGAAATCGCGCCCGAATCAATTGCACGCGTAAGCTCCGCCTCAAGTGCCGCCGGCAGAGCGCACACCGCAAACGAGCCACACATCTCCGCCAATACCAAAAGAAGCTGAAGATCCGTCAGATGCCGCGACATAATGAATGCCGTCAGTAGAGGAGACGTAACCAAAAACCCATGCTCCGTTTCCAGCACGGATTCCCTGGGGAGCTCACCAAGGAACAGCCGCTGCCTAATGCTGGCAGGGCAAGTCCGTTTGTTTCTCGTCCGAACCAACGTATACAGTGGAAAACCGAGCGCAACCGCAGCCGTCGGGTTACGGGCGAGTTCATATCGCTGCCGGTCTTCTTCCGGCCGTGGAAGCGGCGGACACAAAGCGCGGACCTGAGGGGGCAAACGCCAGTACCTAAAAGCCGATATGTCACAAAGTAGATCCTTCATAGGCACAGGAAAACACGAATTTCAACCCAGTCAGTCACGCATTGGCGCGAACGCACCAAAAATGGCGCCGAACGGACTGCCGAGTTTTCAACAGCCCTCCCCAACTGGCCAAAAGCTTGCCAAGAGCTGGACGAAGCCCTGTTGAAAACCCCATTTTTTTCTCATGCAGGAGCTTTGCGCGGCAAGTGAGTAGACTTTTTTGAACATCCCGATCAGGCCGGTCATCCTGCTTTTCAAAACCGCAGGTAGATAGCTTGTTACAAAACTGCCTGGTCGCCAAAGTGCTAAAAGTCTACTCACTTAGGTTGCAGAGTGCCCCCCATTAGCTGCAATTCCAAGATAGTTAGTACTTTTGGACTCAGATCGTCATACTGAACAAGAATTTGAGTTGAGTTTTCAGGGACAGATGCGCCATCGGCACACCAAAAACAGTCACCGATATCGATAAAAGGGATGCTCGAGCGCGTGAGGGCCCGTGCAAAAGTGCTTCCGCCCATTCCACGCTCCGCAACCACGATACAGTAAAGGCCCGCGTCTGCATGCTCGATCGAGACCTCCCCTGCCGGAAACGCTTTCCGTACAAGCGCTGCCAGGCCATCGCGTGCCTCGCGAGCACGCACGCGCACGCGGTTCACATGCCGCTCGTAATCACCCGATTCCAGCAAGCGCGCTAAAGCGACCTGGTCAACAGAACTTACCGACGAGGCGTAGAAACCAAGGTTGCGTTTAAACCTCTCCATTAGTTCATCGGGCAGCACCATGTACGCCAAACGTAACGCCGATGAAAGGCTCTTCGAAAACGTGTTGGTGTAGATAACCGACTGGGCGGCATCGATCGACGCGAGCGCGGGAATCGGCTTGCCGGCAAGGCGAAACTCACAATCAAAGTCGTCTTCGATGAGATACCGACCTGGCCGCTCGGCGGCCCAGCTCAGCAACGCATAGCGACGTGCAATGCTCGTCACAAGACCGGTCGGATACTGATGAGACGGCATCAGATGAAGGACATCGGTCCCGATTTTCTGCAGCGCGCTCAAGTCCACGCCCTCAGCATCCAACGGGACATGCCGTACTTCGCAACCCATGGCCTGATAGATGCGCGTCAAGCGCAAATAGCCTGGATCCTCGACGGCATACACCTTGTCCGCGCCAAGCAACTGAACCAACATGGTATCGAGCAGCTGGGCGCCCGCACCGATAACGATATTGTCGGGATTGACATTCATGCCCCTTGTCCCGCGCAGATGGTGCGCAATCGCACGTCGCAGTCGAGCGGTGCCCTGCGCCGGTGCGGGCGAAAAGATTTCACGTTCGTCTTCGGACGTCAGCGTCGCCCGTAGGGCGGCCTGCCAAAGCCGCGCCGCTTCCAAGGCGGAAGGAGAAAGTGCGTCGAATCGCTCGACCTGCCCCGTGGCATCATGCGCGCTGGGGCCAACAGAGACAGCATCTCGGTCGATATCCCCCGCGGCCAAAGACAAAACCGGTGCATCGGGAAGCTCGCACGCGTAGTAACCACGGCGCGGCTTTGAGCAAATATAGCCCTCGGCAAGCAACTGGCTATATGCATTCTCGATGGTAATAACACTGATTCCCAGATGACTGGCAAAGGCGCGCTTGGACGGCAGATGCTCCCCCGCCGTAATGCGTCCAGCTACGATATCATCTCGGATTTGCTGGTAAACATACTCATAGAGCGATGCTTCGCCGCGATTTTCCAAATTGTAGTCAAGCATGGGTCTATCACCTGACCTTATCGAATCATTCAATCTGGCATTAGTCTGACCTTGTTATTATCTCGAAAACTGAGTATTTCGCCATACCCAGCTCCCCGATAGGATGTTCCGTCAAGCAATGTACATGCCAACCAAGGGAGCAACCATGGCAGAACAGACCAGCAAGGCCGATCGCGTCAAACTCAATCGCGAACTCGCGCAGATGCTCAAGGGCGGCGTCATCATGGACGTCACCACGCCCGAGCAAGCACGCATCGCCGAGGAGGCGGGCGCCTGCGCCGTCATGGCGCTCGAGCGTATCCCGGCCGACATCCGCGCCGCAGGCGGCGTCTCGCGCATGAGTGATCCCAAGATGATCAAGGGCATCCAGGAGGCCGTCTCCATCCCCGTTATGGCCAAGTGTCGCATCGGTCACATTGTCGAGGCGCAGGTCCTGCAGGCCATCGAGATCGATTACATCGATGAGTCCGAGGTCCTCTCCCCCGCCGATGATGTCTATCACATCGACAAGACCCAGTTTGACGTGCCGTTTGTCTGCGGCGCCCGCGATCTGGGCGAGGCGTTGCGCCGTGTTGCTGAGGGCGCCACGATGATTCGCACCAAGGGCGAGCCGGGCACGGGCGACGTCGTTCAGGCCGTGCGTCACATGCGCAAGATCCAAAAGCAGATCCGCGACGTTGTTGCTCTGCGCGACGACGAGCTCTTTGAGGCAGCCAAGCAGCTGCAGGTTCCGGTCGAGCTGGTGCGCGAGGTCCATGCCACGGGCAAGCTCCCCGTCGTAAACTTTGCCGCCGGCGGAGTCGCGACCCCCGCCGACGCCGCGCTGATGATGCAGCTGGGCGCCGAGGGCGTCTTTGTTGGCTCGGGCATCTTTAAGAGCGGCGACCCCGCCAAGCGCGCCGCCGCCATCGTCAAGGCCGTGGCAAACTTCACCGACGCCAAGCTCATCGCCGAGCTTTCGGAGGACCTGGGCGAGGCCATGGTGGGCATCAACGCCGACGAAATCGAGATCATCATGGAGGAGCGCGGGCGCTAGTCCAGCAGAAAGGATCGCACATGAGCGATTATGCAGACCAAACGGTCGCCGTGCTGGCGGTCCAGGGCGCTTTTGCCGAGCACGAGGCAAGACTGTCCGAGCTGGGCGCACGCTGTATTGAGCTGAGGCAGGCGGCTGATTTGAAGCAGAACTTTGACCGTCTGGTACTTCCCGGCGGCGAGTCTACCGTTCAAGGGAAACTGCTTGATGAGTTGGGCATGCTCGAGGAGCTTCGTACCCGTATCGCTGAAGGTATGCCCGTCCTGGGCACCTGCGCCGGCCTGATTCTGCTGGCTCACGACCTTGCCGCTCATGACGATAAGGGCACGTCGCGTTTGGCAACCATGGATGTACTCGTCGAGCGCAATGCCTACGGCAGGCAACTCGGCAGCTTTCGAACCAAGGGGCAGGTAGCCGGCATCGACGGTGAAGTGCCGCTGACGTTTATCCGCGCGCCCCGCATCGTCGAAGTGCACGGCGACACTGAGGCCCTAGCCGAAGTCGACGGTCGCATCGTCGCCGCCCGCCAAGGCAACCAGCTCGGCGTCACCTTCCACCCCGAGCTCGACGAAGACACCCACCTCCACGAACTGTTCCTGCAAATGTAGGCAGAATTTAAACGAGCGTGGATTTTCGGACATACAACAAATGAGAGTGGATAATCTCCCACCTTGAGCATGAATATGGGCTCAAACCGGGAGATTATCCACTCTCACGCTATGTAGTCGTTGGGGACGTTCTTAAACGACTAGTCAAACAAGAACGTCCCCAACGACTACATTGCGATAGACGACCACGTTTGCCCAGATAAAACCGACCATAATAAACCTGTCCCTTTTTGGCAGGTTTTGATCAGGGCGACGCCGATGTTTTGGCAACGGCAGCGAGCGCCCACCAGAGCGAACAAATTGGCATGAAAAGAGGACGGCATAGACCTTCTGGTCATGCCGTCCTCTTTGAATGACAAGTTGTCGCTCTGGTGGGTGCGCAGCGTCGAGCTGTTACGCCGTTCGGTAGAACGGCGTAGCTAACCTAGAAACGGTTGCCGCGGAAGCCGCCGCCGTTGCGGCCGCCACGATCGCCACCGCGACCGCCACGGTCGTTACCACGGTTGCCGCCGAAGCCGCCACGGTTGCCACCGCGATCGCCATAGCCACCACGGTTGCCGCCAAAGCCGCCGCGACCGCCGCGGTCGCCGCCACGGTCACCAAAGCCGCCACGGCCACCGCGATCGCCACCGCGACCGCCACGGTCGCCGCCACGGCCACCGCGATCGCCAAAGCCGCCGCGGCCGCCACGGTCGCCACCACGGCCACCGCGATCGTCACGGCCGCCGCGAGGACCGCGGTCCTCGTCCAGGCCCATGGCGACGAGCGGAGCGATAACCTTATCGAGAGCGGCCATCAGCTCGGTGGCCTCCTCGTAAGAAAGCTCGGGCAGGAGCTTCTCCTTCTTGTTGGCAAGCTCGACCAGGCCCTCGGCGGCATCCTCGGCAGCGAAGACGACGATCTTGCGCATATCGCCCTCGGCGTCGTCGATGCGGCCGACCAGATCGGCAGCCTCGGCCTCGGCCATCAGGCCATCGAGCTCACGAAGGCGCATGCCCAGCAGGTCGGACATTTCCTTCTGCTCCATCTTGGGCTTGAGGTCAAGAAGCTTGATGGCGCGCTCGATGTTCGCCATGCGCTCGGCCTTGGCCTCCTCCTCCTTGGAAATAGCAAAGCGACGGCTACGCAGCAGGCGAGCGGCCTTCTGCATCTTGTCCATCAGCTCTTCGTCATCGTAATCAGCGGCGGCCTCGACAACCTCGGCCTCCTCCTCGGCGGAAACCTCATCAGCAGCCTCAACCTCAGCAGCTTCGGTCTCCACGGTCTCGACTGCCTCAACCTCGGCAGCCATGGTCTCGTTCTCGGTCTCGTTCATGATCTCTTCGTTCTCGGACATGAGACTCCTTCTTGGCCCTCTCGGGCATCATCGCCCCATTCGCGGGGCCCGTCGCGCACTCTTTGCGCTTTAAACATTCATGCCTCTCGGCAAAACGTACATTAGTTTATGGTGTCGCCATCCAATCTAGCTGCAGAATCTATGTGCACACATTAATGCGACATGTCGCGGTATCATGACCTGAACCAAACGTGTCCACCTTAAGGAGCCCGCCATGATTAAGCCCATCATGAAGTCCGAGTTCTTTTTACGCCTGCCCTCCGAAGACGCCGGCCCCGAAGACGCCGCAACCGGGCAGGATCTCCTGGATACACTCCACGAGCATGAGCGCGAGTGTGTGGGCCTCGCCGCCAACATGATCGGCGTGCGCAAACGCATCATCTGCGTAAAGGACGGCAACAGGACACTCCTGATGTACAACCCTCAAATTCTTGAGCAGGTCAATGCCTATCAGACGAGCGAAGGATGCCTCTCGTTGATCGGCGAGCGTCCCTGTACCCGCTATCGCCGCATTAAGGTTGAGTATTTGGACGAGAACTTCGTCCACCGCATCAAAAACTTCTCGGGCTACACCGCCGAGATCATCCAGCACGAAATCGACCACTGCCAAGGAATAGTTATATAGTTGCGCCAATTCAAGAAAGCTCCCTGCAGCCAAGCAACTGCAGGGAGCTTTCGATTGTATGGAGCCTCTATCCCTTAGCTTTGGCGGTAGTGATCAAAGAAGTCGGCTAAGTCCTCGAGGGACTCTTTGAGCACTTCCATGCGCGGCAGGTACACGATACGGAAGTGGTCGGGCTCAGCCCAGTTGAAGCCGCCGCCGCGCGTGATCAGAATCTTCTTCTCGTGCAGCAGGTCAAGGGCGAACTGCTCGTCATCGGTAATGTTGAACTTCTTCACATCCATCTTGGGGAAGATGTAGAACGCCGCACGCGGCTTAACCACCGAGATGCCGTCAATCTTGTTGAGCGCCTCATACACAAAGTTGCGCTGCTCGTAGACACGGCCGCCGGGGCGGATGTAGTCGTTGACGGACTGATGGCCACCGAGCGCCGTCTGAACGATCGACTGAGCCGGCACGTTGGAGCACAGGCGCATGTTGGAGAGCATGTTGATGCCCATGATGAAGTCGCTCATGCAGCGCTGGTTGCCCGAAAGCACCATCCAGCCAATACGATAGCCCGCGATCATGTGCGACTTGGACAGACCGCTAAAGGTGACGCAGGGCAGATCGGGAGCGAGCGAGGCAATCGAGACGTGCTCGTAGCCGTCCATGCACAGGCGGTCGTAGATCTCATCAGCAAAGATCATCAGCTGATGCCTGCGTGCAACCTCGACGATGCCCTCGAGCACCTCGCGCGGATAGACGGAACCCGTGGGGTTGTTGGGGTTGATGATGACGAGGGCTTTGGTCGCGCTCGTGATCTTGGACTCCATATCCTCCAGGTCGGGATACCAATCCGCCTGCTCATCGCACAGATAGTGCACGGGATGACCGCCGGCAAGGGTTGCGCACGCCGTCCAGAGCGGATAGTCGGGGCTGGGGATCAGAATCTCGTCGCCATTGTCGAGCAGCGCGTTCATCGAAAGCTGAATGAGCTCGGACACGCCGTTGCCCGTGTAGATATGCTCCATCTGAACGTTGGGCAAGCCCTTGATCTGCGAATACTGCATGATCGCCTTGCGCGCGGAGAACAGGCCACGCGAGTTGGAATAGCCTTCGCAGTCGGGCAGCTGCTGGCGCATGTCCTTGATGACCTCGTCGGGCGTGCGGAAACCGAAGGGCGCCGGGTTGCCGATATTGAGCTTGAGGATGCGCTCGCCCTCGTCCTCCATACGGGCGGCCTCGTCGACGACGGGACCGCGCACGTCATACAGGACGTTATCGAGCTTGGTGGATTTAGAAAAAGTACGCATGGTGGTGCTCCTTGCAATTTGAGCTGAGGGATGGGGTTCGGGCTTGGAATCGTTGCGGGGTGATGATGCCTCGCCTTGATCGGCGTCGCCGGCAAGCAGCCAAGTAACATCGACCTCCAAAATACGGGCGAGCAGCTCAGCCACATCGCGCCGCGGAATCGTCTTGCCGCTCACATATTGGCTCATCTGACTCTTGCCGAGTTTTTTGCCGAGCATCTCCGATGCGCGGATCACGTCCGACTGGCGAACGTCGCGATCGGACATAGCCTGTCGCAGACGATCGCTAAACGTCTCTTGGGCCACTAGAACCTCCTTGCTGGCAAAGTTCAATTTATACAACACGAATTGAACCTGAGTTCAATTTAGGCAGCAGTATAACGCCGTGCTATTTCGAAAAGTTCAATTTCAAAAATAAAATGAGCAAGACCTCGAGATTTATCCCAAGGCGATAACGACGTGCACGCATTTAGAGGTATTCGAGGAAACGAGCGGCGGCAAGCGAAACATCGGCCGTTCGATATATGGCGTTGATCTGCCGATGGGGATGCCCTTCGAGCGGACGCACAGCAACATCGAACTGGCAGCGACGCAAGATGAGCGCGGGAAGAATGCTCACGCCCAGGCCATCCTCGACCATAGCCATAATCGCATAGTCATCCCAAGTCGACAGTTTTGAGCGCACCGCCAGCCCCGCCCGACGGAATAGCGGCGTAATCTCATCATCGGTACCCCGTTCCAGCAGAATAAACTGCTCTCTTGCCAAATCGGTAAGAGAGACGAACTCCGCCGTGGCAAGCAACGAATCTGTCGGCACCACCGCCATCAGCTCATCACACACTAAAGACCGTGATGCCATGCCGTTTTCTCGGGGCTCACGCGGGATAAAGCCCAGGTCGCAGCGCCCCTCCGCCACCCATTGTTCAATCTCTGAGTAATCGCCCATCAGCAACTCATAATCGACGTCCGGGTGATCGGCGCGAAAACGCGCAATGACCGGTGGCAGCACGTGGGTCGCCACACTCGAAAACGTACCAATGCAGATCTTGCCGCGCATGAGCCCACGCATCTCGTCCACGTGTCGCTGCAGGCGGCCAAACTCCTCGCAGAGCGCCTCAACCGCCGGCATGATCTGCCGCCCATCGGCAGAAAGCACCACACCCTCGCGGCTGCGGTCGAGCACCTTAAAACCCCAATCGGTCTCAAGGTCGCCCACCATGCGGCTCACGCCCGACTGCGAATAGCTCAGCCGCTCGGCGGCGCGCGTAAAACTGCCGGCACGCACCGTCTCGAGCAGCACCTGCATCTTTTGAATATTCGTTTCCACGGCACCCCTCCACCTTTACATGAGTTTTTGTCATGTTATCCATGCATTATATTCGCTTTTCTTCTAAAGCCAGTTCACCCATAGTGAACATGCTCGGATATAGAGGGGATGTCAGCACATGAACAACGGATTGTTTACGTACTTAGCAGCATTGCTATTGTTTGGCTCCAACGGCATCATCGCCGCTGCCATCGCGCTGCCGAGCTCCGATATCGTACTGTTGCGCACGTTTTTGGGCGCTCTCACCCTTGCCGCCATCCTCTTCATAACCAAGCGCCATAACCTGCAGGCTCCGTCTCGCCCCCGCGAGGCCGCAGCGCTCATCGTCTCGGGCGCTGCGCTGGGCGCCAGCTGGATTTTCCTGTTCCGCGCCTATCAGACGATCGGCGTTGGTATCTCCTCGCTGTTGTATTACTGTGGCCCCATCATCGTTATGGCCCTCTCCCCGCTCATTTTTGGCGAAAAGCTGACCGGCAGCAAAATCGCCGGCTTTATCGCCGTCGCCTGCGGTGCTTTTCTCATTGCGGCACAAGGTCTAGGCGGCAATATGCCCATTGCGGGTATTGCCTGCGGCATCGTCTCGGCCTTCTGCTACGCATTGATGGTCATCGCTAGCAAGGGTGCGCCACACATCGAAGGCCTCGAGAACTCCACGCTCCAGGTGAGCGCCGCCTTTGTGACCGCGCTGGCCCTCACGCTCATCACGCAGGGCGCTCCCTCATTCCTGTCCGCCGGCGTCGCCGCCAGTATTGATTGGCGCGCCGTCGCTATGCTCGGCGTCGTCAACACCGGCATTGGTTGCCTGCTCTACTTTAGCGCCGTCGCCAAGCTGCCCGTCCAGACCGTCGCCGTCGTCGGCTACCTCGAGCCGCTTTCGGCGGTCGTGTTCTCGGCCGCCCTTTTGGGTGAAGCCATAACACCGGTCCGCCTGATGGGCGCCGCGCTTATCATCGGCGGCGCGATTTTTTGCGAACTCGCCGGCAAACGCGCAAACGCCAAGGCTGGCATCGCCCAGATAGCACGTGCTTAAAAGCCCCTGCTTTGAAATGCTACCTGCGTAGATAAATAATCCCCAGCTGAGGATTATTGTCTAAAATAACCCGATGTGCCAAACTGCTCTTGTATGTATAAAGACGGCATAAAGTTTTTGTCCTAGACAGATAACCGGATGTCTAAGGGAGTCCTCGTGGCACACAACAAACTGGAGGCAAACCTCCAAGACCAGCGCGGGCAAGGCGGGCACGGAGCCATCCCCCTCTCCGCTGGCATGCTGCTCGTAACGCTCGGCGTCGTCTATGGCGACATCGGCACGAGCCCTATGTACACCATGAAATCGATCGTCGCCAACAACGGCGGCATCGGCACCGTCAGCGAGGATATGATTCTGGGCGCACTTTCGCTCGTCATCTGGACCATGACGCTCGTGACCACGGTCAAATACGTGGTAATCGCCATGAAGGCCGATAACCACAACGAAGGCGGCATCTTCGCCCTGTTCAGTCTCGTGCGCAAGGTGGCACCGTGGCTGATCCTTCCCGCCATGATCGGCGGCGCGGCGCTGCTCGCCGACGGCATCCTCACCCCCGCGGTCACGGTCACCACGGCCATTGAGGGCCTGCGCACCATCGAGTGGGGTCACGCGCTTTTGGGTGACGGGCAAACCAACGTCATCATTATTACCATCATCATTATCTGCGGGCTGTTTGCCATGCAGCGCGCCGGCACCTCGTCGATCGGCAAGCTGTTCGGCCCGCTCATGACACTATGGTTCCTGTTCTTGGCAGGCGCTGGCCTGTTCAACATGCTCGGCAACCTGTCCATCCTACGCGCGCTCAACCCCATCCGCGGCATCATGTTTCTGTTCTCGCCCATCAACCACTCGGGCATTATGGTGCTCGGCTTTGTCTTCCTATCGACAACCGGTGCCGAGGCGCTCTATTCGGACATGGGTCACGTGGGCAAGGCAAACATCTATGCATCCTGGCCGTTTGTTAAGGCGGCCCTTATCCTCAACTATCTGGGTCAGGGAGCTTGGCTGCTCGCCAATAACTCCAACCCCCAGATGCTTGCGATGGATATCGTCAACCCGTTCTATATGATGCTCCCCGAGCCCCTGCGCCCCTTTGCCATCGTGCTTTCGGCCGTAGCGGCCATCATCGCCTCGCAGGCGCTCATCACCGGCTCGTTCTCGCTGGTATCCGAGGCAACCCGTCTCAATCTCATGCCGCACCTGCGCATCCACTACCCCAGCGACACCAAGGGTCAGCTCTATATTCCACTCGTCAACAACATCATGTGGGTCGGCTGCATCTTCATTGTGCTGCTGTTCCAGAACTCCGAGCGCATGGAGAGCGCCTATGGCCTCGCCATTACCGTGACCATGCTTATGACCACCACGCTGCTGACGAGCTATATCGCCGGCATCCTCAAGCACAAGCTGGGCGCCTGCGTCTTCGCCCTGCTCTTCGGTGCCATTGAGCTGTGCTTCTTCGCCTCGTGCCTCACCATGTTCTTTGACGGCGGCTACGTAATGATCTTCTTGGCCTCGCTGCTGTTTGGCCTTATGTACGTGTGGCGCCGCGGCACCGCCATCGAGCGCACGCAGACGATCCTGCTGCCCGTCTCCAAGTACATTGACCAGCTCAACCGCCTGCGCAACGACGAGACCTACCCCGTGCTCGCCGACAATCTGGTGTTCCTCACCAACAGCCCCGACCCGCTCACGCTCGACCGCGACGTGCTCTATTCCATCTTGGATAAGCATCCCAAGCGCGCCAAGGCATACTGGTTCATCAACGTGCACGTTACCGACGAGCCCTATACGCACGAGTATTCCGTCGAGACCTTTGGCACGGACTTTTTGTTCCGCGTGCGCCTGGACTTGGGCTTTAAGGTCAACCAGCGCATTAATGCCTACCTGCGCCAAATCGTTGGCGACTTGATGGCATCGGGTGAGCTGCCGCCGCAGCATCACACCTACTCCATCTACGAGGCGCGCGGCAACGTGGGCGACTTCCGTTTTTGTATGCTGCGCAAGATGCTCGCCCCCGAAACGGACATCAACCGCAATGACCACCGCGTGATGGCCATCAAGTACGCCGTCCGCCGCGCCTGCGGAAGCCCGGCACGCTGGTACGGTCTCGAGAACTCGGCCATCATCATCGAGTACGTGCCGCTGTTTGCCCGCATGCGCCCGGCCGTTAAGCTCGTGCGCACCCAAGTGCCGCTCGAGGTTCAGATCGAAGAGGCCGAAGAAATGGAAGTCGACATCTTCTCGGACGACCTGGTCAACGGCAACGAAGCCGGTAAGAATATGAACGTCGATCCCACTGAGCTGCTCGAGAGCGTCGCAGATACGCCCGAACAGCAACTCGACGGACTCGAGAGCACCCAGTTCAACGACGCCAACTTCTAACACGCCACCAGCCATTGACGACAACGGCCTCGCATCTCATAAGAGGTGCGAGGCCGTTTTATGTCGCAACGGACCAGTGAGCTACGAACGGCGCGGCTCGGGAACCACGAGCCTATCGGGGCTCGCGCCCTCGGCATCCATCAGGCTCACGTAGCGAATCGACGGATCCCCATACATCGCGTAGTAATAATTGCCCGTGCGCGCGCTAAAGCATCCGGTGTAGATAGTCTTCTCGAACTTGCCATCGCCCATCCTGGACGCTCCCTCGATCATCACCACGCCCTCGAGCGAGCGGAACATGCGAACGACGTTTTCGGTCTCGCTCTCCTTTTGCGGGTAATTGGCATTGAGGTACGCCGCCTTTACAAAACGGCTCGGCGAATAGCAATCGCCCGGAATGCCGCGCATGCCGGCACCGGCTCCATAGGGCTTAAGCTCGGCGCCACGCCATGTCGCCGTCTGCGGAAAATCGCTTGTGGCGGTGATATAGGTGCGCAGGTTTTCCATGTGCCACGGGAAGGTCGGCTGGTTGGCAAGGGTGTCGACCGGATCGTCGTATACATGCAGGCCGTCAGCCATCATCTCGACCACGATGCTGCGCTGGCTGTCGCCGATAATCCAATGGAGCAGCGACACGCCCAGCCCCTCTCCTGCAGATTTGGCGACAATCACCGTATCGCGCAGCGCAGCCTCGACCTTGTCGACCGTCGAGAACGTCGCTGCCACCCACAGGGGAAACTCATAGGCCGCGATATTGGTCTTTCCATCAACCGGGCCCTCGGCATACTCGGCATAGCCGGGAAAGTTGAGCCCCGCCACAGCCAGACCCGCATCGTTACCACAGTCGAAAAACATAGGGTAGTTCTTGTAATCGATGCACATACCGATCACCGCGTGTGCCGCTGTCGCGTCGTCGATAAACGAATACGGAATATGAAACCCGCGCGGCATCACGCGAACCTGTTGACCGTAGTCAAAGCTCCAGTCGAGGTTGCGGCCTAGATACATGCGGCCAGAATTATCGGTAAATCGAATGCTCGTGCACATAGCGCCTCCTAGCTTTACGTTCTTGCTAAGCTCATTGTCACCAAACAAAAAGGCGCTAAACACAAAAGCCCGGACATGACAAGAATGTCACGCCCGGGCCAAAAACGACGAAGTGCGGTGCCGTAGTCACCCTAGACAAGTTTACCTTGGCAGTGATCGATCATATGCTGGATCATTTGTGCCTCAAAGCCCGCGTAGTCGCGGCGGCACTCCTTCATCTTGCCGTCGACGATCTGGTCAAAGGCAACCTTGCACTTGATGTAGCGCGTGGACTTGGTGACCTCCTCGTGCGTCAGGCAGCTCTCCTCCATCTTGCTGGCGCCCAGGCCAAACACCAGACGGGGGTTGTAGAGCACGTGGGGCTCGCCGGCATCGTCCAGGTAGACGCAGACCTTCTTGGTAACGCCAATCTGATTGGCGGCCAAGCAGCCGGCATCATCGAGCGACTTGATGGTATCAATCAGATCCTGAGCGACCGATTCGTCCTCGACAGTCGCAACCTCGCAACGCTGAGACAGGATAGCCTCGTCGCGGCAGAGCTCTTTAATCATACGTTCCTCCATAGGGGTCGTTGTAACCGCTTAAGTATACGGTACCTACACAATTTCATGCGAAAGATACCGCCCGTCCGTTACAAACCGCCGAACATCAACATGTGAGGAACACCAACTTCACAAAGACGATATAGTAAGTGAGTTCGTGTCAATCGGCCTAAACTCGGGGCCGAACAAGGAAAGGGTATGCATGGACGAACTTTTTCACGTCAGTGAGCGCAAGTCCACAATCGGGACCGAACTTCGCGCTGGACTGACAACATTCCTGGCGATGGCCTACATCATCGCCGTCAACCCCGCAGTGCTCTCGGGCGCTGGCATCGATGCGGGAGCGCTCGCCTGCGCCACCTGCCTGGGCGCCGGCATCATGACCATCTGCATGGGCATCTTCGCCAACCGCCCGCTCGCCTGTGCGTCGGGTCTGGGCATCAACGCCATGATTGCGGGCATCGCCACCACCATGTGCGGCGGCGACTGGCACGTGGCCATGAGCGTTATCTTCCTCGAGGGCGTCGTCATCTTGCTGCTCGTCCTTTGCGGCCTGCGCGAGGCCATCATGGACGCCATCCCCGTGGTCCTGCGCCACGCCATCTCGGTGGGTCTGGGCCTGTTTATCGCCATGATCGGCCTGTGCGACGCCGGCATCATCACCGCTGGCGCCGGTACGCTCGTCGGCCTGGGCGACATCGCCTCCCCCACCTTTATCGTCGGCATCATCTCCATCGTCGTGACGGTTGCCCTGGCTTCCCGCAACGTGCCGGGCTCGCTGCTCATCGGCATCATCGTCGCCGTTATCGCCGGAATCCCGCTGGGCGTCACCCATGCGCCCGAGGGCCTCATCGCACCGCTCGACTTCTCGACCTTCGGCGCCCCGTTTGCCAGCACTGCCGACGGCAACCTTGCCATCGTGAAGGTCCTGACCGACCCGATGCTGCTCGTCGTTGCCTTCTCGCTGCTCATGAGCGACTTCTTCGACACCATGGGCACCGCGATGGCCGTCGCCAAGCAGGGCGAGTTCTTGACCGAGGACGGCAATGTCGAGGACATCCGTCCCATCCTGGTCGTCGACTCCGTGGCCGCTGCTGCCGGTGGCTTTATGGGCGTCTCCTCCATCACTACCTTCGTCGAGTCCACCTCTGGCGCTGCCGACGGTGGTCGCACGGGCCTCACCTCCGTCACCACCGGCGTGCTGTTCATTCTCGCCGCGTTCTTCTCCCCCATCGTCACCATCGTTTCCAGTGCCGCCACCTGCGGTGCTCTGGTCTACGTCGGCTACCTCATGATGAGCGAGGCCTCCGAGATCGACTGGTCCGACGTGTCGCAGGGCTTCCCGGCGTTCATGATTGTCGCCGGCGTGCCCTTCACCTACTCCATCTCCGCCGGCATTGGCCTGGGCTTTATCGCCTACGTGATCGTCGCGCTCTTTAAGGGCGAGGCCTCCAAGATCAAGCCGCTCATGTGGATCGCAGCCCTTGCCTTCCTCGTCTACTTCTTCGTAGCGTAACAGCATAGTCTGCTAAAGCAAAACAACAAGGCGCGGAGTCGCATCGAGTGGCTCCGCGCTTTGCTTTTAAAGCCAGGCACCACACGGACACGCGATGTATTGCTTCGCAAGTTTTGGACGTTTTGCTCTCCAAACGGCACTACCGACGGCTACATCCTGCAGATATGCTGGATATAACCGCATAGGCCCTATGAGGATGGGAGTAACCATGGCCGCCTTGTTCACGACCCCCAAGCGCAATGACAAAACCTCTGGAGCCCATTTTGTCGAGCCCGACCTGCGCCGTCGCACGCTGCTCGCACACGGCAGCTGGCGCCGCGTGACGCGCCGCATCGTTGTAGGCGCCGTATGCGCGCTTACGGTAAGCTCGCTGCTCATGCCGAGCATCTCGCTCGCAGCCGAGTGGGTGGACGTTGGCGGCGTCCGCCACGAAGCGGCCGCGGGCCCCACGGGAGACGCCGCCGGTACCTGGTCATGGGATGGCGCCGATGACATGAAGCTCAACGGCTATAACGGCGGAGCGATCGAGGCAGCGGGCAAGCTCAACGTGAGCTACGAGGGCAACAACACCGTCACTAACGACGACGGCCGCGGCATCAAGGTTAAGGATGGCGCGAACGAGAACGCCGAGCTTAATATTCAGGGCGACGCGTCCAGCACGCTCAACGTGACATCTTCTCGTGACGCCATCACTTCCGTCGGCAACATCAACATCGACGGCGCTGGCACTGTCAACGCCACGAGCACCGAGCACGATGCCATCGATGCCGGGGGCGATGTCACCATCAAGGGCTCGGGAAACGTTAACGCCACGGGCGATTCGGATGGCATCAGGGCCGACGGCAACATCACGATCGACAACAGCGGAACCGTCACCGCCAAGGCCACCGAGGATCAGGGTATCGATGCTAACGAGAACCTCATCATAAAGGGCGGCGGCAAGGTAGAGGCAAGCTCTATCGAGGACAATGCGATTTGGGCCGACGGCAGTATCGAGATCTCGGGTGGCAGCCAGGTCAAGGCAAGCTCCGAGGAAGACGCCGCCATCGACGGTAAAAACAGCCTCACGGTCACGAACGCTTCCCTCAACGCAAGTGGCGTTGGGTATGGCATCTATGTCTACAAGGGCATCACGCTCGATGGCGCGACCGTGACGATCCGCGCAAGCTCAGATGGCGGGGAAGTCAGCGCACTCTTCACCGATGAGGACGACATCGTCATCAAGAACGGCTCGACTGTGGATGCGCTCGCAGAAGGCAGGTTCTCGGTTGCAATCTCCACCAGTAATTTCTACTCCGGCGAAGCGGGTGGCCATATCTACATCAGCGACTCCGTTGTCAAGGCCATAGTCCGCTATGCCGAGACCGGCGGCGACGGCCCCGACCACTACAGTGGAGACCAAAACGACGAAATCATCCCTGAGTCCGAGGGCCTGAACATCGGCATCTTCGCGCAGACCAGCGAGGGCATCACGCCCGCGACCATCTCGATCGTCCGCAGCAGGGTCACGGCCGAGGGAGACACGGCGGCAATCTTCGCCCTTGCCATGAGCGCGGACGGCAAGGCGATCGGCACCATCGAAATCGAAGGAGCCACCATCCAGACGCCTGAAGGCGGCAAGGTCATTGACTATCGCAACAAGGAAGAACTCAGCGACGGCATCGTCTACGAGGCGGGTCAAACCATCGGCACGGGCGACGCCGTGATCGACTCCCCCTACAACGAAGCAGTCGCCAAGAGCACGGTCATCGTGCCTCCCGAGGAGACCAAGCCCGAGGAAAAGCACGGCAAGACCAAGCCCGAGGGTTCCAAGTCCGAGGGCACGAAGACAACCAAGACCGTTGCAGTTGCAGCCAAGGGAGCCAAGACCGTCGGCAAGCTCGCGGCAACCGGCGACACCTCGAACGCAGCCATCGTGGCAGCCGCCCTTGCGGGAACAGCCGCCATCGCCGCAGGCGCCCTGGCGAGTCGCAAACGCTCGTAAACACTTTTTCGCACAGGACGGGTGGATCGCAGCCCTTGCCTTCCCCGTCTACTTCTTCGTAGCGTAAGGGCAAGGCTGCAAAAGCTGAACAATAAAGCGCGGAGTCGCCATGCGGCCCCGCGCTTTTCTTTTAGCGTCGGTCCCTGCGCCGGCGTGCGGCCTATTTCTCCCCCATTTTGGCCATTTTGCCCTCCAAACGGCACTACCGCCGGCAACATCCAGCAGATACGCTGAACCTAGCCGTATAGGCCCTATGAGAACGGGAGCAACCATGGCAGCCTTGTTCACGACCCCCAAACGCAATGACACTACCGCCGGAACCCATGTTGCCGAACCCGACGTTCGCCGTCGCATAGGACTCGCGCACGGCAGCTGGCGCCGCGTGACGCGCCGCATCGTCGTAGGCGCCGTGTGCGCGCTCACGGTGAGCTCGCTGCTCATGCCGAGCGTCTCGCTCGCGGCGGAATGGGTCAAGGTCGGCGAAACCAAATACAACGCCGGCACTGCGGCGGGCGACGAGACCGGCACCTGGTCGTGGGACGGCGCCGACGACTTGAAGCTCAACAACTATAACGGCGGCGAGATCCAGGCCGCAGGCAAGCTCAACGTGAATTACTCGGGAAACAACATCGTCACTGCCGACTGGATCGAAGGCATCAAGGCTTCTCATGGCAAGAATGAGAACGCCGAGCTCAATATCCAAGGCGACGCGGGCAGCACGCTCAGCGTGACATCTACTGAGGACGCTATCCTCTCCACGGGTAATATCAACATCGACGGAGCCGGATCCGTCAACGCCACGAGCACTGGGCTTGATGCCATCAATGCCGGGGGTGATCTCGCTATCAAAGGTTCGGGCAACGTCAACGCCACGGGTGCATCGGATGGCATCAGGGCAAACGGCAATATCACGATTGACGACAACGGAGCCGTCGCCGCCAGGGCTACCAAGGACAAGGGTATTGGAACCGACAAGAACCTCACCATCAAGGGTGGCGGGACGGTCGAGGCAAGCTCCGAGAAAGACGCTGCCGTCGAGGCCAAGGGCAGCCTCGCAGCCACAAACGCCTCCCTCAACGTAAACGGTGTTGAATATGGCGTCTATGCCCACAAGGGCATCACGCTCGATCATGCAAACGTGACAGTCCGTGCAAGTAAAGGCAGATACGGTGGCGCCATTGCCCTCTTCACCTACCAAGACGATATCGTCGTCAAGAACGGCTCCACCGTGGACGCGCTTGCGGAAGGCGAGGTTTCGGCTGCATTCTCCACCAGAAACGATCGACCCAACGAGAAGGGTGGCCACATCTACATCAGCGACTCCGTTGTCAAGGCCATAGCCCGCTATGTCGAGAACGGCGACGGCCCCATCCCCTACAGCGAAAACCAAGATGGCGAGACGAGGCGCGAACCCCAAGGCGAGAACATCGGCATCATCGCCCAGACCAGCGAGGGCGTCACACCCGCAGTCATCTCGATCATCCGCAGCAAGGTAACGGTCGAAGGAGATACAGCGGCAATCTTTGCCCGTGCCATGAGCGCTGACGGCAAGACAATCGGCACCATCAAGATTGAGAACGCCGCCATCCAGACGCCCGAAGGCGGCAAGGTCATTGACTATCGCAAGCTCCGTGACGGCATCTACGAAGCAGGCCAAGCCATCGGCACGGGCGACGCCACGGTCGACTCCCTCTATATCAAAGCAGTCGCCAAAAGCACGACCATCGCACCTCCCGAGGTAGCCAAGCCGGAAGACCCCAAGCCCGACGAGACCAAGCAGAACCCCAAGCCTGAGGGCTCAAAGCCGACCAAGGCCGTTGCGGCTTCAACCACGAAAGCCAAGACTACCGGCGTGCTCGCGGCAACCGGCGACACCTCGGGTGCGGCCATCGTGGCAACCGTCCTTGCGGGAACAGCCGCTATCGCCGCAGGCACCATGGCGAGCCGTAAGCGCTCTTAGACGCCTCTGCGCACATGGCAGCTCCCGCGAAGGCCCCGAGCCCCAGCACCGTTTAACAACGCCACCGCCGAGCTCCCCTCCGGCGGTGGCGTTTTCCATATGCGTCCGCAGGGGATGCACGAGATTGTCTTTGGTCTAGCCCAACCGGCATACGCTGGCGTGCGACAATTGGGGCTGCCGATATCACAACACTGAGAGAAGCCCGTCATGGAAGCGCATCAAAAGCAGATAACCGTTTATTCGAATCATACGGAAAGCGCGCCTGTCATCTACCTTCCTGTGGTCGTGGGCGACGGCAGCGAGGTTTATAAGTGTTGCCGAGAGCTCGACTGTCCGCCATTCGCCCTCGTCACCATTGGCGGGCTCGATTGGAATCGCGAGCTGAGCCCCTGGGCATGCGACGGGACCGTACGCGATGCCGAGCCTTTCGGCGGCCAAGCTGCCGGTTTTCTTGATGAGCTGCTGAATCAGATAATCCCCCAGGTCGAGTCATCGCTTCCTCAGCCGCCCACCTGGCGTGGCATTGCCGGTTACTCGCTCGCGGGCCTCTTCGCACTCTGGTCCCTCTGGCAAACCGACGCATTTGACCGCGCCGCGAGCGCATCGGGGTCGCTATGGTTTCCCGACTTTGTCGATCGCGCCAGCACGGCGCCATTTGCCGGCAGCCCGCAGGCTGTCTATCTGTCGCTCGGTAAAAAGGAGACCAAGACTCCCAACCGCATGATGCGGCACGTACTCGACGATACGCGCGCAATGGAAAAGCTGCTCGGCGAACGTGGTATTCCCACGACGCTGGAGCTCAACCCCGGCAATCACTTTTCCCAGACCGACTTGCGCATGGCCCGCGGCATCCACTGGATACTGACGCATTAAAAATGGTGCCCACGCGCATATACGCATGGGCACCATATCTTGTTTTAGCTGGACGCAGTTGTTACTCAGCAGCCTCCTCAAGCTCGGAGACGTCAAACTCAAAGTCGTTACCCGGCAGGATGGCGTTGAGCACGATGCCCACCAGCGAGCCCACGGCAAGGCCGGAAAGCGAAATCGTCACGCCGCCCAGCTCAAGCACGATGGCGCCGGCGGTGCTGTACGCAATGCCGAGCGAAAGCACGAGCACCAGGGCGGCCACCAGCACGTTGCGGTTGTTTTGGAAATCGACCTGGTTCTCGATGAGGTTGCGGACGCCCACGGCGCTGATCATGCCATAGAGCACGAGCGACACGCCGCCGATTACACACGCCGGCATGGCCGCAATGACAGCCGCGAACTTGGGGCAGAACGAGAGCACAATGGCACAACATGCGGCAATGCGAATCACGCGCGGGTCAAACACACGCGTTAGGGCAAGCACACCGGTGTTCTCGCCATAGGTGGTGTTAGCCGGAGCGCCAAAGAGCGATGCGAGAATGGTCGCCAGGCCGTCGCCAAGCAGCGTGCGATGCAGGCCAGGATCGGCGATGTAGTTACGCTCGCAAGTGGAGCCGATAGCCGAGATGTCACCGATATGCTCGATCATGGTCGCAAAGGCCAGCGGCATAATGGTGATGATGGCCGTCGTGGCAAGACCGCTATCGAACTGCGGGCCAAAGAGCGCAAACACGGTGTTATCCCACACGACGGGCAAGCCAACCCAGGGAGCGGCTGCGACGCCCGAGAAATCAACCTCGCCGAGCGCAGTCGCAACGGCATAGCTCACCACAACGCCCAGCAGAATCGGCACGATCTTGACCATGCCACGGCCCCAGATGTTGCAGATGACGATCACCGCCACAGCGACAACGGCAACAAGCCAATTGGTCTGGCAGTTGGCGATGGCAGAGCTTGCCAAGATCAGGCCGATGGAAATGACGATGGGGCCAGTCACTACCGGCGGGAAGAAGCGCATAACGCGCTTGGCACCAAACGCGCGAAACAGGGCCGCCAGCACCGGATAGAGCAGGCCGGCACAGGCTACACCTAGGCAGGCGTAGGGCAAAAGCTCGGCCTCGCCGTTGGGCGCGATGGCGGCATAGCCCGCGATAAAGGCAAACGAAGATCCCAAAAACGCTGGCACCTTGCCGCGCGATAGGAAGTGGAAGAGCAGCGTGCCCAGGCCGGCAAACAAAAGGGTCGCCGACACCGAGAGACCGGTGAGCACGGGTACGAGCACCGTGGCACCGAACATCGCGAATAGATGCTGCAGACCGAGTAGGAACATGCGCGGGCGACCGAGCGACGACGCATCGTAGATGGCATCGGCGACGGCGGGCGTCGAGGATTGGGACATGGATGTCCTTTCATAATGGAAGGGCGCTCGGGCATATCGGATTACCTGCCCGAACGATACGATCCGAACCATTGTACGCGATGCATGCCGCTCCGACCACGACGCCCCTGCGAACGGCAGCACTACTTCCAGATGCGCTCGGCGATGCGTTTGACCAGGGCGATCTTTGCCCACTGCTCGTCCTCGGTCAGCTTGTTGCCAATCTCGCAGCTGGCAAAGCCGCACTGGGGAGACAGATACAGGTTCTCGAGCGGCACGTACTTTGCGGCTTCGCGGATGCGCTCGACGATAACATCCTCGTTCTCGAGCTCTGCGGCCTTGGTGGTCACCAAGCCCAGCACGACCTTCTTGCCCGGGGCAACGTAGCTGAGCGGCTCAAAACCGCCGGCGCGCGGCGTATCGAACTCCAGGTAGAATGCGTCGACATCCTCATGTGCAAACAGGTACGGCGCGATGGGGTCATAGCCGCCCTCGAAAGCATAGGTAGAGTGGTAGTTGCCGCGGCACACGTGCGTGTTAATGACGAGGTCGTCGGGCTTGTCCTCGATGGCGGCGTTGTTGAGCGCCACGCCCAGCTCGCTCACCCTTTGCAGGTCAACCGGGCTCATGCCAGTCTTGGACACAAAGTCGGTATCGCAGTAGATGCCCCAGGTGCAGTCATCAAACTGGATGTTGCGGCAGCCCGCGGCATACAGGTCAGCAATCACGGTGCGGTATGCTGCGGCAATGGCATCGACGAGTTCTTCGTCGGTCTTGTAGACGGCGTGCAGACTCTCCTGCTGGCCATCGCAGCGGTCGAGTGTGACTTCGGAGAACGTCTGGATCGGCGCCGGAATGGTCTGGCGCGCGACCTGGCCCTCTCCCTCGAGCGACTTGATAAATTTGAAGTGCTCGACGAACGGATGATTCTCACCGCTAATGGGACCGGTTACCACGGCGGTGTCGGCGGTAGTCTCCTCATCGTGGAACATGTAGCCCGTGCGCGAGGCGCGGCGCTCAATGCCGTTGAGGCCCCACATAAAATCGAGGTGCCAGTAGCTGCGGCGGAACTCGCCATCGGTAATCACCTGCAGGCCGGCAGCCTTCTGCTTGGCCACTAAGTCGCGGATGGCCTCGTCCTCGACGGCCTTAAGGCCGGAAGCGTCGAGTTTACCCGCGACATAGGCGGCACGGGCGTCCTTTACAGCCTGCGGACGAAGAAAACTGCCGACGATATCGGCACGAAACGGCGCGTTCGGTTGAATCGAAGTGCTCATAGATATCTCCCTTTGCATTGGTTGCTTTACTGGGACAGAGTATGAGCGCTCATATGGACATCGTAAAATATGCGTTTATAACAGTTTGATATAGATGCTTCCTATATTAGTTGGGACTGCCATAAAGAGATTTGACCCGTGCAGAACGCAGCAGTCTAGATGTGCTGACGAATCGCTTCGATATAGGCCTGCCCGTAGCGCGTAAGTGTCGTGTTCTTGCGCGTGATGATGCCGATCTCCATGTACTCGTCTACATCGAGCGGAATGGAGATAATGCCGGGGCCGTTAAGTTCATGGCTGATCACGCCCGAACACACCGTGTAACCGTTAAGGCCCATAGCTAGGTTGAACAGCGTCGCACGGTCGCGCACGCGGATATTCTTGCGGCGCTCAAAGGTCGAGGTCAGCTCCTCGGAATAGTAAAACGAGTTGTAGCTGCCCTGCTCATAGGACAGGAACGGGTAGTCTTCCAAGTCCTCGAGCGTCACACTCGAGCGACCCGCCAGCGGATGGTCGGAGCACACAAAGACATGCGGCGTAGCGCAGAAGAGTCCTTCGAATACGAGCTCGTTGGCCGCCAGCATGCGCTCGATGACCTCGCGATTGTGCTCCGACAGATACAGGATGCCGAGCTCGCTTTTCATATGCGCGACGTCCTCGATAATCTCGTGGGTCTGCTCCTCGCGCAGGGTAAAGTCGTAGCGCGCGGCATCGAACTCGCGGATCACATCGACAAATGCATTAACGGCAAAGGAATAATGCTGGCAGCTCACACTAAAGTGCGGCACCTGCTCGGACGTGCCTTTGTACTTGCCCTCGAGCAGGTCGGCCTGGTCGAGCACCTGGCGCGCGTAGCCCAAGAAGGTCTCGCCTTCCTCGGACACAATGACGCCCTTGTTGGTGCGCTCAAAGATGTGTACACCCATCTCGTTTTCGAGATCGCGAATTGACGCGGTAATCGAAGGCTGCGACACAAAGAGCCGGCGCGAGGCCTCGGTGATGCTGCCGCATTCGGCAACTTTGACGACATATCTGAGCTGCTGGAGCTTCATGGCTTTCTCCCTAGACGTTCGTGACGTCGAAACCCGTCGCGTCCATCTGACGCATAAACGACGGCATCTCCCCCGTCGCGGCGCAGGCGGCAATCTGATGCAGAGCCCCGGCAACCGCATCATCTGCCGCAGCGCCGATATGCCAGCGCGCGGCAGCCGTGACGGCCTCGTTGGCATTGGCGACTGCAACGGAATTGGGAACGGCATCGATCATGGGCAAATCGTTATCGGAATCGCCGAATACGGCCACCTCGTCGGGCGTCAGGCCCAAAGCGCGCGCCAGCTCCAGCGCAGCACAGCCCTTGTCCCAGCCGGTCGGAAGAACGTCGAACAGGCGCACGCGGTTGTTGGGAAACACGAGCGAGAGCTCCGGCACCTCGGCGGCAACACGCTCGCGCAGCTCGGCGAGCTCCTCGCGCGAACGGGCACTCCAGATATTCGCCTTGTATACCGGGGCATCGTCAACGACAGGGCGACAGGGAGCCTCTTCGCCCTTGAGCCACGCGTTGCCGCCTGACTCCATGGCGCGACGCACACGCTCGGGATCGCTTGTCACGCAATAGGCGTCGTTGTCCCAAAAGTCATCACCCAGACGGTAGACCTTCAAATAGGTATCGTCGGTCTCTTGCTCCAGGTAGTCGGCCAGGCGCATAAGGGCATCGTTATCAGTTGCGCGCGAGGCAACCGCCTCGCCATCGACAAACATCACCTGGCCGTTGCAAAACGCACCGGTCGAGAAGCACTCGGAGCGATTGCGGAACATCCAGCTCATCGCGGACGGCTGGCGACCCGAAACCGGGCCAAAATGCAGGCCCGCCGCCTGCATGGCATGAATGCCCTCGATGGCGCAGTCGCTGGCGCCATCGTGTCCAGCAGGAATCAGCGTATCGTCCATATCGGTCAGCACAAGTTTGATCATAAGGTCCCCTCGGTCATTCTTTATCCCGTCTATTGTAACGACCTGCCAATAAGGGACAGGTTTATCTTGGCAGGTTTTATCTGGGAAAATGCAGCGCCCCTGTTGCCACCTGCCAAAATAAACCTGTCCCATATTGGCAGGTGCGCTAGTATAGGGAACAACAGATTCGATGCGGGAGTGCCGGCGGTGCAAACCACAAGGCTGAGAGGGCATAGGGCCCAATCCTTTGAACCTGTCAGTTAATGCTGGCGTAGGGAGCATGCCGCCTTTACAGGGGCGCTGTCTATGCACAGCGCCCCTTTTCTATGCCAAGGAGGCATGTGCAGTGATTGATTCGGAACAGCTTAAGCAACATATGGTCAAGGCCGTAGAGGAGATTCGAGCCACCAATCCGATGGCCGGCTCCATCACCAACACGGTGACGATCGACTTTGTCGCCAACGCGCAGCTCGCCGTGGGCGGTTCGGCCGCCATGGTCTATCTGCCCGACGAGGGCGAGGCGCTCGTTGCCGGCGGCGCCGCCATCTATCTCAACATGGGCACGCTCTTCCCCATCTACGAGCAGACGATTCCCCGCGCGGCCAAGGCGGCACACGACGCCGGCAAGCCCTGGGTGCTCGATCCGGTGGGTCTGGGCATCGGTAGCCTGCGCACCCAGCTGGTAAACGAGCTCAAGCAGTACAAGCCCGCCATCGTACGCGGCAACGCCTCCGAGATCATCGCACTCTCCGGCCTGTGGGGTCTTGAGGGCGAGTCGGCCGATCTGAGCCGCGTACGTGGTGTCGATACCACCGACACGGTCGACGCCGCCCGCGATGCCGCCGTGGCGCTCGCTCGCTACACCGGCGGCGCCGTTGTGGTCTCGGGCGAAGTCGACCTGATTACCGACGGCACGACCGTGGCCAAATCCCACGGCGGCAGCCCGCTCATGTCCAAGATTACCGGCTGCGGTTGCTCGCAGGGCGGCGTGCTGGCCGTGTACGCCTGCGCTGCCGATCCGTTTACGGCAGCCGTCTGCGGTACCGCCGTCTACAACGTCGCCGGCACGCGTGCCGCCGCCGTCGCCGATGCCCCGGCAAGCTTTAAGGTCGCCTTTATCGACGAGCTCTACCGCGCAACCGCCCAAGACATCGCCGATAACCAACTCGAGCTCGAGGAGGCATAAGCCATGTCCGAGCCCGCAACCAATGCCGGCATGAACACGCTCGTCGCTGTGGCCATCGCCCCGTGCGGCACCGGCGATGAACTGTCCGCCGAGGTCGCCGAGGTCGTGCGCGTCATTCGCGAGAGCGGCCTTCCCAACCGCACCACCTCGATGTTCACCGAGATCGAGGGCGACTGGGACGAGGTCATGCAGGTCGTGCGCGACGCGACCTTTGTGTTAGCGAACAAGGGCATCCGAACCGAAGTCGTGCTCAAAGCCGATATTCGACCTGGATTTACCGACACCATGACCGGCAAACTCGAGCGCATGGAAGCGCAGATCAAAAAGCAGGAGGAAGCACGATGAGCATCCGCGACAACCTTGATATCTCGGCCTATCTGGTGCTCGGCCCCGAAAACACCCTCGGACGCCCCGTGGGCGATGTGGTGGCCCAGGCGCTCGACGCCGGCTTTACCTGCATTCAGGTGCGCTCCAAGGTGGCAAGCGCCCGCGAGATCATTGCGCTGACCGGCGACGCCGCGCAGGCAATCGCACAGGCCGGCAAGACCGGTCAGGTCGCCTTGCTGATCGATGACCGCCTTGACTGCGTACTCGCCGCACGCGAGCAGGGCATTGCGGTCGACGGCGTGCACGTGGGCCAGAGCGATATTCCCGTCGAGGTCTGTCGCAAGCTGCTGGGCCCCGACGCCATCGTGGGCCTTTCGGCCCGTTGCGAGGAAATGCTCGAGTACGTCAAGACCGCCGACATGAGTCTGGTCGACTACCTGGGCATCGGCCCGCTCCACGAGACCGAGACCAAGCGCGACTGCGGACGCGCAGCCGATGGCTCCATCATCACCAAGAGCTTTGAGGACCTGGCCGCACTCCACGCGGCAAGCCCCGTGCCCATCGTGGTGGGCGGCGGCGTTAAGACGGCCGACTTGCCGCAGCTTAAGGCAACCGGCGTCGACGGCTTCTTTGTGGTGAGCGCCGTCTGCAGCGCCGACGATCCCTACGCCGCGGCCAAGGAGCTTGTCGACACCTGGCAGCAGGCATAGGCATAGGCCGAACAGCTGATTCGCAGCCTCATATCTTCAGCAATGGAAAGCGCATCCCAGTTTGGGCCTCCATTCCGGGATGCGCTTTCCGTATGCGACCCTTACCCCGCCAGATACGCTTCCAACGCCGGCAAAGTCGCCTCTGCATCGTGGCGGCCGACCTGGTAGATGCGCTCGAGCTCATCCGGTTCGCGGCACAGCGACGGCACCTTCACCGATTCGCTCGGCCGCACCACAAAGATTTCCCCGGCAGCCTCTCGACGTGCCAGGTCATCGAGCGTGGCATTGTAGACCTCATGCCGATGCTCAAGCGCTGCAACAAACTCCGGATAGTGACGGAACACGCGCCGCAGCATGGGCATCACGCTGTTGGGCTGCTTCACAAAGCCCGCCGGCTGCGTGAGTACCACGATATTGCGGTCATACCCCTGCGCAAACAGCCATGCGCTGGGAATAGAATCAGCCACGCCACCATCCAGATACTTATGCCCGTCAATAGCAACGGGACGCGTCGCCACAGGAATCGCCGACGATGCCCGGATCCACTCGATATCCCGCTCGTCGCCATAGGGCAGGTCGTGGTAGACGGCCTTGCCCGTCTCGATATCGGTGCACACGCACGTAAACCGCATGGGGCAGGCGCGATACGCCTCCAGGTCGATGGGATCGCGCTCGATGGGCACCTCGTGATAGGCAAAATCGGCATTGAACATATCGCCGGTTCGCAGCCAGCTGGTCACGCTCGCATAGCGTTTGTCGGCGCAATAGGCCTTGTTATAGCGAATGGCGCGGCCGATCTGGCGCGATTTAAAGTTGTAGCCAAATGCCGCGCCCGCCGAGACGCCCACCATATGGTCGCAGGTCAAACCGTGCTCCATCCAAACGTCGAGCACGCCCGCCGTATACATACCGCGGTAGCCGCCTCCCTCGAGCGCCAGCCCCACCGTGCGCGTCATATTTGACTGTGCCATGCGACCATCTCCGTTCCTGCGTTTTAAAACGGAACAAGTATACCCATCAACAAATATCGTCTCAGTCGCATTTTCATCGAACATCGTCGCGTTACCGTTTGGCGAATAATGGCCGCCCGCAACATGGGCACCCCTACATAATTCCATACACTTGTTTATACTACTCAGTAGTTATCAGCCGAGAGCACGAACCGACAAATAAACCCAACGACGCAGCAAGGCGGGGGCTTGGAAACACGCAAGGCGTTGAGCAGCAACGCATGTGCACAACGAGCTCGCCCGACGCAATCCGCCCCGACCTCAGAAAGCCGCTTACAGTATGGATAACGCCAGCAATAATACCGAAACGCTCGAAAAGACCATCCGTGACCTTCTGGAGCGTCAGGACGATCTGATCAGGACCGCCTTTACCGACGAGCTCACCGGACTTGGCAACCGCGGCGGCTTTACCCGTTCCTTAGAGGAACTCTGGGAGCAGGAACTGCCCGTGACCATGGCGTTTATCGACATCGATAACCTTAAGCACTGCAACGACATCTTTGGACATGACGAGGGCAACCGCTATATCTTGCAGGTGAGCCTCTATCTCAAACTGTATATGAAGGTGGACGAGGCGGCATTTCGTCTGGGGGGCGACGAGTTCGCCATCCTATCTACGATTGCGACCGAGGACGACCTTGCCGAACGTCTGGAACACTGCCGAACGGTACTGCTCGAAAACAACGCTTCCAAGATGCCTCACTCGTTTAGCTACGGAGTGGCACACGCCGACCCCGCCCTGGGCGAAGCCCCCAATCGCTTGACGAACGATGCCGATCATCGCATGTACGACTACAAGCTACGTCATGCCGTGCACCTTGATCGACGCAATATCGCACAAGCCCACACCGACGACTTCGAAATAAGCGATCGCATTTTCGACGCCCTTTCGATGCTCAACGAAGGCCGATATTTCTTTATCGAGAACTTGGACAAACATCGAACCCTTTGGTCACAAGGCGCCTTGCGCGATCTTGGTCTTCCTTCGGAGCATATAGACAACTGCCACGATTACTGGAAAACGCGTGTCCATCCCGATGACCTTGAGGCCTATACCAACGACATCGACCAAATCTATGACGGCTCCAAACATCGCCACGTCATGCAGTACCGCGTGCGCAATGCCGCCGGCGACTACATCCTCGGCCGTGCTCGCGGGTTTCGTATCGACGGCGACGGAAATGTCCCCTCGCTCTATGTCGGCGAGCTCGTCAACCACTCGCTTGCCGAGACCGTCGACGCCGCCACGGGCCTCGGAATGCAGCGCACGCTGATCAACGCTATCGATGCCTGCCGTCGCGACCATTGCAAGACGGGGCTTATAGCAGTGCGCGTTCGCGGCACGGCAAAGCTCAACGAGCTCTACGGGGCCGAGGCCGTCGACAACATGCTCGCCGAATACGCAGGCCGCATGCTGTCGATTACTCGCGGCAGGAGTCGCGTCTTCCGCTCACGCAACGCCCAGTTCGTCGTGCTTAGCAACAATTTGGATCACGAAGCATTCGAGCAACTGATCCAACATCTCAAAGAGGCCGTTTTCGCTCCCGTTCGAATCGCGGACGACACCATTACCCCCGTCTGTCTTGTCGTTCCGGCCTTTTACGAGCACCTGACCAATCAAACGGCCGCCGTTTTAGGCGAACTCGACCGTCGCATTCGCACGGCCGGCGGGCTTGTTCCCAACGACAGCCTCCCCATACCCGAGGTGGAGCGCAAAAGCGCCATCGCCGAACGCATCGATTCGCTCACGGGTCTCTATCGACCCAGCGAGTTTATGCGCCGCGCCAACGAATTTCTCGAGACAAGGCGCAACGGCGCCTGGTGTATCGCCACCGTCGATATGGGACACATGCGACTGTTCAACGAATGGCACGGACAGGCCGAGGGCGACCGCATGCTCGCCGATGTGGGCACGGTCCTCAAGGACATCGAGAATGCCAACATGGGCGTCGCAGGGTACTGGGGCCAAGACGACTTTTGCATACTCATCCCCTTTGAACACGACACCGTCCATCAGATCTATAGCCGCGTTCGCCAGGCCGTGGCCAAGTATGATGACGGCGTGGGATTCTGGCCGTCCATGGGCGTCTACCCCATCGACTCCAACGAGAAAATCACCATCGATGCGCAGGCCAAGGCCATGTTTACCAATCGGCGCGCAAAAAACGACTTTAAGGAGCGCATTGCCATTTTCCGCCCCGAGGAGTACGAGCGCGAAATCGCGTTCCACCGCACGCTGACCGAATTCCAGTACGCGCTCTCCAACGGCCGTATTACCTACTACCTGCAGCCCCAGGTCGACATGGAAACCGGCGAGATCATTGGCGCCGAAGCGCTCACGCGCTGGATCGACAAGGATGGCTCCCTCATTTCGCCCGCCACCTTTATCCCCGCTCTCGAAGAAAGCGGTTTTGTGGTGACGCTCGACAAATACGTTTGGCAGGGCGTTGCCTTGTGGCTGCGCGAGCGCATCAATCGGGGGCTTCGCGTGGTTCCGATCTCGCTTAATGTGTCGCGCGTGGATATTCTCGCCTGCAACGTTGCCGAGCATATGGGAGCGCTCGCCGCCCAATACAACCTGCCGCCCGAGCTCATGCGCATCGAGATCACCGAGACAGCTTATACGGGAGAGTCCGAGGCCGTGGATAAACTAACGGCCGACCTGCACACCCGCGGCTTCTCGACCTATATGGACGATTTTGGCACCGGCCAGTCCACGCTCGCGATGCTCAAGAACGTCAACGTCGACGTCATCAAGCTCGATCGCACGTTTGTGCCCGATAACGGCGATGAGGGCCGCAGCGTGCAAATCATCTCATCAATGCTCGAGATGGCGCAGTCACTCCATCTGCCCGTTGTGATCGAAGGCGTCGAGACGGACAAGCAGGCAAACATGCTGCGCCACATGGGCGCCCGCTACGCTCAGGGATTCCTCTACTACCGCCCCATGCAGGCGGAGGATTTTGAGGCATTGCTCGATGGTGGCAACGACAACTAATACGCTCGCACGCAAAACGCCACCGTCGAGGGGAGCGTTTGTTCCCATGAGCTAACTAATACTCCAATCTAAACCGAATTGGGAGTAAGATACAAACCATTGTTCCATCCAAGGAGGCAATCCATCATGAACGAGTCGTATCGCCTGGGCGAGCAATCAATCATCGCTCATCTTCAGCGACTTGCGAACGGGGCCTCAACCACCGAGCTCGATGTTGCCGCGCTGCCCCCGGAGCTGCGTGCCATCGGTGAGCAACTGCAGAAAACGCTCGCCATCCTGCAACAAGAACGTGAGTTGCTTGAGCACGGCGCCTATATCGACTCGCTCACCAATCTTGGCAACCGTGGCGGACTCGACCGCCATGTCGATCAGCTCTGGCGCAAAGGCACCCCCTTCACCTGTGCCTATATTGACATCGATCGCCTCAAGCATTGCAACGATAAGTTTGGCCACGCCGAGGGCAATCGCTACATTCTGAGCATCTGCCGCGCACTCACCGAGACAATGGAGCACGATGAGTTGCTGTTCCGTATCGGTGGAGACGAATTTGTACTTATATCCCCCACGACAAACGAAGCCGAGCTCGAGCAGCGCCTGGAGTGGACGCGTGCCAATCTTATCGAGGCAACATCGGACGGCAAGGCGCCCATGATCGCCAGCTTTAGCTTTGGCTGCTCGCGCGTCGACCCGCTTGCAGGCGATACGCGTCGCCAGATGACAAAGGACGCCGACCGCAAAATGTATCGCTACAAGCTCATGTACCGTGTGCAACAACCGGAAGAAGGCGATGCGCTGCAACGCCCGATCACCGAACAACCCCCCTGCAACGACCGAGTGTTTCAAGCGATCTCCATGAGCTCCGAGACACGCTATCCGTTCATCATTAACCTCGACACCGGCGAATCGCAATGGTCGGTTAATGCCGTGCGCGATTTTGACCTACCCTCCCAGCATCCCTACAACTCGCTCGATATATGGCTTGCCCGTGTTCACCCCGAGGACCGCGACAACGTACGTGCCGAGCTCGATATGGTGGTAAACGGCACGTGGCACTTCCACTGCATGCAGTATCGCGTCATGAATACCGCCGGAAAATACGCGCTTTGCGACTGCACGGGTTACCGCCTGGACGGCACCGATACCGAGCCCAACATGTATGTGGGCATTGTCACCAACCGAAGCTTGGCAGATACGACCGATTCCGTGACCGGTCTGGGCGATATCCACGCCCTGGTCAACGCCATTGGCGAGATGCGTCGCGTGGCACGAAACGCGGGCTTGATCGCCATTAAAATCGACGAAATCGCACAGGTCAATGCCCGCTTTGGCTTTGATGCAGGCGACCGCGTTTTGGCAGAAAGCGCCGCCTGCCTCATGGATTGCTCGCGCGGCAAGGGTCGTCTGTTCCGCTCGACCGGACCGATGTTCGTGGCGCTCTTCGACGACTTTGATCCCGAAGAGACCGACGCGGTTGCAGACGAAATCGAACGGTTCTTGGGATCGCCCGTGCTCCTTGGCTCATTTGAATATCAGCCGCCCCTTCGCGTGGCGACGCTTCATCTGGACGCCGTCGACCGACAGCCCGTTTCCATTTTGAACGAACTTAATGCGCTGATTAAAGAGGCGCCGCAGGTACCGGGCACCAAGCTGGACTAGCGTTATGGGGCGCATGATGGTTAATTTCCGATCTCAACCGAACACATTGGGCAAATAGGTCGTACCCGCAGTTAGCCGAACGTCCCCTCAGTCCCTCCCGGGGCCCGGGGGCACCGTTTCGATACTCTTGGTTTACTTTGCCTGATGCAAATAAGTGCTCAACAAGATAGAACCTATCCCCCGCCACGGATATGCCCTCGAGTAAATCTGTTAAGCCAAGCCTATCAAATTCTATTGACAATTGGCTGCATTGGTCCATTTTGTCGTCCAGCCACTTCCGCTGGCTATCGCCTCATAAACACAAACCTAACGAGCCGCACGAACGACAAAGAGGCCAAGCTGAACAGAAGTAGAACCAAAACTTCAAAAACGCTGGTATTCCAATCGCGTACCCAGCCCTCTACCGCCCACAAGAAAAACAGCAGCCCCATCCATAACGTCACAGAAGAAATCAGCTTTGCGTAAGGGCGTATATCAATCTCGCTCTCCCTTTTTGTGACATCATATCCAGCAATTGAGCAGAGCCATCTTCCTCTTCGGTATTGGATTGAAAGGACAATCAAGGCAATCGAAGTCATCAAGCAAACAGCATCCTCTGTTTCCATAGAGTTTCCTTTGCTTTCCATCCTAGTTACGCATTCACAATCGAATCAAACCAAGTATGAATTACTCGATAGCAACCGCCTTAGTATAAACCATAGCCGCCGCAGCAGCCCGCCTTCCAAGGCCTCAAAGCTCGCCATCGAGGGCGACCCGCCCAGACCCCTTACAATCTGCTCGCACGAGGCCCCGCACTCCAACATCCTCTGGACCGTATCCCGCTCGTACCTGGTAAGCGTGCCTGCCGTGGGCCCTCGGGGCCGGCATCGTGCCCCACGCCATCTGCCCGCTCGTGCGATAATCCTCTGCAGAAGTCACCGACAGCAGAGGGAGTTTGTGATGAAGGTTCTTTTGGTCAATGGCAGCCCCAAGGCAAACGGCAACACGGCCCGCGCACTCGCCGAGGTCGCCGAGCAGCTTAACGCCGAAGGCATCGAGGCCGAGATGTTTCAGCTGGGCGCCAAGCCCATTCGCGATTGCATTGGTTGCGGCCAGTGCGGCAAGCTCGATTGCCGTTGCACCTTTGACGACGATGTGGTCAACGAGCTGATTGCCGCTGCCGAGCAGGCAGACGGCTTTGTCTTTGGCTCGCCCGTCTACTACGCACATCCCAGCGGACGCATCCTCTCGGCACTCGACCGCGCATTCTACGCCGGCAGCAAGGCCTTTGCGCACAAGCCGGGCGCCGCCGTCGCCGTTGCCCGCCGCGGCGGCACGTCGACCACGTTCGACGTGCTCAACAAGTACTTCACCATCAACCAGATGCCCGTGGTAGCATCCACCTACTGGAACAACGTCTTTGGTGCCATGCCGGGCGAGGCCGCCCAGGACGCCGAGGGCCTTGCCACCATGCGAAACATCGGCAAAAACATGGCCTGGCTCCTGCGCTGTATCGAGGCAGGCAAGGCCGCCGGCATCAATGCGCCCGAGGCAGATCGCGCGCGCACCAACTTTATTCGATAAGTCCAGCGGTGGTCACCTCGATGCTCTATCAATGTCAGCGAAAAGCCAGCTGATGAGGCAAGGTGCCTTGAAAGAGGAGGGCGCTGGGCTTTTGCCCGCGCCCGACGATTGAAAGGCAGATTGCCCATCAGATGGCTTTGCAGCGTCGATGTGACCGCCGTTCGTTAGAACGGCGGAACAAATACATGAACGTGCAAATCTTCGGCACCAAAAAGTCCTTCGATACCAAGAAGGCCCAGCGCTATTTTAAGGAGCGCCGCATTAAGGTGCAGTTTATCGACCTTAAGGAAAAGGAGATGAGCAAGGGCGAGCTCACGAGCGTGATGCAGGCGGTCGGCGGTATCGACAAGTTGCTCAACCCCAAGGCTAAGGACGAGGAGACGCTCGCGCTCATCCAGCACCTCACCCCTAGCCAGCGCTTCGACAAGCTGCTCGAAAACCAGCAGGTCTTGGCCGAACCCATCGTGCGCAACGGCAAAAAGGCCACCGTCGGTTATTGCCCCGATGTATGGGGAGCCTGGGAGTAGCCTGTGTTATTTGCCGGCGCGTGGGTATAAGAGCAGGCGTTTGGCATATGATTCAACTGTAAGCCATGTCTAACAAAGGAGGGCACATGCCCAACAAACCCGTGAAGATTATCATGCTTACCGGATACCTCGGTGCCGGTAAGACCACGCTGCTCAACCACATCCTTGCTAACGACGGCGGTATCCGCGCCGCCGTGATCGTCAACGATATCGGCGAGATCAACGTCGACGCCAGCCTCATCGCCGACGGTGGCCTTTCCGAGACCGACGACCTCATCCCGCTCACCAACGGCTGCATCTGCTGCACGCTTTCGGACGACCTTGCCAACCAGCTGCAGGGCATCGCCGATTCGGGCGACTTCGATTACATCATCATCGAGGCCTCGGGTATTTGCGAGCCTATCCCCATCGCCTACACTATCTCGAGCTTCTGCGACGAGGCCAAGGTGGGCGGCGAGCCCAAGCTCGCGCTCGACAACATCGTGGCCGTGGTCGACTGCGCCCGCATGTACGACGAGTTCAACGGCGGTCGCGACCTGCTGGCCGAGGATATCGACGAGGACGACATCGAAAGCCTGCTCATCCAGCAGATCGAGTTCTGCTCCACGCTAATCCTCAACAAGACCGATACCGTGACGCCCGAGCAGATCGCCGAGCTCAAGGCCATCGTGCGCAGCCTTCAGAAGGACGCCGTGATTGTCGAGGCTCAAAACGGCGAGGTCCCCATGGAGGAGCTGCTCGATACCGACCGCTTCGACTTTATGCGCGCCTACAACTCCGCCGCCTGGATCGAGGCCATGGAGCATCCCGAGGAGCACGACGACCCCGAGGTGCTCGAGTACGACATCGAGACCTTTGTGTACTCGCGCCGCAAGCCGTTTGACCTGCAGAAGTTCACCGATTTTGTTGAGCAGGAGTGGCCCGACGAGGTCATCCGCGTCAAGGGTCCGCTGTGGCAGACCGGCGATCCGGACATGTGCTACATGTTCGAGCAGGCTGGCCACCAGATGCGCCTGATGGAGAACGGTCTGTTTGTCGATTCTGCGCCTGAGGGCGAAAAGCAGAAGATTATCGACGAGAACCCCGAGATCATGCAGATTTGGGACGACGAGACGGGCGACCGCATGACGAGCCTGTGCATCATCGGCCGTCACATGGACAAGGACGCGCTCATCGCCGCCCTCGATGCCTGCCTGACCGACTGGCACCGCGCCTAGGGTTATCGAAGCGAGCGTTTTCCGCCCACGTAACCGCCTAACCACCACGAAGGTGCCTGTCCCCTTCGTGGTGGTTTTTCATTCTGAGCCAAGGAGATTCATGTTCAATATCGTGCTGTATGCGCCCGAGATTCCGGCCAATACGGGCAATATCGGCCGCACCTGCGTGGTTACCGGCGCCCGCCTGCATCTGGTGGAGCCACTGGGCTTTTCGCTCGACGACAAGACGGTGCGTCGCGCCGGCCTGGGCTACTGGCAAAACTTGGACGTGACGACCTATGCCGGCTGGGAGGATTTTCTTGCGCGCAACGGCCTCTCCCCCGCCGACGAGTGCCTGCATCTGCTGACCAAAAAGGCACGCCGCACCTATGCGCAAAGCACCTACCGCGACGGTGACTATCTGGTCTTTGGCAGCGAGAGCTCGGGGATTCCCGAAGAGCTGCTCGCAGCGGCGCCTGAGCGCTGCGAGCGCATTCCTATGCTGCGCGATTGCGACTCACTCGATAATGCCGAGGCCTGGGGAGCCCACGAAGAGTCGCTCGGACATACCGAGGACAGCCACGAGGCCATCCTTCAGCAGGATATCTGCGGCAACTTTGTCGACCCGAACGACTATCGCATCAGTGCACTCAACCTCTCCAACAGCGCCGCCATCGTCCTCTACGAGGCCCTCCGCCAGACAGGCTTCCCCGGCATGTGACAAAGGGACTGTCCCTTTGTCACATTGATGCACCAAATAACGAGCCGTCGCTTTTAATTAGAATTAACTAGAATAAAATGGAGTTAAACGGCGATGTGAAAGGAGAGCCTTGTGGAATATCTCGAGAACCCGTTTACCCCCAGTTTTGGTGAGGTTCCTGCCCATCTCGCCGGCAGACAACAGATTATTCGGGATTTGGACCGTGCCTTCTTGAGCCAGCGTAGACGCCCGGAATTGACCTCGATCTTCTCAGGCGCGCGTGGAACCGGTAAAACCGCTCTCATGTCGTCGCTCGCAACAAGGGCGGAATCCCACGGCTGGATAGCGGTAAAGACGACCGCGCTCTCGGGAATGCTTGAGGAAATCGAGCTCGGGGCGAAACGTGCTGCAGGCCATCTCATCAACCCGTCTAACAACTTCGAAGTCACCGGTCTCGGAATCGCGCCGCTCGGCAGTATCGAGGTCAATCGCGTTCACGATGCCTCGACTTGGCGTTATCGCATGAGCGACATCATCGACCAGCTCAACGAAACGGGCACCGGTCTACTCGTCACGGTTGATGAGGTCGACCCGACGCTCGACGAGATGATCCAGCTCGCAGCCACGTATCAGCACTTTGTGACCGATGGGAAACGCGTCGCTCTACTCATGGCGGGACTTCCCAACAACGTCTCGACGTTGCTGAACCACAAGACGGTCTCGTTCCTTCGTCGCGCCCAGCAATATCATCTGGGGCGTATCGCCGACTACGATGTACGCGAGGCCTTGATCCGAACGATCCAGGAAAACGACCGTCTGGCGGATGCCGAGGGAATCGATAAGGCCGTTCGCTCGATTTCGGGCTTTCCTTTCCTTTTGCAGCTTGTGGGTTACCGCGCCTGGGATCTCACGAGCAACTCGAGGGAAATATCATCTCGCGACTTTGACCAGGGAATCAAAATCGCACGCGATGAAATGGACGACCGGATCCTCGCAGCGACCTATCGGGAACTCACTGCGGAGGACAAGCGATTTCTCATCGCCATGCTCGACGACGAAGAAGAGTCCACCACCGCTGACCTTGTCGAGCGCCTTAAGCGTTCGCCGCAACAGGTCTCCCGCTACCGACGCCGCATGATAGACGCCGGCATCATTGGAGAACGCGGGCGCGGAATCGTCGCTTTTGAATTACCGTTCTTCCGCGACTATCTCGCCGCTCAATGCGTGAAATAGGCATCGGATGTGACAAAGGGACTGTCCCTTTGTCACATTCTGCTAGAGGTAGCGGCCAGTGACGCTTGCGGAGCAGGCCGCAGTGTCATCCGGCGTGCCGGTGCAGACGATTTGTCCGCCTGCGTCACCGCCGCCCGGGCCCATGTCGATCACGTAATCGGCATTACGGATAAGGTCGAGGTCGTGTTCGATCACGATAACCGTGGCGCCCTTGGCAACGAGGCCGTCAAACACACTCAGCAGCACCTGAACATCGAGCGGATGCAGGCCGATCGTGGGCTCGTCGAATACGAATACGGCATCGTCCTGCACGCGGCCCATCTCGCTCGCAAGCTTAAGCCGCTGCGCCTCGCCGCCCGAGAGCGCCGGCGTGGGCTCGCCCAGTGTCAAGTAGCCCAAACCCAGGTCGTGCAAGGTCTGCAAGCGCGCCTGGACTTTCTTGAGTCCCAACGTGGCGTCAATGGCCTCGTCCACACTCATATCCATGAGCTGCGGCAATGTAAGTAGGCTGCCGTCCTTGCCCTCGCGATGGATATACGAGGCTGCGTCGGCATAACGCGAGCCGCGGCATGCAGGGCAGACGATCTCGACATCGGGCAAAAACTGCACGTCAAGCGATATCGAACCCGTGCCATCGCACGTAGGACAGCGCAAGGTGCCAGTGTTGTAGCTAAAGGCGCCCGCCTTATACCCTGCCTCCTTGGCCTCGGGCGTACGGGCAAAGGCGCGGCGCAGCTCGTCATGGATGTCGGCATAGGTCGCCACCGTCGAGCGCACGTTGGCACCGATGGGCGTGGCGTCAATCAGGTTGGCGCGCGCGATGCCCTCGGCATCGACCCAACGCACGTGCCTTGGCAGGCGCTCGCCGGCCGCTTGCGCCTTGAGCGCCGGGATGAGCGTCTCGAGCACCAGTGTCGTCTTGCCCGAACCCGAAACACCCGTCACCGCGACAAGGCGCCCGCGCGGGATATCGACTTCGAGTGGTTTGACGGTATGGATGGCATCGGTCGCCATGCGGATATGGCCTAGGTCGAACATTTCGTCGTCAGCCACCTGCGGGCGCAGACGCTTGGGGTCCGAGCGCAAGAACGGCGCGATGCGGCTGCCCTGCGATTGTTCGACCTCGTCTACCGTACCGGCGGCGATTACATGGCCGCCGCCTGCTCCCGCAACGGGGCCCATCTCGACCAGATAGTCGGCTTCTGCCAGCACGCGCGTGTCGTGGTCGACAACAACCACGGTATTGCCGTCGACCACCAGATCGCGCATCACGCCCACCAGACCGTCGACATTGGCAGGATGCAAGCCGATCGAAGGCTCGTCCAGCACATACAGCACACCCGTCGATCGGTTGCGCACCACGCGGGCAAGCTGTACGCGCTGGCGCTCACCCGTAGACAGCGTGGCACCGGCGCGGTCGAGCGAAAGGTAATCGAGGCCCAGGTCGACCAGGCGGCGGGCCGTACTCAAAAACGAATCGCAGATGTCCGTCGCCATGGGCCGCATCTCGGTCGGCAAGGATGCGGGCACCCCGCGCACCCACTCAATCGCCTCGCCCAGCGTCATGGCCGCCGCCTGCGCCAGATTGATACCGCGCACCTGGGGCTGGCGCGCAGCCTCGGAAAGACGCGTGCCCCCGCAATCGCGGCACGGTCCCTCGCGCAAAAAGCGCGCAACGCGCTTGAGCCCCTTATCGTCCTTAACCTTGGCGAGCGCATTCTCGACGGTATAGACGGCGTTGTAATAGGTAAAGTCGAGCGGCGTGGCGCCCTCGCCATTTTTGGGAACGTAGAGAATGTGCTTCTTAACTGCCGGGCCATGGAACACGATGTCGCGCTCTTGAGGCGTGAGCTGGTTAAACGGCACGTCGGTACGCACGCCCATCTCGCCGGCCACCTGCTTCATCAGGTCCCACATCAGCGTGCCCCAGGGAAGCACCGCGCCCTCGTTGATTGTCTTTGACTCGTCGGGCACCAGGCTCGCCTCGTCCACCTCGCGCATGACGCCGGTGCCTCCGCAGGTAGGGCACGCGCCGCCACTGTTAAAGGCAAGGTCCTCGGCACCCGGCGCATAGAACTCGCGCCCGCATGCGGGGCATGTGAGCGACAGGCCCGCGGCCACGTTAAGGCTCGGCTCCACGCGCGCCCCGCAATGCGGGCAGACGTGATGGGCGCAGCGGCTAAAGAGCAGACGCAGGCTATTGTTGAGCTCGGTCATGGTGCCAAAGGTCGAACGCACGCCTGGCACACTGGGGCGCTGATGCAATGCGAGCGCCGCCGGCACGTGCAGCACCTCGTCCACCTGGGCGTGCTCGGCCTGCGTCAGACGACGGCGGGTATAGGTGCTGAGCGCCTCCAGATAACGACGCGAGCCCTCGGCATAAAGAACCCCCAGTGCCAGCGAACTCTTGCCCGAACCCGACACGCCGGCAATGCCCACGAGCTTTCCCAGCGGAATATCAATATCGATGTCCTTGAGGTTGTGCACGCGCGCGCCACGCACCTCGATAGCCTGCGGGCTCATCTTCTGTTCCGTCACTTTTATCACCCTACTCATGCCATAAAATGCGTTCGCGGATGTACTCGCCCAGCATGGGCACGGCAAACCGGACGAGGCCGTATCCGGCGGCCTCGATGACGCGCTCGCGAATCAGGCTTGCGCGATATTTACTCGCCCAGCTCTGGGTACGGTCGCAGCGCTCAATGATATCCGCCATGCGCGTCGGCTTGTCCTCGTCAACCGCCATGGCCTCGATAAAGAGACGCTGCGGACTGCGCAGCCCGTAATACAGAGGCGCGTCAACCGCTTCGTAGAACTCGGAGACGGCATCCGCATGGCCATCCTCGACATCGCGCCTTTCAATGACTTGCGAGCCACGCCGGACAGCAGACCGCCACATGTAATATCCCACCAGCTGAACCATATAGGGATGCCCCATGCTCTTGTGCGCTGCAAGGTCCGCGGTCTCCGCATCAACGCAAAGACCGGCACACTCGACCGTCTGGATATACGAATCGCGCACCTTGGGCAAAGAAATCGTCCCCAACGTACGCTGCTGGGCACGTCGCAAAAACGTCACGCTCGGCTCTTCGAGCAGATCGTCGACCATACTGGGCAAGCCAGCAAAAACCAGCGCAAGACCACGCTGGTCGCCATCGGGCAAGCCCGTGGCGTCCTGGTCTCCCAGCACCTGCTGATAGAGAACGGCAAGAGCCGCCAGTTCCTCAATAGACGCCGATTGAGCCTCGTCAATCGCAAACAGGATGCCCTTACCTGGACCGAGCTTCTTGAGCCTCTCGTTGACCAGCCCTCGCAACGTCTCGCCTTTTGCCCGCGCCGCCTCAACCGACATCCGTCCAAACGATGGGCCAAACTCCATTGACGTCACAACGGGCTTATTCGAGCGGAGTGCGTCGGCCAAGCGGTCGCATAAACCAAGCGAAGCGGAATCGGAGACAACCGCCCATCCGCGCTCACTGGCCAGACGTTGCAGCTCCCGCAGGAGAACCGTCTTGCCGCAGCCGCGGTTTCCTGTAATGAGCAAGAGTCTGCCCGGCGCTCCGGCACCGTTATCGAGCCCTTCCTCAAAATCTTCGATGACCGACTCACGACCGATGAGTATCGGAGGCCGCTTACCAGCCGTTGGCTTAAAGGGATTTGGATTCATGTCGGCCTCCTCGGATTGGCAAAGGCTAGCAATAGTTATACCAACTTATACCGAGTTATACCAACTGAATGTGACAAAGGAGCTGTCCCTTTGTCACATGTGGCCGAAAAATTCCGCGTCGGCGGGGCGATAGGGGCGGAAGGTAGCGGGATCGATCTTTACGTGCGCTGCGGCGGGCACGTCATACCATTTGACCGTGTAGCCGGCGCCGTGAGAGCAAAAGACCGAGTCGGGCGTGTTGGGCAGATCGGCCTCGGGCTCATAGGCGGCCGTCTCGATTACGCGCTCGGCATCATGGCAAGCCGCATAACCGGCGAACTCCAGGTACAGATGACCGCGCCCGCTCGTGTAGGCAGCCACCTCCAGCGCGTAATCCTGCACCTCGGATGCCGGCACGCGACCCACAAGCTTCGCTCGGTCTCCCGCCATCGTCGGCGGCTCGTACTCGGCACCCATGCGTGTGGCATCTGACAACGCCCGGCCCACGCACTCCCCCGGCACCTCGAGCTCAAAGTGGTACCACGGCTCCAGCAACACGTCTGCGCCGACCTCGCGCGCCTGCATCAAACCCTGGCGAATCGCGCGATACGTGGCCTGGCGAAAATCGCCGCCCTCGGTGTGTTTGGCATGCGCGCGGCCGCCCGTGAGCGTAATGCGCACATCGGTGATGGACGAGCCCGTCAGCACGCCCAGGTGGTCGCGCTCCATAGCGTTGGTGAGTGCCAAACGCTGCCAGTTAAGATCGAGCTCGTCGGTCGAGGTCACGGTGCCAAACTGCACACCCGAACCCGCCGGCAACGGCTCCAAGCGCAGATGCACCTCGGCATAGTGGCGCAGCGGCTCAAAGTGGCCCACGCCCTCGACCGGCCGCGAAATAGTCTCCTTATAGAGAATGCCGCCGGGCTCAAACGCAACCGAAAGGCCAAAGCGATCGGCCAACACCCGCTGCACGACCTCGAGTTGCACGGCGCCCATCAACTGCAAATGGATCTGCTCAAGATGCGTATTCCAGCTTACGCCGAGCATGGGATCTTCGTCCGCCAACTCACTCAGCGCTTTAAACACCGCATGAACGTCGTGTTCGCCCGGCAGCACCGTATAGGTGAGGACCGGAGCGATGACGGGCGCATCGCCCGCGGGCTCCGTGCCCAGGGCGTCCCCTGGGCGAACGTGCGCAAGACCCGTCACGGCGCAAATACCGCCAGCAGCAACTTCTTGGGCAAGCTCATACTTCTCGCCGTTATAGATGCGTACCTGATCGACCTTCTGTTCCCACGCCTCGGCACTGGAATGCCCGCTGATCATCTGTTTTGCGCGCAGCGTGCCGCCGGTCACTTTAACCCAAGCCAAGCGCTCGCCACGATCCCCGCGGCTGACACGATAGACGCGCGCGGCAAACTCCGGGAGCCACGCCTGCTCACGCATCAGCGCGCATATACTATCCAGTAGCTCGTCAACGCCTTGGTCCTTGAGCGCCGAGCCGGCAAAGCAGGGAAAGAGCTTGCGCTCGGCAACCATGCGCGACAGCGTTGCGACAGAAAGCTCACCCGCTTCAAGAAACTCCTCGAGCGCCGCTTCGTCCAACGCAGCAGCGTCCTCCTGAACGGTGCCGCCCGCCAGCAGCTCGTTGGCATCCAGGCAGCCCTCGGAAAGACGCTGCCCGAGTTGTGCCAGCAAAACATCGCGGCCGGGATTCTCCAAATCGATCTTGTTGATGAAGATGAACGTCGGGATGTCATAGCGTGCAAGCAGGCGCCACAGGGTTTCGGTGTGCCCCTGCACGCCATCGTTGGCGCCCACCACCAGAATCGCGTAGTCCAGGGCACGCAGTGTGCGCTCCGCCTCGGCAGAAAAATCGACATGGCCGGGAGCATCCACGAGCATGACGTGGGTATCGCCGTGGTCGAGCACGGCCTGCGACGAGAAAATCGTGATGCCGCGCTCGCGCTCGATCGTGTTAGTGTCCAGATGCGAATCGCCATCGTCCACGCGGCCACGCTTGCGAATGCGGCCCGCGTTGAACAGCATGGCCTCGGCCAACGTGGTCTTGCCGGCATCGACATGCGCCAAGATTCCAACGACCGCTTGCTTCGACATGGCTCTCCTCTTATTGCAAGCCCATCGCACGCGGCAACGGGCGTTCACGCTCCACACTGGATGATACAATTTACGGGCCGGTGGGCGAAGCGGGCCCTATCCCCCGACCGAGCTCATCGCCCCGCGTTGCCGCGCGGCGATTTTCGTAGGTTCGCGCCTTGCGAAAGCCGGCACCTCCCCTTTTTGTCTGCCCGGGTTCATCTGGGGCAGTAACAACGCAAGCCTCACAACAGCGAGGAGTCACCATGAAGGCATTGCTCAACGAGTTCAAGGAATTCATTAATCGCGGCAACGTGATAGACATGGCCGTCGGCGTGATTATCGGCGGCGCATTCACTGCCATCGTGACCTCGCTTACCGATAACATCATTAACCCGCTTATCTCCGTGATTGCCGGCGGCAGCGCCACCGAGATCTCGGGGCTGGTGGTGCCGGGAACCAATATCGACTTCGGAGCGTTCATTGGCGCGTGCATCAACTTTTTAATTGTCGCTGCCATCGTCTTTGCCATCGTCAAGGCGTTTAACAAGGCGCAGGAGATTGGCGATAAGCTGGCCGGCACCACCGCCGAGGAAGCCGCGCCGGCACCCGTCTGCCCGTATTGTCTGGAAGAGGTGCACGAAGGCGCGACCAAGTGCTGCCACTGCGGAAGTGAGCTGCCCAAGGAATAGTCGCGTAGGCGCAGCACTTTCAGCCTACACGGCAAGCACCCCAGACGCCGCAATCAACTTAATTTGGCCCCGTTTGGGGCCATTTTTCGTTCGAATGAATTGTTGCCGTGAGGCCCGGCTTTTACACCTCGCGCAGCCAGTCGAACGCAACGCGCGGCGTGCCGTCCGACACATACACGACGCCGGCGCGCTCGAACCCCGCTTTCATGCTCGCGCCTTGCATGGGCAGGTTGTCCGCATGCGTATCGATACGCAGGTGGTCGGCACGCTCCTTGGCAAAGGCAAACATCGCGGCCGCGATACCGTGCACGGTGCCGTCGGACGCCACGCGGTGCAGTACGGCGTACGGAGTGTCGCTGTGCCACTGACCGTCCTCGATGACGTCATAGCACTCGTCCGGGCCCGGCAAAAAGGCAAACGTCGCCACCACGCGACCGTCGACTTCGCACACATAGCTGCCACCGGCGGCGATATCGGCAGCCAGCTGCTCGGCCGAAGGCGTGCCCTCGGGCCACTGCGTGGCGTTGCCATGCGCGCGCATAAAGGCGCGGGCGGCATCATAGATGGCCATGACGGCGGGAATGTCGGTCTCGAGGGTTTTTCTTATCATCACGCGGCGACCTCACGTTTATTGGTATCACTTTGATTGAGCAATCATACCAGCGTTTGGAAAGGGCAAGGAGCGAATGGGAAGCAAAAAGCGAGCCGCCTGGGCAAAGGCCAAAAGTGAGTTTTTGGGCGCTGCCACCGGCGGCGATATGAGCGACCTTTTTGCGCGCGAGGACGAGCGCCGCGACGCCCTGGACGCCGAACGCGATGAGGCCTGGCGCTACAAATCGTGCGAGCGCAAAAACCGCTACGACACACGCGCCGAGGCCGAGGCCGTTATGGCCGACTGCGAAAACCACGGGCGTCGTAGCTTGGCCTGCTATAAATGCGAATACTGCGGCGGATGGCACCTGACGTCCCATCCTTGGAAATAGGCCCCGCATCGGCGCGGCGCTCACGCAGCACCGGCCATCGCGCGCAGGCTACGGGCGCGGCGGCACCAAAACATCGTAACGAACGGCCTTGCCCGCAAGCTGATAGCTCGGCTTAACGCCGGCAAGCAGCGGCCCCTTCACCGGCCGCTTGATAACGACCTTGCGCGGGCGCGGCACAAGCGCGGCCTCGACCAGCGTCTCCTCATCGGCGCACGGCTGTTCCAAATGGTGCAAGAGCTGGAACTTCTTTTTAACCGCCGCGCTCTTGGTGCGCTCGGGAAACATGGGGTCCAGATACACCACATCGGGAGCCGCGAGCTCACCGTGCTCGACCAGCTCAGCCGTATGGCGAAGGCCGGCAATGCTGTCCTCGCCCGCATGTAAGCGCATGCGCGACACGGCAGCCGCAAGCGCCGGATCATCTGCCGCGCGATCCAGGGCATCCTTGAGGAGCGCCGCGATCACGCAATCCTGCTCATACAGATCGACGGTAAAGCCCGCGGCCGCCAACAGCAGCGAATCCTCGCCAAAGCCCGCCGTAGCATCGATTGCCCACGGATGCTCAACGCCTTTCGCGCGCGCGGCCTTCACCAGCAGCTCCTGTTGCAAGCGGCCCTGCTTGAGCCGCGGAAGCATGCGGGTAAAATCGGCGCGCAGCTCCATCGTGCCGTCGGTGAGCGTGAGGCCCTCGGGCTTCCCGGTCAGCTCAAGCCCCGCGGCCCGAGCAACAGAAAAGGGATCGACGACACCCATGGACACTCCTTAACAAGTAAAACGAATGCGTGAGCGCCGCCCCTGTCGGCACCCAACCGTCCGCTATTGTCCCACATGCGACATGGCCCACAGCATCCCAATGCAAAGCACCGCCATCAATCCCGTGCATACGGCAGCGATCACGGAATCGCTCATGCGCCTTCCCAACGACCGCGGCTCGCGCACTTGCCCTGTTCCGTACATCATGGCTCCTCCTTAGACCAACTCCTTGTTACGCCTTCATCATCGCAGCGCCGTACATGAGCTGCCATCGATTTGACTTACGCCCAGCTTTCCTTTTTGAAAGGTTGGGCCGTGCAGGTAAGAAACGCTTTCAGGCGCATGCATCGCCCCGTTGAACTACAATGTGCTTCACGATATGTGCCGCAACCTGGGTGCGACAGATTCTCCGCGCCCGCATCGAAAGGACCAGCTATGAGCGCCGCTCGCAAGACACTCAAAATCCTTGCCCTGATTTATTTTGTTCTGGGCATCGCCAGTCTCATCATGGGAATCGCCGGCATCGCGACCGGCAAGCTCGAGTCCACCTACGGATCGAACGCCATGCTCGCCGCGGCCGTGATTATCGCCAAGGGCGTTGTCGATCTGGCCGCCGGCGTTGCGGGCATCAAGGGTGCCAACAAACCTTCTCAGGTAGACGGCGCGTTTAAGCTCGGCATCGTCGCCGCAATCGCCACGATTGCGCAGGCCGTGCTTACGCTTCCCGCGTTTGGCGGCGACGCCATCAACTATGGCGCCTTTGTCATCGTGGTGTACGACCTGTTCTTTATTCAGCAGGCACACGACATTAAGGCCGAAAACAAGGACCGCCTGTAGGCACCTGTCCCCCGCAGTTCCCCGCAATCAAGCAACCAACAAGGGCCGATCGCGTAGCAACGCGGTCGGCCCTTTACGTTTGCCCAGATAAAACCTGCCAAAATAAACCTGTCCCTTTTTGGCAGGTTGTTAGCTGTGACGGTACTCGGCGATGATGAAGTCGATATCGGTCTGAAGGGTGTCCAGGTTTGCCAGGCGCTCTTTATCGGCAGGGCGCGTGCGGTAGTAATACGGCGTCATCTGGAACACTGCCTCGATATCGGCCTGCGTCTGGAGGGTGATAGAAGCTGTCACCCGCTGCGTTCCGATTAACTCGAGCTCGGTGGTCTGCGGCAGCTTCTCGTCGTTAAGGTACGGCGTATCGTAGAGCACCTCCTTGAGCCCAAAGAGATGACGGGCACCCGGCACCACGGTGTAGAGAGAGCCCTCGGGTGCCAGCACGCGGGCAAACTCGCGCTCGTTAAAGGGGGCAAAGAGCTCGGTCACCATATCGAAGGCGCCATCGGCCACGGGGATAGCCTTCATGTTGGCCACGAAGTAGGTCGCATCGCCGCGCTTGGCGGCCAGGCGCACCATCTCTTTGCCCAGGTCGAAACCGTAAGCATCTACGCCCGGCACCGCACCCATGGCGCTGGTGTAGTAGCCCTCGCCACAGCAAATATCGAGCAACGTCATGGGGCAGTTCGTTGACGCGGCACGACCAGACACCCGCTCGCGCACCAGCTCGACCATCGCATCGCGCAACGGCGCATAGTAACCGCGGTTCAGAAAGTCGCGACGGCTGCGTGCCTGCGACTTGGGATCGCCCATGGAGTCACCGCTCTTGGACGAGCGCAGCAGATAGAGATAGCCCTCGCGCGCACGGTCAAATCGGTGTCCGCCCGCGCATGCAGCACCGCGCTCGTCGTCCACCAACGGTTCATGGCAAACGGGACACAACAACATGGCAACTCCTTAGCGCGAACAACATAACGCCCACCATTGTCGCACGCCTTCCCCACCTAGTCATAGAAGAGACAAGGAGTGTCCCCAGCTGCCGGCAGAAAAGGAACGTCCCTAAGTGCCGACTAGTCGATTAGGAGTATCATCGTCTGCGCAAATAAGCACGAATGAGCATGTTAGAGATTGAGAGCGTATGGCAGACACCGCATCTAAGCACATTGACATGACCACCGGCTCGCTGTGGCGCAATATTCCCCTGTTCGCCTTTCCCGTCGCCGCCACGAGCATCTTGGAGCAGCTGTCGAACCTCATCGCCACGGTCATCATCGGTAACTTCTCGGGCGACCAGGGAACCCTCGCCATGGCGGCGGTCGGCTCCAATGTTCCGCTTACCAGTCTTATGATCAACCTGTTTATTGGGCTGTCGCTTGGCTCCAACGTGGTCATCGCCAACGCCATCGGCCGCAACGATCAGAACATGGTCAAGCGCGCCGTCCATACCTCGATTCTGATGGCACTCGTGGGCTTTGTCGTCATCGCGCTGGGCGAGGTCTTTGCCGAGCCCATGCTCGCCGCGCTCAACGTCCCTGACGAAACCATGCCGCTCGCATCGCTCTACCTGCGCGTCTTTTTGCTCAGCATGCCCTCGATCTTGCTCTACAACTTTGAGGCCGCAATCTTCCGCTCTGTCGGCATCACCCGCATGCCGCTGCAGGCGCTTGCCGTGTCCACCATCCTCAACATTGGTCTGGACCTCATCTTTGTCCCCGTGCTCCACTGGGGCGTCGCGGGTGTCGCCATCGCCACCGCCATCGCCTACACCGTCAGCGCCGCCACACTCTTTGTCCACCTGCTCAAGACCGACTCCGTCGTCCGCGTCACCCCACGCGACTTAGGCTTAGACCCCGTCGCCCTCAAGCGCATCGTTAAGATCGGCCTGCCCGCCGGCATCCAAAGCGCCGTCTTTGCCGTCGCTAACATCATCATCCAGTCCGCCATCAACAGCCTGGGCACCGAGGTCATGGCGGCATCCAGCGCTGCCATGAGCCTGGAGTACGTGTGCTACAACCTGCTCAACAGCTTTAGCCAGGCCTGCACCACCTTTGTGGGACAAAACCACGGTGCCCGCCAGATCGACCGCTGCACCAAGACGCTCAAGGTCTGCCTGATCGAAGGCGGTATCGTTGCACTCACCACGATCATCGTTATTGTCGGCCTAGGGCGCGAGATCTTGTCGCTCTTTAACAGCGATCCCAACATCGTCTCGATCGGCTATATCCGCGTGTGCTCGATCTTCCCGGCATACGCCTTTAGCATGTTCTACGAAAACATGTCCGGTTACCTGCGCGGCTTTGGCATCTCGCTCATGCCTGCCCTCATCACCATGATCTGTGTCTGCGGCATCCGCTTCTATTGGGTATTCTGCGTGTTCCCGCACTTCCGCACCTTTCCGAACATCATGATGGTCTACCCCATCAGCCTGGGCACCACGGCGTTCTTTATGGTCGTGGCGGTATTGCTCTGTCACCCGGCACGCACCTACCGTCTGGCGCAAGCCAAGACCGGGACGCGCTAGGCATGCGCGGCAAGGCGGCATACGGCAACTAGCTGACGATATGCGAGCTCATATAATCGATAAAGCGCCTCGTGGCGATAGGCATGGTGTCCCAGCTGCGCCAAGCCGCCACCACATCGCGCGAGGGAGCGTGCACGATGGGACGCACGCGGATACCGGCCTTCATGCCCTCGACCGTACGACGGTAGAGCATGCTCACGCCTAGGCCCTCCTCCACCATCGCCATGATGGTGTAGTCGTCGGTCACCTCGCTCGTCACGTGCGGCGACAGCCCATGCGCCGCGAATGCATCGAGCACCAGGCTCTGTTCGCCCTCATCCAGCAGCACAAACGGCTCGGACGCCAGGTCGGCGAGCGTCACCTTTTCCTTTGCCGTCAGCGGATGCGCGGTCGGCAGCAGCGCCACCAACTCGTCGTGATAGACCACGCGCTTCTCGAGCCCAGCGGTAAATCCGCGCGCCGTAAAGCAAAAGTCAACCACGCCATCGTGCACCCACTGGGCGTTGCGCGTGTAATCGCCCTGCTTGAGGGTAAAGTGCACGCCCGGGTGCAGGGCCCCAAAGTCGCGAATCACGCGCGGCAACACGGTACGGCTCACGTTGGTAAACGTCGCAATGCGAATATCGGTCGAGGAGAGTCCCAGCAACTCCTGGCGTTTGCCCTCGAGCTCGGCCTCGGCAGTTACAATCTGGCGCAGATACGGCAGATACTGTTTGCCGTCGCGCGTAAGCGATACGCCCTGCTTACCGCGCTCGATAATCGTGGTGCCCAGCTCGCGCTCGAGCGCCTTGACGGCCTGGCTCACCGCGCTTTGCGTATAGCCCAGCTCGTCGGCCGCGCCCTTCAGACTGCCGCAATCGACCACCATACATACAATCTGATATCGCGATGCCATCGTGCCTCCACATCGATGTAGCCGTAAAACGTTTTGCCAGCGCTTTTTCTAGCAACATTAGTATTTCTTAATCATACTGAAGATACATTCGCTTTACTACATCCACATCTGGGAGCAGAATCCTTTTTGCGAAACCGTTCTGTAACAAAAGGAGTCCCATGGATCGCAAAAAAGCAATCGCGCTCTCATTTTCCGTTCCCGTCGCATGGGGCTTTTCGTACCCCCTCATGAAGATCGGCATGGACAGCATGAACGCCACGAGCATCGTTGCGCTGCGCTGCATCATCGCCTTTGTGGCCTGCCTGCTGCTCTTCCACAAGCACGCGCTGCGCATTAACCGCGACCTGATGGTTCGCGCCGCCATCATCGGCGCCATCATGGCAACCGAGCTCACCTGCATGTGCTTGGGCTCCAGCCTTACCTCCGCCTCCACCGCCGGCTTTTTGCAGAGCCTGACGGTCGTGATCGTGCCGTTTGCCAACGCCGCCCTGCTGCGTCGCGCCCCCGAGCGCAAGGTACTCATCGGCACCGCCATCGTCACCTGCGGTATGCTGCTGCTCTCGGGTGCCGACTTTACCAGCCTGAATCCCGGCGCGATCATCATGCTGCTCTCCGCTTTTGTCTATGCCGGCCATATCATTGTGGCGAAGCGCTTTGTCGAAGATGTCGACCCGCTGGCTCTGGGCGTTTGGCAGCTGGGCTTTGGCGGCCTGTTCTCGGGCATCGCCGCATTTGCCTTTGGCGGCTTTACGCTTCCCAGCACGCCGAGCGAGGTCGCGGTCGTCGTCGCACTCGCGCTCATCTGCTCTGCCTATGGCTTTATCACCCAAACGCTCGTGCAGCCCCACGTGCCCGCCGAGACCACCGGCTTCGCCTTCTCGCTCGAGCCGGTCTGCTCCGCTGTCTTCTCGTTCTTCCTGGTCGGCGAGGTCCTGAGCCCCATCGCCTTCTTTGGCGCCGCCCTCATCCTCACCGGCGTGATGGTGGCAACCGTCGAGCTCCCGTGCCTTCGCTCGCAAGGACACGCTCACATGGCAGGAGCGACCGAGCGCGTCTCGTAGACCCCACTCTTCATACAGCCGCGGCATAAAGGCAATCGGTGCGCCTTTACAATAGATACCAACAGAGTATCTGCCATAAAGGAGCCCCATGGACACCGCAACTCGCGACCGCAACATAGCAACCTGGTTGGGCGATGCGCCGCAGCCGGTACGTGACACTACGAACCAGCTGCTCGAGCGCATCGCCCTTTTGCGTGCCGAGCAGACCATCTACCCGGCACAAGACGACATCCTCAATGCCCTCGTCTACACGCCGGCAGACCAAGCCAAAGTTGTCATCTTGGGTCAAGACCCCTATCACGGACCCAACCAGGCCATGGGGCTTTCGTTCTCGGTCCCCGCGACGCAAACCAAGCTGCCGCCGAGCCTGCGCAACATCTATAAGGAACTCAACGCCGATCTGGGTTGCCCCATTCCCGCCACGGGAGACCTAACCCCATGGGCACAACAGGGCGTCCTGCTCCTCAACACCACACTCACCGTGCGCGAGCATGCCGCCAATTCGCACGCCAAGCTGGGCTGGAGCACCCTGACCGACTACGTCATCGAGCGCTGCTGCCAGCTGCCCCAGCCGGTAGTCTTTTTGGCATGGGGTCGCTTTGCCCAGCAGATGGTCGAGGGCAAGCTTGCCGCGACCGGCGCGGGAAAGGCAACCGGCAAGTTCTGTCTGGCCTCTACGCACCCCTCGCCGCTTTCGGCCAACCGTGCCACGGCAGAACTCCCCGCTTTTATGGGGTCGCGCCCCTTCTCGGCAGCTGATCGGCTACTCGAACAGCACGGCTCGACCCCCGTCAACTGGACTTGCCTCGGATAAAAACCGGTACATCAAAAACGCGCCCGACGGCTTTCCATCGGGCGCGTTTCCTATTCGGGCCAAATAAATTGTGTGCGGCCGGCCTCGCCGCCATCGATCAGCAGGCTCTGCCCGGTCATAAAACGGTTGGTCACGCCCACAAAGTAGATCCACTCAGCGATCTCCTGGGCGGTAGCCCAGCGCTTAAGCGGCGTGAGCTCCATAATCTGGTTCCACAGGCGCTCGTCTTCCATCACGCAACGGTTGAGCGGCGTGATAACGCCGCCCGGGTCCACACTGTTGGCGATGGCCTGCGGTGCTAGGCGGTTTGCAAGGTTCTTGGTGTAGGCGATAACGCCGCCCTTGCTGGCGGCATAGGCGGGAAACTCCGATCCCGTATGTCCGCTCGCCGACCCCACATTGACCACGGATTTGATAGCCGCTGTCGGCTTGGCGGCAAGCCCCTCCCCCACAAAGGCGTAGCGTTCGGTCACGTTGATGGTGCCACGCAGGTTGGCGGCAATGTCATCGGCCGAATCCTGTACACCGGCAACGTTCACGATTACCTGAGGCTCAAGGTCGCCTGGAAACGAGTTAGGCTCGCGTACATCAACGATCAGATGGCGGTAGCGCTCGTGCTCGACCGCCGCCGGCAGCAGGTCAAAGCCCACGACCTCGTGGCCCTCGTCCAAAAAGCGCTGCACGCACGCGGCTCCGATACCGCCCGAAGCGCCCGTGATCAAAACCCGCATACTTGCTCCTTAGGCGGTTGCGTGGCGCTCGAGGTACTCGGAGCCCACATTCTCGCGCTCCCAGCCGCGCACGACCTTATAGCCCACGGGGCTCAGAAAGACCTCGCACAGCAGCTCGGCAACAGCGCCGGTCAGCGAGCACATAAGGACCTGCACCCAGGTCCAACCAAAGAACGTGTGGCTCACCACAATGGCAAAGACCAGGTTATCGACAAACTGACCGATGCCCGTAGACACATAGGAGCGGAAGGCAAAGCTCGCAAAGTTATTCTTTTTGAGCATGCGGCCGAGCGACTGGTTGAGCGTGGAGTTAACCACGGCAGAAACGAGCATTGCCAGCGAAGAGCCCAGCACCACGTACCAGGTGCCGCCGATGGTGGCGTTAAGGGCGGTGTTGACCTCGATCATACCCGTGTCGTAGTAGGCGCCCCACATGCCGGGCGTGAGCGAGCATGCCCAAAAGCACAGGCTCACGGCCAGGTTGACCAGCAGCGCGAGGATAGAGATTTTGATGGATGCCTTGGCGCCAAAGCGCTTACAGATCATGTCCTGGCACAAAAACGAAACCCAGCTCACCACAAAGCCGCAATCGAGTGCCAGATACGGCAGGCTGATGAGCTCTTTGTTGGCCAGCAGGTTCATCATGATGACGCTCACGAAAAACAGCGAAACCGTTGCCGCGGGAATGCTCCGCAACAGGACCTTGTAGTCCTCCATGACCTTCTTGATCATTATGTACTCCTTTGGTTTTAGGTTTAACGAGCAGGATATCGGACCCGAACTGCTCGGACGTCACGGTCTTGAGACGACGGTGGGTATAATAGCCGCTCACGCGGCATCAGGCAAGCAAACGACGCGGCAGCCCCACAGGGCCACCGCGCCGGTGCGCTAAAACGTTACGTTGCCAAACTCCGACAGGATAAGATCGGGGTTGTGATCGGTTGCCCAGTCCACGTTCCACGGGCTCGTGAACAGCAGCAGCTTGCCGCCGCGCATGTCCTCGACGCGCAGCGTGTCGCGCGTGAGCGAAAGGCCCGGGATATCAATGGTATCGGGGTCGTTCTGAATCCAGCGGATGTCCGTATAGGGCAGCGGCTGGCGACGGACCTCAACACGATACTCGGCCTTGAGGCGGCGCTCGAGTACCTCAAACTGCAGCACACCGACCACGCCCACGATGACGCTCTCCATGCCGGCACCCAGCTCGCGGAAGATCTGGATGGCACCCTCCTGGGCAAGCTCCTCCATACCCTTGACGAACTGCTTGCGCTTGAGCGTGTCGACCTGCGTAATGCGAGCGAACATCTCGGGGGCAAACGTCGGGATCTGCGGATACTGCACGTGGCGCTTGCCGGAGCACACGGTGTCGCCGATGCTAAAGATACCCGGGTCGAACAGGCCCACGATATCGCCCGCGTACGCCTCGTCCACGATGGCGCGGTCATCGGCCATCATCGACGTGCCCGTGGCAAGCTTGAGCTTGCGGTTGCCCTGCACGTGGAAGGCGTCCATGCCACGCTCGAACTTGCCCGAGCAAATGCGCACAAAGGCGATGCGGTCGCGGTGGTTCTTGTCCATATTGGCCTGGATCTTAAACACAAAGCCGCTAAAGTCATCGCGGCAGGGATCGACCGGTTCGCTGGTGAGCGTATCGGTATAGGCGCGCGGCGTCGGGGCCAGACGCAGGAACTCCTTGAGGAAGGGCTCCACGCCAAAGTTGGTGAGCGCCGAGCCAAAGAACGCCGGGCTCAGCTTGCCGCAGGCCACGGCATCCAAGTCGAGCTCGTCGCCGGCGCCATCGAGCAGCTCGATGTCGTCCATCAGGTTCTTATGGTTCTCTTCGCCAATAAGCTCGTCCATGGAAGGATCGCCCAGCTCGGCCTCGACCTCGGCGACCTTCTTGGTGGCGTTGGCGTGGCCGTCGCCCTCAAAGGCAATGACGCGACGGGTCTGACGGTCGAACACGCCGCGGAAGTTGCGGCCGCTGCCGATCGGCCAGTTCATGGGATACGTATTGATACCCAGGACGTTCTCGATCTCTTCCATGAGCTCAAACGGATCGCGAGCCTCGTGGTCGAGCTTATTCACAAAGGTGAAGATGGGAATATGGCGCAGCGTACAGACCTTAAAGAGCTTTTTGGTCTGGGCCTCGACGCCCTTGGCGCCGTCGATGACCATGACTGCGGCGTCGGCGGCCATAAGGGTACGGTAGGTATCCTCCGAGAAGTCCTGGTGGCCGGGGGTATCGAGGATGTTGACGCAGGCGCCGTTATAGGTGAACTGCAGTACCGAGGAGGTAACGGAAATACCGCGCTCCTTCTCGATGTCCATCCAGTCCGAGACGGCATGCTTGGCCGAGCTCTTGCCCTTGACCGAGCCGGCAGTCTGGATGCTGCCGGTATAGAGCAGCAGCTTCTCGGTAAGCGTGGTCTTACCGGCGTCCGGGTGGCTGATAATCGCGAACGTGCGGCGCGACGAGATTTCATCCGACAGGCTTGCCATGCGGATCCTTTCTTGCATTGAGTGCATTACGTCGTTGTAACCGCACCATTGTAGCCGCGAAATCCCGCCATAGGGCACCTATCAGGACAAATTCATTAGCCAAGCTCGTTGTGCACCTGGCAGTCGCCTCAAGGACTGTCTCGATCTGTAACAGTAAGACGGGTTTTGAGCCTCTACCTGTTACAGATCAAGACAAACCGGCAGGCCCGCCGGCACAATCTCGATTTGTAACATCTGACCGCCCAAATTGGGTCTAGCTGTTACAAATCGAGATAAACGGGAAGGCGAGCCGCCAATGTCTCGTTCTGTAACATCTAGCCGCGCAAATCGACTCTTACTGTTACAGACTGAGACAAATAGGCAAGCGGGCAAATAAGATCTCGATCTGTAACAGCAGGCGACCCAAAACGGACCCAGGTGTTACAGATTGAGATTGTTTTGGAGCAAGCGCGGCGCCGATGGGCTATTCCACATTTAGCTCTTGCATAACTGTGCATAGTGTATATATACTGTGCTTACCGGTTATATACACGTGTAACCCAACAGCTAAGGAGCCGCTGTGGACATCATCCTATCCAATTCGAGCGATAAGCCTATCTACGAACAGATATCCTCACAGGTCAAAGCTCAGATCCTTTCGGGCACACTCACTGCGGGAGCCAAACTCCCCAGCATCCGCGCGCTCGCGAGCGATCTTGGCGTGAGCGTCATCACCACCAAGCGCGCCTACGCCGACCTGGAGCAGCTCGGGTTTATCTGCACCGTGCAGGGCAAGGGCTGTTTTGTCGCCGAGGGCAACCAGGAGCTCTTGCGCGAAAACCAGCTCTGCCATATCGAAGAACTGCTTGCGAAAGCGGCGAGCCAAGCCGAAGCCCTGGGCGTTACGCGCGACAAGCTGCACGAGATGCTCGACCTGATAGCCCCCGAAACCATGCAGTAGCCATCTGCAAGAAAGGCTATACCATGCAAAACCTTCTAGAACTCAAAGGCATCTCACGCCGTGTGAGCGACCGTTTTTCACTGCGAGACGTCACACTTGCCGTGGAGCCCGGCCAGATCGTTGGCTTTGTGGGCGCAAATGGCGCCGGCAAGACGACGACCATTCGCGCCGCGCTCGGGCTTATAAAGCTCGATGCCGGCGAGGCGCATCTGCTTGGACAGCGCTGCGACGCCAACGCGCCCGACGAGGCACAGCGCCACCTGCGCTCCCGCGTCGGCCTTGTCCTGGACACATGCCCCTTCCCCTCCACGCTCAAGGTGGGCCAGGTCGAGAGGCTCGTAGGCCCGGCGTACCCCACGTGGAGCTGCGAAACGTTCGCCGGATTCATCGACCGATTTGGCCTCGATCCCAAGACGAAGGTCAGGGACCTCTCCCGCGGCATGGGCATGAAGTTGCAGCTTGCCTGCGCACTCAGTCACAATGCCAAGCTGCTCGTTTTGGACGAAGCCACCGCAGGCCTTGATCCCATGGCGCGCGAGGAACTGCTCGACGAGCTGCTTGCCTTTGTCGCCGACGGCCAGCGCAGCGTGCTGCTCTCGAGCCACATTACGTCCGACCTCGATCACACCGCCGACCGCGTCATCTGCATCGATAACGGCTCGATTGTGTTTGACCTGCCGCGCGAGGACATTACCGACCGAGCCGGCATCGCTCACTGCACTCAGGCACAGGCCGCCGAGCTTATGGCTTGCGTCGAAGACGCCCGCGCCGCCCACCACGCCTACAGCGTGGACGTGCTCGTGCCCGACCGTCGCGAAACGCTCGAGGCCTTTCCAGAGATTCCCTGCGATCGGGCAACCATTGATGACTATCTTCGCCTCATGCTGAAAGGGGCTTCGAAATGAAACGCGCCTTTATGTCCGAGCTCGCCATCGTTCGCACGCTCGCCCCGAGCATCGCGGGCGTCGGCCTGTTCATCTTCGTCGTACTGACCCTCGCCAACGCATCGGATGGCGATTCCGGTATGAGCGCCGGCGCCTGCGCGGTCAGTGCCATGTCGCCCATCATGGTCATGAGTTCGCTGGCCGGCTTCGACAATCAAAACGGATGGGAGCGTTATCGGGCGACGCTGCCCATCTCGCGCAAAGACATCATCTGTGCACGCTACCTGAGCATCATTGCCTTCTCGGCCGTTATGACCTGCGCCGCCGCGCTTTTGAGCATCATCACCTTTCCGTTCTTCGATCACATGGGCATGCCCTCGACGGGACAGATCGTCTTTGAGACCACGATAGCCTCCGCCGCATCGATGCTCATCTCCCTCATGATGGTGTTTTTGGCACAGCCGCTGTTCTTCCGATTTGGACACATGGAGGCGCTGCGCTTTTCCGTCGGCCTGTTTGCCCTGCTCGGATGCCTTGCCATGGCCACGCTGAGCTCCTCCAACCCCATCAGCAACTGGCTCATGTCGATTACTGGGGCAAACCCCGATCCCGCCGTCCTCGGCTGCCTGTGCGCAGGAATTGCCGTACTGGCCCTCGTGCTCTTTGCACTGAGTTGCGCCATCAGTACCAAGGTCTATCGAGCACGCGACCTGTAGGCAAGCGCGGTATCATCGGGCATGCGCCGCAGATCTGGCGCGGTCTTTTATGAGGAGGCGCTCAACCCGTGTCGTGGGTTACAGCAGCATTTGCATCAGCTTTCTTTGCCGGCATCACATCCATTTTGGCCAAATGCGGCATCAGACACACCGACTCCGACGTTGCAACCGCCATCCGTACTTGCGTGGTGCTCGTATTTGCCTGGGCAATGGCGGGCATTTCTGGATCCATCGGAGCAATCGGCACCATTCCCGCCAAAGCCTGGCTATTCCTCACCCTCTCGGGACTCGCCACCGGCGCCTCGTGGATCTGTTACTTTAAGGCGCTCAGCATCGGAGACGTCAACAAGGTTGTACCCGTCGACAAGATGAGCACCGTGCTCGCCGTGCTGATCGCCATAGTGCTTTTTGGTGAGACAGGCAACCTGGCGGTCAAGCTCGTGGGAACCGCAGTTATCACGCTCGGCACGTTTTTGATGATCGAGAAAAAGCAGTCCGTCGGCGCAGGGCAAAAGCAAGACCGAGCCTGGCTCGCTTACGCCCTCGGCGCCGCCGTGTTCGCGGCACTCACCTCCGTCCTCGCCAAGATCGGCATCGAAGGTGTCGAGTCAAACCTGGCCACGGCAATCCGCACCTGTGTGGTACTTGTTATGGCATGGGCAATCGTGGCTGTCAAGGGAAAGCTGGAGCAGGTCGCGCGCATTGACCCGCGCGAACTCGCATTTCTTGCGGCATCGGGCATTGCGACCGGCGCGTCGTGGCTGCTGTACTACTACGCCATCGCTGCAGGCCAGGTGAGCGTCGTCGTGCAAATCGACAAACTATCGATTGTCGTATCGGTGCTGTTCGCACGACTGGCCTTCAACGAAAAGCTGTCGCATCGAAGCGCCATCGGCCTTTTCCTCATCGTGCTGGGCACCGCCCCGCTCGCGATTTGGAAGTAGCGTCGGTGCCAGGCGAGATTCAGTCCACCCGCAAATCCGTGACACAGCGCCCACACCGGGCTTGAGATGTTTGTATTGCCCGCGCGCTACCGTGCTACTTGCGCAGCGGCTTGGGCAGCGGAATGCCCACCGCGATGACGGCGGCGATGATCATGCAGACGATGCCCTTGAGTGGGAAGCACATGAGCAGCAAGCCCACAACCATGACCGGCTGACGCATAACGGCGCCCATCGTCGAGGCCGTGCAGACGGCGACGCAAAAGACCGGATCGGCGCCGGTGAGGATGGCAAGGCCATAGCCCAGGCTCACACCCGAGAAGATAACCGGGAAGAAGTGGCCGCCACGCCAACCAAGGTTGATGAGGGCGGGCGTCAGCATGGCCTTAACAAGACCGGTCGCGATAAGCACGCCGGCGGGAATGGTCAGATAGGTCTCCATGAGCACGTCGGCTTGGGTCTCGCCGGCAAACATGGTGTAGGGCAGGACCGTGCCACAGATGGCGAGCGCCAGACCGGCCAGCATGGCCTTGACGACAGGGCGCTCCCCTATGGCGTGGGCCAACGCCTCGCTCGCGTGCTCCGAGACAAAGTACAGCCGGCCGCAGGCCGTACCGATGAGTGCCAGGGGAATAAGCCAGGCAAGCTCAAGGTTGCCCACCCGGGCAGCCTCGAACCTCGGCATACCCATACCGCCGCCCATGAGTTGGCCGAGCAGTAGATAGGTGCCCAGGCCGCCGGCAATCGCGATGCCGTAGACCACGGTCTTTTGCGCCTTGGGCAGTTTGATGGTGATCTCGTCGGATTCGGAGTCTCCATCGTCGTCGGCGCCCTGGCCGTCAGCGCTACCGGCGAGCGGCGCCACAAAGCCAAAGACGGGCGCGGTGAAGAGCGCCGTCAGGGCGGCCTGGGTGCCCAGCAGCGTGAGCTGCCTAAACTCGACGCCAAAGCGACGCATGCGGTCGCCGACCCAGCTGCACAGGCCCGCGATAACGCCGGTCAGGCCGGCCTCCGGTCCAATGCTTCCGCCAAACAGCAGCGGCAGCAATGCCGCAAGCGAAAGCTTGCCCAGGTTGTCGTACGGGTAGCAACCGTCCTGTTTAACCTTGGCCATCACCTGGTTAAGGTCGTCGGTCTTGGTGCCCGTCATCTTTTCGTACAGACCGATCAGCAGGCCGCCCAGCAGGCAGACGAAAAACGGATACGGCAAAAACCCGAACGGGCCGCTCGCGAGCTCGGGCGAAGCGACGCCCAGCATGTGCGGGATCTCGGTCCATAGATAGTCGATACCGTGCTCCATCGCAAAGAAGAACAGCCAGACCGCAGCGCCTGCAAACGCACCGGTCACGGCCACGCTCACTAAGAACAGCGCACGGTTTTTGGGTTTTGCAAGGTTATCCATCGGGACCTCCCGTGGTCAGAATCGGCAAAGATACGTTTTATTGTAGGACGGGCACAGCGCGGACGGGCCAACCATCTACGTCGCGAACAGCGCCGTTGGGTGCCGCACACGCGACGGGCCCAAGGCTTAGCTGCCGATAATCGATGCGATTTGGTGCAGGTCGTCGGCAAAGTAGATGCCGGCCTGGCGCTGCGGGCTCGATAGGCCCTTGTCGATCATGTGCCCGAGCAGCGACCTAAGGTCGTTGTAGTAACCGTCCAAGTTGTACAGGATGCACGGCGCGCTCAGATGGCCCAGCGACACGGCCGACATGACCTCGGCAATCTCCTCGAGCGTGCCCGTACCGCCCGGAAAGGCGATGAACGCATCGCCGAGCTCGATCATCTTGGCCTTACGCTCGGCCATATCACTCGTCACGATCAGGTCGTCGATACCATCGTGCTGAAACTCGGCCTCGATAAAAAAGCTCGGCTCCACACCGGTCACGTGTCCGCCGGCATCGAGCACGCTATCGGCGAGCGCGCCCATCAGCCCCGACTTGGACCCGCCGTATACCAGCGCGTGGCCGTTGGAGCCAATCCATGTGCCGAGCTGCTGCACCGCAGGCAGAAACGCCGGGTCGTTACCGACGCTGGCGCCCAGGTATACCGTGATATTCATATTCAGCCCCCTTGTTGTGACGCGCGGCGCCCGCCCTAGCGTTGGCGTCGGCGATATTCGCGCACGCGGCGCGACAGGTCGGCGAGCTCATCGCGATCGAGCTCTTCCAGATGCTCAAGATCGTCCATAAAGCGCGCCATGGTGTCCTTTTGGCGCATCTTGATGAGCGTATTGCAGTAGTTCACCGCCACGCCCGTGAGCATGGCGATGTAGAAGATGCTGATGACGCTCAAAACGACGGTGATAGCGCGGGCAACCGGCGTTTCGGCCGGGATATCGCCAAAGCCGATCGTCGATACGGTCTCAAAGCTAAACCAGAGGCCATCGCCAAACGTAAGGGTCGCAGGGTCGGACAGCCAGACGGCCGTCGAGCACAGCAGGTAGAAGATAAGGAACAGGCCGGTGATGCGCGCAAAGCCAGCCTGGCGCAACACGTCGGCAAGCGTCCTCAACTTGTTCATCGCGACCCCTTTTCCCAAGCGTCCAATCATGTTCGTTCGGTATTGTCCCACACTCGGCACTCGAGGACGCTCCTTTTGTGCTGGCAGAAAGGGACTGTCCCCAACTGCCGGCACATAAGGAACGTCCCTAAGTGCCAACTCCGGCAAAGAGTGTCCCCGGCGACTAGTCGTTTAAGAACGTCCCCAATGACTACTACAACTGCCGGACAGATTGGGAACGTCCCTAAGTGCCGGATGTTAGGCAAGCTGAGCTGGTATCCTTATGCGGTATTATCTCGACTCGATAGGATTGCCTGTGAAACCTTCCGCCGTCCTTCGCTTAGCTCTATATCGCACCCTAGCCGTCGCGCTTGCTGCGCTCACACTACTGAGCGCCGTCATGCCCACCCCAGCCTTTGCCGCCGACTCCGACCAGCAGGTCAAGACGGTCCGCGTTGGCTGGCTCGTCAACAACAAAGGCTTCCAGGAAGGCACGCCGGGCGAGCGCCTCTCGGGATGGGGCTACGAGTACCTCCAGACCCTCTCGTATTACACAAAGGGCTGGCAATACGAATACGTTAGCGGCACCTTCTCCGAGCTTATGGACATGCTCGAGGCAGGCGAAATCGACCTCATGCCCAACATCTCGTATTCGGCAGAACGCGAGCAGAAGCTGCTCTTTTCCTCGAACCCCGAGGGCACCGAGCGCTACTACATCTACGCCAGGCCCGACCGCGACGACCTGGCCAAGGGTGACCCCCAGGCGCTCCAAGGCCTCACCATCGGCTGCAACTCTGGCGTTATGCAAACTATCGTCGGCCAGCAGTGGCTCGCCGACGAAGGCGTTACCTGCACCTATAAAGAAATCGACACCGGCAGTGCCCTCTTTGAGGCGCTTGCAGACGGCGAGGTCGACGCCGTCATCATGAACGACACCATTTCGTCGCCCGATGCGTCACCCATGTTCTACGTAGGCTCGAGCGACTACTATTTTGCCGTTCCCAAAAGCCGCCCTGATCTGATGAACGACATCAACGCCGCCATGACGACCATCGCCCGCGATAACCCGCGCTATAACGAGGAAGTCAAATCGAGTTACTCGACCCAAAACAGTGGCTCGTCATCGCTCACCGGCCCCGAGACCACCTGGCTCAAAGAAAACGGCAATACCATCACGATCGGCTATCTTAAAAACCAACTTCCCTACTGTACGCAAAATGACGACGGCGAGATGGAAGGGTCGCTCGCCTCGCTTGCAACGACGTTGCACGACAAGTTTGGCATTACGGTCAAAACAATCGCACTCTCGAGCAACAAACAAATGATCAAAGCCCTTTCCAACGGGACCATCGATGTCGCCCTGCCGTTGTTTCGCGACTACTGGCTCGCCGAGCAGACAGGGGTCATCCAGTCAAACTCGATGGGAACGGTTTCGCTGACCGCCATTCACAGTGGCAAAAACCTGAACAGCGACCTTAAGAACATCGCTTGTACAAAGAGCACAATCGTTAACCGTTTTGAGCTCGAAAGTCTCTTTCCGAACGCAACGGTAACCGAGTATTCGAATGACGGCGAGGTGCTCAAAGCCCTCGATGAGGGGAAGGCACGTTGCATCATTGTCCCCAGCACGCGCCTGGAAACTCTCCGCGACATCTACGACATCGAGGATTTCGAAACACAGGAACTCACCAACACGGCACAACTATCGTGTTTAATTTCGCGCGGCAAGCCCGAGCTGCTGGGAATCATAAATAAGGGCATCGTCAATGCAGGTGAATCGCTCTCTGCAAACAGCTATTTCCCCACATCGTACTCGGCGCAAGAATCGGATGCGTTCCGACTTCTCTACCGCAACCGCATCGTCATTGCGGCAGTCGTCATCTGCATTTTGCTCACCGGCATCGTCATCCTTGTCTGGTCGCTTTACCGCGCACAGGAGGAACGGCAGAAAGCCGATGCCGCCAATGCCGCCAAAACCGCTTTCCTCACGCGCATGAGCCACGACATCCGCACGCCGCTCAACGGCATCCTGGGCCTTATCGAAATTGAGGAATTGAGAGAAGGCGACATGCAGGTCGCCCGCGAAAGCCGCGCCAAGGCGCGCGTTGCCGCCAATCACCTGCTGTCACTGATTAACGACATCCTCGAGATGGGCAGGATCGAGGAGCGCAAAGTGACGCTCGAGCACGAATCATTCAACCTTAAAGAGCTGTGCGACAATGCGCTCGTACTGTGCAAGCTCCGCGCATCGGACCGCGGCATAACCATGCTCGACACCAGCGAGCCCTACGCTGTCGACCAATATATGATCGGCAGCCCCACCCATATTCGGCAGATCCTTGTCAACCTGCTCGACAACAGCATCAAGTACAACAAGCACGGAGGCACCGTCACGTTCTCATCGACCATCAAACCGGTCGACGACGAGCACGCCGTGTTTTGCTTTAGCGTCTCGGATACCGGCATTGGTATGACGCCCGAGTTTTTGACGCACATTTACGAGCCGTTTGCCCAGGAAGGCGACGATGCGCGCAGCAAGTTCCAAGGAACCGGCATTGGCATGTCTATCGTCAAATCGCTCATCGATATGATGGGCGGCACGATTGAGATTTCGAGTGAGGTTGGCGTGGGGAGTACGTTTGACGTCCGGATTCCGCTCGATATCGACAAGAACCCTCAGATAAAAGAATGTGCAGACACGCAGGTAAGCAGCTGCTCGCTCGCCGGCATGAACGTCCTTTTGGCAGAAGATAACGAACTCAATGCCGAGATTGCCCAAGCTCTGCTCGAAAGCGAAGGCATCGTCGTGACTCGCGCCGCCGACGGCAACGAAACGGTCGATCTATATGTTGGTCGTCCCGCCGGCAGCTTCGATGCAATCCTGATGGACATCATGATGCCGGGCATGGACGGCTACGAGGCAACCCGGGCGATCCGCCTGAGCGAAAAGGCCGATGCGGCCGACATCCCCATCATCGCGCTCACCGCCAACGCTTTTGCCGAAGACGCCAAGGCGGCACACGACGCCGGCATGAACGCCCATCTGCCCAAACCGCTCGACTTTAGCAAGCTCAAAAACATACTCGCCTGTATCAAGAAAAACGGGGCTGTTTCGCTATAGTTTGTGCTCAACCACCATGCGCAGTAGAAAGGAAGCCAACGATGTTTAGGCCCTTACGTCGAAAGAAACGCGCCATCACCGACGAGAAAGCGCGCGAACTGCTCGCTACCTGCAAGCGCGGCGTCTTTGCCGTCAACGGCGATGATGGCTACCCCTATGCCATTCCCGTCAACTACTTCTTTGACGCCGAGCACGACAAGATTTATTTCCATGGCGCCAAGGCTGGCCACAAGGTCGATTCACTCAGGCATGATGATAAAGTCTGCTTTACCGTTTACGGCAACGTGTGGTACAAGGACGGCGACTGGGCTCCCTACGTTATGAGTACCGTTGTCTTTGGTCGTTGTCGCCTGGTAGATGAAGCGCCCGCGTTTATCGAGGACAAAGTCCGTCAGCTCGCGCTTAAGTACTACCCTTCTGCCGAAGAAGTCGAGGAGGAGATCGCCAAAGACATAAAGGGCGTCCAGCTCTACGAGATTTCGATTGAACATCTTTGCGGCAAGCAGATTCATGAAAAGTAGCGAATGCGGAAAACGCGCTCGCTACCCTCTGCGCCCCATGTGCCCACACATTTTGACGGCGTGGGCACATGGGGCAGCACTCGAATCGAGCGCCCCCTATACCCCAAAAACGTAGCGGTCCAGGCGGTCGCACGCCTCCCTTACGCGCGAAAGCGGCAGCGCCAGATTCACGCGAATGTGGCAGGGCCCGTGGAACGGGCGGCCGTCCTGATACCCCACGCCCACGCGCGCCCCCTCGTCGAGCAGCCACTGAATATCGCGGCCATGCTCGCGGCACCATTCGGTGCAGTCCAGAAACACCATGTACGTGCCTTGCGGACGCGAATAGGACACGCCCGCAAAATGCTCGTCAACGTAATCGCAGAAGCACTCGATATTACCGGCAAGCACCTGGTTGAGCTCGTCCACCCACTCATAGCCCTGAGGCTGATAGGCACCGATAAGCGCATGCATGGAGAGGACGTTCATCTCGTTGTAGTGAGTCTTGTCGGACACGGCGCACACGCGGTCGCGCAGCGTCTCGTTATAGACGATGTGGTAGCTGCCGACCAGGCCCGCCAGGTTAAACGTCTTGCTGGGCGCATAAAGGGCAACCGTGCGCATGCGGGCATCCTCGCTCACCGACTGCGTCGGGATATGCTTGTGACCCGGCAGGATGATATCGGACCAAATCTCATCCGAGATCACCACGCAATCATGCTGGCGATAGATGTCCATGGCGCGCTCGATCTCGTCGCGCTCCCATACGCGCCCGCAGGGATTGTGCGGCGAGCAGAACACCGCGGCATGGATGTGGTTTTGAGCGAGCTTGCGCTCCATGTCCTCATAGTCCATACGCCACACGCCTTGGTCGTCGAGCTTAAGCGGGCTGTGGACAATGCGATAGCCCGCGGCTTCGATAGACTTGGTAAAGCCGATGTAGGTGGGGCTGTGGACCAGCACCGCATCGCCCGGCTGGACATACGCGCGCAGCGTCGACACAACACCGCCCAGCACGCCGTTTTCGTAACCGATATGTTCAGGGCGCAGACCCTCGACGCCATTGCGGCGGCTCTGCCATTCGATGATGCGGTCAGAGTACTCGGCACGCGGATCAAAGTAGCCAAACATGGGGTGCTGGGCACGCTGAATGATGTGTTCCTGGACCGTGGGCACCGTGGCGAAGTTCATGTCCGCCACCCACATGGGAATGCGATCGAAGCCCTCGTCGGGTGCGTTTGGAGCCATGCCGGGGATCTCACCCCAAGAATCAACGGCGATGGAGTCCATGCCGTGGCGGTCGATAAGCGAAGTAAAGTCGTATTTCATCCTGGGCTCCCATGCAAAGCGGATTGTTTTGGTAGGCGTTATTGTCCACCAGCATGGGCGGTTTTGGCATGGGGTTTGGCTCTTAATTTGACGGGTGCGGACGAATGGCTGATTAGTCTTGCGCGTCGTTGACGGCGACTACGGTTAGCCGGGTTTCATCGACCGTAAAAGATATGTCGAGCCCGGCGAAGGCCAAGTGATAAACACGGTTTGGCTCGTGCTTGCTGCCCGCGCGGCGCGGATCCTGGCGAAGAACCTCAACCAAGCCAGGAAGCTTTGTAGGCGGGACCATATCCTGCAGCGCTTGCGGAAACTCGACGTCGAGCTCTTGCCACGGCGCATCCTCAATCCAGCCGCCGGTCGCATCCGGATGGCAATCCGCAAACGGAATGTAGGGCTTAATGTCGTAGATGGGCGTGCCGTCGCGCAGGTCGGCCCCCAACACATGGATGATGGGACCATCGTCGGTGAGCTCGACACGATCAAGCTTGACGCAGGTGAGACCGATGGGATTAGGGCGAAACGGACTGCGCGTGGCAAAGACGCCCACACGCTCGGCTCCGCCCAGACGCGGCGGACGCACGGTTTTCGACCACTTGGCATTAGTTCCGGACCTGTCCTGCTTTTTGGCATCGGCGGCTATGTCCTTAGCCGTGCCGCCGGGCGTGCCGTTTTCGAAGCGCCAGAGCAACCATAGGTGAGAGAAGGAATCCAGACCCTCAACTGCTGCGTTGGAGGCAAATTCCGGTTCAAAGACGATGCGTCCCTGCAAATGGGGCGCCAAAAAGCTGTTGCGCGGAATGCCGAACTTCTGCGGCAGATCGGTATGTATGTGTGCAATAGGTTCCATGCCGGTCATTGTACGGCATGGAGGCGTGGGACGTTGTACGCAATTCTTCGCCGCAGCCCCCGTCGCGCAACCAACGGTTGCTTGGAAGGGCACCTGCCGCCGCGTATGCTTAAAGCCAACAACCAGCAGAAAGGAGCCGTTATGGCCTTCGCAGAAAAGCTCATTGCTGTCCGTCGCGCCCATCATCTTACCCAAGAGCAACTCGCCGCCAAGCTCTTCGTCACACGCCAAGCCGTCAGCCGTTGGGAACGCGGCGAAGTCACACCGGGCATCGACATGATGAAGCTCATTGCCGCCATAACCGGAGAACCGCTGTCCCACCTGCTCGAAATGCCCGAGCACTATTGTCAGAGCTGCGGCATGATACTCACGCCCAACGACTGCGGCACCGACGCCACGGGCGCCACGACCGACCATTACTGCAAGTGGTGCTACGAGCACGGCAAGTACACCTACGACACCACGATGGAGGCAATGATCGAGGATTGTGCCCCGCGCCTGGCACAAAACACCGGCATGTCGCTCGACGAGGCCGTCTCACTCATGGGTGCCGTCTTGCCGCAGCTGGAGCGCTGGCGCGCCGTGCAGGAAAACGAGGAGCGCTTCGGCGCCGAGGCGCGGGCGCGCTATGGCGACGAGGCTGTCGATGCAGCAAACGAGGCACTGCTGGGCATGGACCCCGAGACATGGAACGACATGAAGGAACTTGAACGCGCTGTTCTGGGCCAGCTCTCGATTGCCATGGGCGATGGCGAACCGGAAGGCAGCGAGGCCCGCAAGCTTGTAGCAATGCACCGTCGATGGATTGGCCTTAACTGGGGACACGAGCCCCAAGACGAAGCATACCTGGGCCTCGCCCACGGCTATCTTGCCGATCAGCGCTTTATCGACTACTACGACAAGCCCTGCGGCACCGGAGCCACGGCGTTTCTGGTCCATGCCATCGAGTCATCAATGGATCGCGCATAGACTGCGGCGGCTTTGGGTATCTCAACCGAAACCTCAACCGATTGGAGACACCATGGCTACTGATCACGAACTCGTGCTCTACGTTATGACCGGCTGCCCGTATTGCATAAAGGTCAAGCGCTTTTTGGCCGATAACGGCGTGACCATCCCCGAGCGCAATATCTCGACCGACCCCGATGCCGAGCAGACACTCATCGCCGTCGGCGGAAAGCGCCAGGTTCCCTGCCTGTTCATCGACGGTAAACCGCTCTACGAGTCGAGCGACATCATCGCGTGGGTGCAGAAGAACCTGCTCTAGCACGCGCACTGCGGCCAGTTCGCGCCAACCGAGCCGAACCCATACGAACCAAACATGTACGCCAGCATCCAAAGTCGACATTTTCCGACATCTTTGGATGCTGACGTACAGCTTTTCAATCTAGTCATTGGGGACGTTCTTGAATGACTAGTCGTTAAAGAACGTCCCCAACGACTAGTAGCCACAAAAGCGGGCAACAGGCGCAAGCGGCTGCTCGCGAAAGACGCGCTCGACAGCAGCGCGGTATTCATCGACCTTTTTGGTCTTGCGAACGAGCTTGTGAACGGTCGCGGGATCGGCGAAGGCGCATTTGGCGTAGAACCACCACTCCTTCATGCGAAAGACCGCGTTGTCCCCAATCTCGTCCGCATAGGCCGCAAACAGCATGTCGTGGAAGCGCTGCAGCTCAGCGGCCGTGGCAGCAGGGCCGCCCTTAACCATGCGAGCCAGCGCGGGGTTCGCGAGCAAGCCGCGCCCCAACATTACGTGGCGTGTTCCGGGATAGGCCCCCACCAGCGCATCCATGTCCTCAAGATCAAAGATGTCGCCGTTATAGGCCACGGGAAACGGCGCCCGCTCCAACGTCTCGCCGTAAAACTCTTTACGCGGCGAGCCCGTATAACGGTCCTTTTGCACGCGCGGATGCACGATCAGCTCTGCCAGCGGCATGCGGCAATAGAGGTCGAGCACGCGTTCGTACTCGTCATCGCTTTCCAACCCCAGCCTGGTCTTGACCGACACCGGCAAGGGTGAGCGTTCGCACACGTCGCTCAAGAACACCTCGAGCTCATCCAGGTTGCGCAGAAAGCCCGAACCCTTGCCTTTGGCAACAACCGTACCCGAGGGGCAGCCAAGGTTGAGATTGACCTCGCGGTACCCCATCTCGGCGAGCACCTGCGCCGCCCACACAAACTCGTCCGCATTCTTGGACATCAGCTGAGGTACTACGTTAAGCCCCTGGTTATTGGCAGGATCGACCTCTTTAAACGCCTTGCCACCAAAGCGGTTGCCCACCCGCGGCGGCGGCAAAAACGGCGTGTAATAACAATCGAGTGCGCCAAAGCACTCCGCATGCACGCGACGGAACACATGCCCGGTAATCCCCTCCATAGGGGCCAGCGATAAATTCATCAACATCCACTCTCAAATCAATGTGACAAAGGGACAGTCCCTTTGTCACATCCCATTCAAGCGGTTCAGGAACTCTTCGCAGGCGCGAGAACGCAGGCGATATTTTTTCCACACCAGATACGATGCAATGGTGAAGGGGCAAAAGGGCAGTCCCTTTGCCCCAAGTGCCGGCTACCGGACGCAAGCTAGTTGCCGTTCGCGAACGCCGCCCATATTTCGAGGTCTAATACTTTTCCCGAGAAGTGAACGGCTGTATTTGGACCCCCGAAGCATTGACATTTTTAGGCGTCAAAACCGCAGGATTTGACTGGCAAAACCGCAGGAAATTGCACGCCAAAAGTGTCGATGCTTCGGGAGTCCGTTTTCACTCGTTCACTTCTCGGGAAAAGTATTAGACCTCGATTCCGCAGTCCCCGATGTGACAAAGGAACAGTCCATTTGTCACATTCAGAATTGACCCCCCCCCGCAATAGCTCATCGATGGCGGGATTCTCTATACTGGGTCACATATGACGGTATCGCGCCAAAGGAGAACGCCGTGACCACGTCGCAGATATCCCTGCTCGCGCTCATCTTGGTTGGGGGCATCGGCATCCTGCTTATCGGAGTGAGCGCGCTCATGAAGGCCGCCGCCCGCAAGAAAGCCAAGGCCTGTACCGCCGTGACCATGGGGACGGTCATCGACCATCGCTTTATGGGTGAAGGCAGAATGAATCCCGTTTTGGAATACACCGTCGACGGCACGCAATACCGCGCGAAAAAACAATTCCGTGGCATAAAGACCAAAAGCTTGTCGGGACTCCCCATCCGCACGCAAGCCACCGCCTACGAAGACGCCAAGGGCTGGCTGCACGTGCAGACAGGCCCCATCGCCCGCCTAGGCACCCTCGCGGAGCAGCTTTGGCCCCTCGGTAGCCAAATGACCGTGTACTACAACCCCAGCAACCCAGACAAAAGCTATGTCGAACGCCCCATCGTGGGCAACTTTGCCACACTGATGTTTAACATCGCAGGCTTCTTGCTCATCGCGATGAGCATCTTGCTCTATGTTCTTATCCAGCGCTAGCTCAAACTGATGCGCCCCGCGCCCCATGCGCCGCAACGACCGTTACGACACCAAGGATCAGCCATGGCAACACTTTCCGAACAAGAACGTAAGCGCATCCAGCGATACTGCATCTGTCCCAAGGTTGCCGGCGCGGCGCTTGCCATGGCATTCGTGCTGCCCTTATTGATTATTCCTTTCGAAATGATCGACGACATCGTCTTCCATCACGAAGGCTTCCAAGAGACGGGCATGATGACCGCCTTGGTGCTCACCGCCATCGAGCTCGTCATATTCTGCTACTGTGCCCTCGCGCCGCGTTTTGGCATGCGCGGCAAGCAGTGGAAGGAAATGCAGAACCGGCTCGCCATCGAGCAGAGCGAGAAAGACCGCTCGGCACAAATCGCAGGCGTTGTTGGCACGCAGGCCGCCGCACGCCTGCTCAAGAACAGCGACAACGAGACCGCACGCAACCTGGGCGGCGCGGCAGAAGTCGCCGCTGCCGTAGGCGCCGTCGCCACCGCGGCAGACGTGCTTGCCGAAAGCTTCGCCAACGCAAGGGCCATGGCAGAGGCCTGTGGCGTGCCTGTCCCCCGTGCAAAGAAGTGGGTCGTCGCGCTTGTGGCGCTGCCCCTCGCGATCGTGTGCGGCGCCTATATCCCGCAGCTGGCGCAGGGAAACATCGAGATGCAGGAGAACGCCGCGGCCGCGGCCGAGCAGATCGCCATCGCACGCAAGGCATTAGAGCCCTCATGCGAGTACGTGTCCGCCGATGACCCCTACGAGCGATATCAAGATTACGGCTATCACGTCCGCGGCTATCTGCACGACGGCGACTCCGATGCCCAGAAGACCTATACGTACCTGGATTTTGACAACAAGGGAACGCTCACGGAAGTGAGCTACGCGGCAGAGATCGACCCCGACGCGAGCCTTGAGGACAACCTCGCCCGCATCGAGCTCGACTTGGACGAACTTTCCTCTGTCGTCCAAACCGTAGACGTCAAGACCGTGAGTCCCGAGCTCCTAGCACCGCAAAAGCTCCCCGAAGAGTTTAGGCAGGCTTTTTTGAACGGTTCGCTCTACGAGAGAATCTCCATCAGGACGAGTGACAACCCCATCAAAACGTACTATTCGTTTGACACGGATCCCGAGGATGAATTTGACGAGTACACCCATCCAAGCATCCGTATCACATTGATGGGCAAAACGAGCTAGCCACCCAATGTGACAAAGGGACTGTCCCTTTGTCACATTATTCGGAGCGTAGGGCTTCCACAGGGTCTTTCTTGGATGCGCTGCGAGCCGGCAGCAGGCCGGCAACGACCGTCAGCAGCACCGAAATTACAATGAGCATCAGCGCGTCTTGAACGGGCAGGCTCATCAGGTTGGGCACCTGCTTGGCCGCAAGCGCCCAGGCATTAACCGGAAAGCTCACGGCCACCACGACGACAATGGCAAAGACGCCGGCAATGAGGCCTTCGATAAAGGTCTCGGCATTAAATACGTTGGCCACGTTGCGCTTTGACGCGCCGATCGCGCGCAGGATGCCAATCTCCTTTTTGCGCTCCAGCACGCTGATGTAGGTGATGATGCCGATCATGATGGAGCTCACCACCAAACTGATACTCACGAATGCGATGAGCACCAAGCTGATAGTATTCACGATGTCGGTCACCGAGCCCATGATGATGCCCATGTAGTCGGTATACGAGATTGCCTGCTCATCGTGGCCAGCAGCTTTGACCTGCTTGTTGTACGCATCGATGTAATCGAGCACGCGCTCCTTGGCCTCAAAGTCGCGCGGGAAAATCTTGACCGAAATGGGGTCCGCCTCGTCCGCATAGCCCAACGTGGTCAGATTGTTGTCGTAGGTGAGCTTCGACGCCTTGGCATAGCTCATCATGAGCGAGCTCAGATCCTCGGCGTCCATGTTGAAGTGGATGGCACGAGCAAAGGCGCCCGCATCCACGCGCATGGCGCTCGCCAGGTTGGCAAAACTCGAAGACATCTGCGTCGCCATTTGGTCCATGAACCCTGCCGCACCCGCCTTGAGCTGGGTTGATACCGTCGTCGCAATCTGCTCGCTGACCGCCTTCATCACCTGATCCATAGACTGCTGCAAATACGGAGCCAGCTGCTTTTGCACATAGTCGCCCATCACCTGCTGCAGACGCTCGGCCAAGGCATCGCCGCCCAACGCCTTGAGCTGAGCCAGGCATTGCTGGGCTGCGGCATCATTCTCAAGATACGCCGAGAATGCGGCAGCAAGCTTTGACGCGTCCTTAAGATCTTCGGGCGACAGCGCCTTAAACTGATCAGACTGCAGAAAGCCCTCAAACAGCTGGTTGGCAAGCGTTCCTACCTGCTGCATCTGCTCGGGCGTGAGTTCCAGACCGTCAAAGATGCCCGAGAAATCTGGGGCCGGCGCTTTGGCCATGATGTCGCTGAAGTCGATGTCCTTCCCAACGCCCGAAAGGTCAAGGTCCAGCCCGGACAAGTCGATACCAGAAAGGTCTATACCGCCGGCCGCACCCGAGAGCGCCGACGTATCGAACGAGAACGCACTCTTCAGCGCCGCTTCGTCCACACCGAACATGCTGCCCAAATCCACGCCCTGTTTGGCCTCGCCTTGCAGTTCATCGAAAGACTTGCCCGTAAAGACATCCGTCTCGGGGTGGGCAAGCTGCTCCTGCACGATTTGCGAATCGGCAGCACGCTCCATAAGCTGGCGAGTCAGCGCATGCGTATAGGCAATGCCCGGGGACAATGCGCTCGCGTTTGCCGCCTCGTTGGGTCGCACCACGCCCACAATGCGCACGTCAATACCGTCGGCAACCTTGGCTTTCATAAAGTCGGCGTCGCCAGACATGTCAGTCCACATGCCGGTCTCTTCGTTTTTGCGATAGGCATCGGCCGGCGACAACACCTTAAACGTCGTGGACAGTGCATCGTCGTAGGTAAAGTCGCTGCCGGTCTTGGGCGTCTTGACCTTGCCGTCGGCCGTCATGGCACTGTTAACCAGGTCGTTGAGCTCATCGATATCCAGCGCGCCGATGCTGTAGAGCGTGTAGTCGCCCACCGTTCCGCGGCTCGAAAGCACCATCACGGCCTCGTTGGCGGACGTAGGCCAATGGCCGGCAACGACATCGTACTGGCTGTCGAGCAGGCTCTGGTCGTCAATCATCTCGTTAAAGACCGACGTTCCCATGGAATCCATGCTCACCGTTGCCGCCGAGCTCGCGCCTCCGCTCATGGCCTCGGTCATAGCGTTGGGAACAAGGCGAACGGGCTTCTCGTCGCCCTTACTCGAACGATAGACAACCGGCGTCACGCCGTAACCATACTGAATAGCGTTGACCTCTTTGTCGATACCGTTGCCGCCGTCGTCAAGCCATGCCTTAAAGCTCGTCATATCGTTAGATTTAACACTTGCGAACATGTCCTTTACGGCCGTGACCACAGGGATCTTATCGGTCCCCTGAGCCTTGCCGCCGGTAGCGCCATCGGACGAGTCCTCGCCCTTGGACGCCTCCTCATCCGTGCCCCCCTGTCCGCCCATCATAGACGACAGGTCGTAATCTTGTTTGGAAATCGTAAGCGGGTAGCTTGAGAGCGTGTCCTCCTCGACCTTTTTGATGTAGCCGTTTACGCCGTTGGAGAGCGCCAGAATCGCCGCGATGCCAATAATGCCAATCGAACCTGCAAAGGCAGTCATGGCCGTACGGCCCTTCTTGGTCATGAGGTTTCGGGCAGAAAGCCCCAGCGCCGTCATAAAGCTCATCGAGGTTTTGCGCGTGGGTTTTGCCTCGCGATGTGCGACCGTGGCCACATCAAAGGGGTCGGAATCGTCGGTGACCTTGCCGTCCGCCAGGCTGACGATGCGCGTGGCGTACTGGTACGCCAGCTCGGGATTGTGCGTGACCATGATGACCAGACGATCGCGCGCAACGTCCTTGAGCAAATCCATAACCTGCACGGACGTCGTTGAATCCAAGGCGCCGGTCGGCTCGTCAGCCAGCACAATCTCGGGGTCGTTGATCAAGGCGCGGGCAATGGCCACGCGCTGCATCTGCCCGCCCGAAAGCTGGTTCGGGCGTTTGTCAACGTGCTCGCCCAGACCAACCGTCTCGAGCGCCTTACGCGCACGCTGGCGGCGCTCGGCATGTCCCACGCCCGTGAGCGTAAGCGCCAGCTCCACGTTTTCCAAAATGCTCTGGTGCGGAATGAGGTTGTAGCTCTGAAACACAAAGCCAATGCGATTGTTTCTGTAGGCATCCCAATCGCGGTCGCTGAAATCCTTGGTCGAGATGCCATCGATCAGCAGGTCGCCGGAATCGAAATGGTCGAGTCCACCAATGACGTTGAGCATCGTAGTTTTACCCGAACCCGAGGGACCCAGGATGGCTACAAACTCGTTATCGCGAAAAGACAGGCTTACGCTGTCGAGCGCTACCTGCGTAAACGACTGCGTAACGTACCTTTTGCAAATAACTCTGAGATCCAGCATGGACGGCAACCTCTCTCGCGCGGGCGCGCTCGCCCGCTCCCCCGCCGTTCACGTTCGGCGCGTTTGTCCTACTCTATCCTCATTTTTGGCCGATACCAGTGAGGAATGTAACGAACCGCGCCAAAAAACGAACGGGACAGCACGCCGCATGGCGCACCATCCCGCATATAACATCCCCGATGCGACAAAGAGGCTGTCACTTTGTCACATTCCAATGCGCGCTACTTTTCGAGCCCGCACGGCATAACGTTAGCGCTGCCGCGGCGAGCCTCAGTCACGGCTGCAAAGAAGCGATAGCCGCCCGAGAAGTTAAAGCACTCAAAGCCATGCTGCGCCAAAATGCGGCAAGCAATGTAGCTGCGAATGCCGCTCTGGCAAATCACGTAGACCGGCTTGGCCCGGTCGAGCTCGCTCAGGCGATTGCGCAGATCATCGACGGGAATGTTTACGAAACCATCGATATGCCCGCGCTCATACTCCCCTTCCGTACGAACATCGAGCAGCTGCACGCTGCCATCGCGTGGCAAGTTGGGCTCATCCTCCCAATGCCACTGCGCCAGTATGCCGCGATTGAGGTTCTCGATCATAAAGCCCGCCATATTGACGGGATCCTTCGCCGATGAATACGGCGGCGCGTATGCTAGGTCCAAATCCTTAAGCCTATCGCCGCGCATGCCTGCCTGGATGGCAGTCGCCAGAACGTCGATACGCTTGTCCACACCATCGATGCCCACGATTTGCGCACCCAGCAGGCGCAATCCCTGCTTCTCGAAGACAACCTTCATGGTCATGGGCGTTGCACCCGGATAATAACCCGCATGCGAACCGGGCGACAGGACCACGCTGTCGCAGTCAATTCCCGCCGCGTGTGCCGCCTTTTCGGATAGTCCCGTGCTTGCCGCCGTCAAGTCGAATACCTTGATAACCGATGAGCCCAACGATCCGAGGTAGCAGCTGTCCATGCCGGCTATGACATCGGCGACGACACGCCCCTGCTTGTTGGCGGGGCCGGCGAGCGAAATGACCGCGTCCTCGCCGGTCACCTGATGCGTGACCTGCACGGCATCGCCCACGGCATACACGTCGGCAGCAGAGGTCTCCATGCGGTCGTTGACCACAATAGCCCCCTTGATGCCCAGTTCGAGCCCCGCCTCTTGCGCCAGATGGCTCTCAGGTGCCACGCCAATGGCAAGCAGCACCATATCGGCTCCGATAGGGTCATCGCCCGCAACATGGGTGACAACGCGGCCATCAACTTCCTCAAAACCTGTCACATCGGCCTTGAGGCGCAGATCGATACCGTGCTCACGCACCTCGGTATGCAAAAGGGTCGCCATGTCGTAATCCAGGTTGTTCATAAGCTGGACGGGACGCTGCAGAAGGGTCACCTGGAGCCCCAGCTCGCACAGATTCTCCGCCGTCTCGACGCCAATGAAGCCGCCGCCGATCACGACGGCACTGCTCGGTCGCCGCTCTCGAACATAACTGTGAATACGCAGCGTGTCCTCAACGGTGCGTAGGCTAAAGATTTTATCCGAGTCGATGCCCGGCAACGCAGGGCGGATCGGCTTTGCACCCGGCGACAGGATGAGCTTGTCATACGTCTCGACAAATTCCTCGCCCGTCAGCATATTGCGAACCTCGACCGTATGCGAATCGGGATGGATGGCAAACACCTCGTGACTCGTCTTGACCGCAATGCGAAAGCGATCCCAAAAGCCCTTGGGAGACTGCAGCGTCAATGCGCTCTCTTCTTCTATCACGCCGCCAATGTAGTACGGAAGCCCACAATTGGCATACGATACAAAACCCGTGCGCTCAAAGATGACAATTTGGGCCTGCTCGTCGAGTCTGCGCAAACGTGCCGCCGCCGATGCGCCGCCCGCGACGCCTCCAACGATAACCACCTTCATAGCTAACGCACCACCTTTCCCGTGTAGCCGCTTATGCCGCCGATATTCTTGACACTGCCATACCCAGAACGCTTAAGAAAACTCACAGCTTGGTTGCTTCGCGCACCGCTCGGGCAATGCACGAAAAGCTGCGTGCCCTTTCGACGTATACCCATGATGCTACCCCGAAGCAGAAAAAAGAGTCGCTGTTTCCAGCGACTCCCCTTCAGTTGTCTGTCCCACGGACTTACTGTTCGCTCTTCGCGAGTGCCTGATCGATCAGTTTGTTGAGCGCCTCGCGCTGCTCAGCGGAGTTGATGCCGCCCATGATCGGCTCTCCCACAATGTTACCGTTCTGGTCGATCACGTAGGTGGTCGGGAACGAGTACAGGTTGGAGGTGAACTTTCCGGCCTCGCTGTCCGACTTAAACCAGATGTTCTTATACGTCACGCCCTTCTTGGAAAGCACGTCCTTGGCATCGGCCACCTCGTCTTTGTTGCCATCGAGCGTAAAGGAATTAACGCCCACGACCTGGCCGCCCTTCTCGGCAAGCTCCTTGTTGAGCTTCTCCAGATCGCCCAGCTCTCCCACGCACGGCTTGCAGGTGGTAAACCAGAAGTTCATGACGGTGACCTTGTTCTTGGAGAACAGCTCGTCGCTGTTTACATCGTTGCCGTCCAAGTCCTTGCCCTTAAAGCTGGGGAACTTCGTCTCCCCGCTCTCGCCGTTAGTCATGCCTGCGGTCGAGGCATCGACGCTCTCCCCCTCGCCGGGCGTGCTGCCGCATCCGGGGAACTCCTTCTCCAGCGCCATGAGCTTGTCCTCGATCTCCTTGACCTGCTGCGCGCCGGCCTTAAGCGTCTTAAGCTCGTCAGCCGCAAACTGATCCTTGGCGCCCTCGATGGTATCGAGCAAGAAGTCACCGTAGTTCTTGCCGTCCTCAATCATGGGAGTGTCTTTGTTGGCCGCAAGGAACACCTTTTCCCATAGGGCGTTATCGCTCGCAAAGATCTCGTTTTCCTTTTGCAGCAGCTGCTGGTACAGCTCGGCCGCCTCCTCGGCACTCGACGGCTTTTGCGCTATGAGCTCGGCAATCTGCGCATCGCCGCTCGTAGCACCCTTCGCGTCGCCCTTGGGGGCAGAGCACGCCGCGAGAGTCAGCGCCAGCACGGGCAGCATCAACAGAGCTGCAATTTTTGACAGTTTCATGGTTCCTCCGTTTATATCGAAACTTATATAGGTACCTATTTGTTTTCGCAGGCTTGCGTGGACTGCGCGGGTTTGTCGCCCGTCACACCCAGCCCATAGCGAAAGCTAATAGCATCGACGGGGCACGCGCCCACGCATTTGCCGCAACGAATGCACTCGGCATGGTCGGGCGTACGCGTAACGTCCACGTCCATTTGACACACCTTGGCGCACTTGCCGCACGAGACGCATTTGCACTGGTCAACCTGGATCCCCAGCAAAGACACCTTGTTCATGAGCGCATAAAATGCGCCGAGGGGGCAAATCCATTTGCAGAAGGGGCGATAGAACAGCACGCTCAGCACCGCAACCACAATGAGGATCGCGAGCTTCCAGGAAAAGAGCTTTCCCAGCGCGGAGCGGATTCCCACGTTCATGATGGACAGCGGAATCGCGCCCTCGAGCACACCTTGCGGGCAGATGTACTTGCAAAAGAACGGGTCGCCCATACCCACATCGTTAACCACCAAGACGGGCAGCAGCACCACGGCAAACAGCAGCACGGCATACTTGATGTACGTGAGCGGCTTGAGCTTTTTCGTGGAGAGCTTTTTGCTGGGAATCTTATGCAAAAGCTCTTGTAGCCATCCAAACGGGCACAAAAAGCCGCATACAAAACGTCCCAGCAGCACGCCGATCAGAATGAGCGTTCCGGTGACGTAATACGAGAAGCTAAACTTAGACGAGCCCACCACCGACTGAAACGACCCGATGGGGCACGCACCCGAGGCCGCTGGACACGAGTAGCAGTTGAGGCCCGGCACGCAGACGGCTTTGCCCGCTCCCTGGTAGATGCCGCCCTTGGCAAAGTTAGGCAGGTGAATATTGGTCGCAAGCGTCGCCGCCGCCTGAATCAATCCACGAAATCGCGCTAAAAGATGCGATGCAGTGTTTTTTCTTTTATCCAATTCCGATACACTCCAAGCACAGCCTGATTGCCTTGGCCAGCACGGCATCTGCCTCGCCGCGCATAATTCCAAAGCCAACCATGGCTACCCCAACGATCAGCAAAGCCACCTGCGCCACAGGCTTAATCGCTTTGAACAATCTGACCACTCCTTTCGTTTCGCGACCCATTGGACCATACCGACTATAAAATCCGTGTTAAGCGTGAATGATTATGCAAGGAGAACGTTATGCGCATCTTGGTCATCGAGGACGAGCGGGCGCTGTGCGATGCGATCGCACGCAGCCTGCGCAACTTGGCCTATAGCGTCGACTGCTGCTACGACGGGCAGCAGGCCCTCGATCTGCTCGATGTCGAGACCTTTGATCTTGTCGTGCTCGACCTCAATCTCCCCCATGTCGACGGCATGACCGTGCTCAGGCAACTCAGGACAGCTGATTGTGAGACCAAGGTGCTTGTGCTCTCGGCACGTGGCGAGGTCTCCGACAAGGTAGCGGGGCTCGATGCGGGCGCCAACGACTACCTCACCAAGCCGTTTCATCTTGACGAGCTTGCGGCAAGGATTCGCAGCCTTACCCTCAGACGCTTTACACAAAGCGACGTTGTTCTAACCTGTGGATCGCTGAGCTTTGACACCAAGGCGCGCCTCGCCACAGTGGGCGACGAGATCCTGTCCCTCACGCGCAAGGAGACCGGCATCTTGGAATACCTGATGCTTAACCAGGGGCGGCCGGTGAGCCAGGAGGAGCTCATCGACCACGTATGGGACAGCAGCGTCAACAGCTTTAGCAACGCGACCCGCGTGCACATCTCGTCGCTGCGCAAAAAGCTGCGCGGCGCGTTGGGGCACGACCCCATCCGCAACCGAATCGGCGAAGGCTACGTTATGGAGGATGGCAAATGAAGCGGTTGTCGCTGCAGTGGCGCATCACGTTGATGACGGCACTGCTGATATGTTCGACCTGCGTACTTATGAATTGCCTGGTTGGCTACTCCGGCATGCGCTACATGGACTCGATTGGTGCAGAAGCGTCGGCGCACAGCAAGGTGGAGGCGGCCTCGCCCAGCTCATTTGACCCGACAAACAAAGAGCTCGACGACGCGCTGACCATCGTCGTGAACGACGCCCAAGAATCGTTTGGCGCGACGAGCTGGTATATAACTGCGGCGGTGACGCTGCTCGGCGGCGTGCTGGCCTACTTTGTAAGCGGACATGCGCTGCGGCCGTTGCGCTTCTTTGCGACGCAAGTCGAGAGCGTGCGGCCCGACAACCTCGCCGACACAAAAATCAGCGAGGACGTGCCCTCTGAACTCAGGCGCTGCAGCGCGTCGTTTAACGACATGATTGCCCGCCTTGACGAGGGATTTTCCGCACAAAGACAGTTTACGGGCAATGCGGCGCACGAGCTGCGCACGCCACTTGCGCTCATGCAGGCCCAGGTCGAGCTGTTTTGCGCCGAGCACCCCGACGTCGACGCCGATACAGCGAGCCTGCTCGGGCTGCTGCAGGAGCAGACCGAGCGAATGACGCACATGACAAAGACCCTGCTCGAGATGAGCGAGCTGCGCAGTGTCCCTTGCAACGATGTGATTGACCTAGCGCCGATGATCGAAGAAGTGCTCACGGACCTGGCACCCCTTGCCGAGCAAAAAGACATCACGCTTACAAGTGAGGGCGACGCGCAAACGATCGGCAGCGACACGCTGATCTATCGGTTGCTGTTCAACTTGACCGAAAACGCCATACGCTATAGCGCGCCCAACTCGACCGTGCAAATCAACGCCTGCGCCGAAGGCGACCGCGTGCTGCTACGCGTGCGCGACCAGGGGCCGGGCATTCCCGAGCAATACCAGACGAGCATCTTTCAGCCCTTCTATCGCGTCGACAAATCGCGCAGCAGGGCATACGGCGGCGTGGGGCTGGGGCTTGCGCTGGTCTGGGAGATCGCCGCACTTCACGGCGGCTCCATCGAGGTCGAAAAGAGCTCGGAGCGCGGAACGACCATGCTCGTGACTCTTCCCACTCGCGCACTCGGCTCATTAAAATAACGAACGGGATGGCACGCCGCGTGGCGTACCATCCCGCACATAATATCGAGGATGTGACAAAGGGACTGTCCCTTTGTCACATCTGCTAGTTCTCGTCGCCTACCAGCTGAGTTAGCTTACTCCCACTCGACCGTGCCGACGGGCTTCGGCGTGAGGTCGTAGCACACTCGGCAGATGCCGGGAACCTCGGCGGTGACGCGAGCGGTAATACGCTTGAGCAGCGCCCAGTCGAGCTCGGGCACCTCGGCGGTCATGACGTCAACGGTGTTGATGCAGCGGATGATGCAGGGCCAGTCGTAGGCGCGCTTACCCTCGCGCACGCCGGTGGCGCGGAAGTCGGGCACGACGGCAAAATACTGCCAGATGGTCAGACCTGCCTTGTCGATCTCCTCGCGCACGATGGCGTCGGCTTCGCGCAGCGCCTCAAGACGGTCGCGGGTGATGGCGCCAAGGCAGCGGACGCCCAGGCCAGGACCGGGGAACGGCTGACGCTCAACCATGTTCTCGGGCAGGCCGAGCTCGCGGCCCACGACGCGCACCTCGTCCTTGTACAGCAGCTTGACGGGCTCGCAGAGCTCAAACTGCAGGTCATCGGGCAGGCCGCCCACGTTGTGGTGAGCCTTCACGCCATCCTGGGACTCCAGGATGTCGGGATAGATGGTGCCCTGGGCGAGGAAGCTAACCTCGTCGCCAACCTTGCGGGCCTCCTCCTCGAACACGCGAATGAACTCGGCGCCGATAATCTTACGCTTGGCCTCGGGCTCCTCGACGTCCACGAGCTTATCCAGGAAGCGATCAGTCGCGTCAACATAGACCAGGTTGGCGTCCATCTGGTTCTTGAAGACGTCGACGACCTGCTCGCTCTCGCCCTTGCGCATCAGGCCGTGGTTCACGTGCACGCAGATGAGTTGCTTGCCGATGGCCTTGATGAGCAAGGCCGCGACAACCGAGCTGTCAACGCCGCCCGAAAGGGCCAGCAGGACCTTCTTGTCGCCGATCTGCTCGCGGATTGCAGCGACCTGCTCTTCGATGAACGCCTGGGCAAGTTCGGGAGTGGTGATACGCACCATGTCGTCGGGACGCTTGTTGGGATCCATGCAGAGCTCCTTTTCGGTTCGATGGGAATGCGTTACACGTATGCAAACGCACCGTCACATGACCTCATTATATGCAGAACGAGATGCGTTTCCCATCGCTGCGACAGAGCTTTTTACAGGGGTGGTATTTTTTCCTAATGTCGAGGTCAGCTAGGCTTCGGTAGCCACCTTGGGAGCATCGCCAATAGACTCTTCCTTTATACGTTCGGCACAATCGTAGGCGATACCCACAAATTCAAGTCCCGAGCAACAGGAGTACAATTGCTGCTATTGTTGCCAGCTGTTGGGAGATGGAAGATGGACTGCGATGGCTACCCATGCGTTCCCATGCCGTTGATGTGCACTGCCTTTGTGCCGGGGCAGATGGACGCTGCGGTTGCAGGCATTTCCGACCCCGATTCGCGCGCCATTGCCACGGCAGAAGCGCTGTACTTTCGCGGACAGGCCACCCTTGCTGCCAAGACGGCGCGCCCCTATCTTGACGCCACCGATCCCGCACTGCGCTATTCCGCATGCTTTATCTGCGGATACGCCAGTCTGTCGCTCAACCGTATCGCCGACGCCCGCCGGTGCCTTGCGGGCATCCTCGATACGCCAACTGACGAGGAATCGCCCGCCGTCCACGCCACGCATATCCTGTTCGCCTCGGCCGCGAGCGTCCTGCTGCACTTGCCTTCCCCGTATTCTGCCGAAGAGTTTTATCCGCTTGCGGCGCATCTGCCCGAAGGCCTGCGCTTGTTCGCCAGCTACGTGATGGCGCATGCCCTGTACCTGCGCGGCGAATATGGCCGCAGTCTGGGCATGGCGGAAAACGCCCTAATTATGAAACAGGGAAGCTATCCCATCTCGGAACTGTTCCTGCACCTGGCAGCTTCCATGGCATACATGAGTCTCAAAGACGTCGACGCCGCAAAAGCGCATTTTGGCGCCGCTTGGGACATTGCGCGCCCCGACGGCCTCATCGAGCTCATCGGCGAGCACCACGGCCTTTTACAGGGGCTCATCGAGGCGTGCCTAAAAACGCAATACCCTGACGATTTCGCGCGCATCATCGAGATCACGTACCGCTTCAGCTACGGCTGGCGGCGCATCCACAACCCCGATTCGGGCGAGGACGTGGCCGACGATCTAACGACCACGGAATTCACCATGGCCATGCTCGCCTGTCGTGGGTGGACCAACGCCGAAATCGCACGCCATATGGGAGTATCGCCGGGCACCGTCAAAAACCGCCTATCCGGCGTATACGCAAAGCTTGGCATCGGCACACGCGCCGAGCTGGTCGCGCATATGTTGCGTTAGCGACCGGGCTGCCAAGCGCATCGAACGCGTTCCGGAACCCGGCGCTTCGCTCGATCAATTTGGACATTTTGGCCATCGAACGGCACTACCGCCACGAAGCGTCTTCTCGCAAAATTGGATTATTTCCACCGATATTTGCGGGATGGGAGCCCAAGATGCTTGATCGCCGTTCGTTACTTGTTGCTGGAGCGTCCTCGCTGGCGAGCATCATGTTGCCTCGCGTGCCGGGAAGCGAAAATGCCTTCCTGCTGCCGTTCGCGCCCACCGCGGCCTATGCCGACGAAGAAGATCCCTTCAAGGTGCTCGTTCTCTCGCGCACCATGTTTGGTGTAGTCGTGGTCGACGTCGCCAACAAGAATACGCCCATCGCAGGTGCCCAGGTCACGCTCACATCGCGCTATGCCGTAGGCAAGCAGCTCACCGCCACGACCGATGACGAAGGCACGGCCATCTTTGAGGTCGCCCCTCTTTCGGAAGACTACGTGGACGAGGCAACGCTTCTCGACGCGTACGACTTTAACGGCGGCATCTCCATTAGCATGGCGGGCTACCGCGATGTCGAGATTCCCCTTGCGCGTATCCAGGGCGGCACCGCCATAACCGCACCCACACGTCCGCTGTCCGACGGCGAGCCGTACTTCCGCCAGCTCACATTCGACGAATGGGACATCCAGTACGCTGATGCCACGTTCATGGCATTGCCGAAGGACGACGCGGCAAACGACCAACCCGACACGCATGCCTTTATTGTACAGGCACATCTGCCACAGGGTGGACAGGCAACGCTGCACATCAACAAGGTAATGCCCGCCACGGGTAGCTCGCCCGAAACCGTCACGCAGATCGGCCAGATCAAGGCCAGCGCATCAGGCGCGGATAATCTGGCGACGTTCACACTCGAAGACAAGTTTCTCGACGCGGCATCGGGCCTTCTGGAGGAAGGGTGCAAGCTGCGCTTTGTCCTCGACTATCAGGGCAAAACCTACACGCTCTCATCCCCCATGGCCGTTGTCACCGCGCCGGCCGCAAAGGCGGAATCGGGCTCGACCACTATCGTCCCCACTACCATGGACCAAGAGGTCACTCCGTTTGATTTCCCCGCGGCGTTTCCCGGCATCGGAGGCAATAAGTTCACGTGCTGGATACCCACATTTCCGATCCTCTTCGATTTCTCGTTTGCTGGATACGTGCTGTTTGGCGGAGGATACAAACCAGCCAGCTATATGAACGATTCGGGCAATCCGGATCCGGAGTACTGGAAGAAGTCACCGCGCGAGTCGGGCGCCAAGCAGGCAAACCGCTACCTCGACGAAATGGAGGGGAAGTGGAATCAGTACAAAAGTATGAGTGTCGGTTCGGGCACCGATCCAAGAAACACCAAGCTCCTTCGCCACCATTGCACGCCGCTGTTCACGATGGATATCGCCACACAGCTGTACGGCTCGCTCGCCTACGATTGGGTGGGCAAAACCTGGGGTGACAACAACGACCCCGCATACGGCAATATTAAGGCCCTCTTCCAGGTAAGAACCGACCTCAATTGGACCGAGCAGTTTACCCTAGGACCGGTGCCGTTTTTCCTAAACGTCAACCCCTGGGTGCTGGCAAAACTGGCGCTCGCCGTGGGCGCCCACACGCACGGCAGCGGCGCGGCGTTTTTCAAGAACATTTCGCTCGACTATTCCAACACGTCGGGCTCGTTCACCATCCAGATCGGACTTGCCGTCACCTTTGGAGCCGGCATTGCAGGCGTCGCTTCGTCCGCTGTGCGTGGCGCCGCATCCCTCACACTGTTCATTGGGTACGAGAAGGCAGATGGACACCAGCTTCCGCGGCTGCGCGTAGGTGCAGACGTCGATGTCGATGTGATACTCCAGTTCGTAATGTTCAAGTGGACCACCAAGGCTTGGTCGGGGTCGTGGCCCACACTCATCGATTCGTGGAATATGTCGGTGAACAATGGCGACCAGTATGTACTCCAGCGCTCTGAGCTGGCATTGGGTGGAAATACGCCTTATACGTTGGATGCCTGCTTCGGCTCGGCCGGCAACGCCGAAGCAGGTGGTGTGCCGCAGTTTATCGCATCGGCCACCATCGTCACCAACGCCGAGCTGCTCGCACGCGCCGAGGTTAAGGCCACTGCCGTAAATGCCGCGCCTGTCGTGCGCGATTGGGATCAAGCGGCCACGCGCATTGAGCTCGAGGCGGATTCAGAAAGCGAAGACACGGGACAGATCGAGCATTTCGTCCATGCACTGGTAGAGAACGACGAAAACGCCGCGCCGATGTATGAGTACACCTACATCGGTCAGTCAACGAACGCCGTTGCGGACCCGAACGCCAATTCTGCCGGCGTGTCGGAGGACGAGCGTGGCGGCATAAAACCCTCGAGCGACAACGTGCTGTTTTCCGGCGTGCTCAGCGAAGCCCACATGAAGCTAACGATGATTGCCGGCGTAGAATGCCTGTTCCGTATCGCCTCGGTGCGCTACGGCGACAATGGCCGCTCGCGCCTGGTGGTGCACACAAAGGCAAACGGCACGTGGTCCGCTCCCACGCCCGTGGACTTTCCCCTTGGGTTTGGCGAGGGCGACGTGGAGCGCGACGGCATATTCGATTACGACTTCGACGTGGTGGAATATACGGACGGAAGAGGAAACCAGGACGCCTACGTGCTGCTGGTCTCGGGCGAGCGCCCCGCCGGCGACAACACCCTTTTCGATACGGCAAGCACAGCCGGCATACTGTCCGTTGTGCGCCTGCGCATAAGTAATGACGAGATCCGCGTTGTGTCGCATACGTCATGGCGCAGCATCTCGCGCGGCCGCCTGCAAGAGGATGGCTACCATTGCCTGCAGTGCCCGCGCATCACGGTAGGCAAGACGCTGATCGACGGACGCCTGTCGGGTGCCTACCTCCACCGCCGCGGAACCACCGCAGAAAAGGCGCTCGGCAGCGAGGCCGAGGTTGCGCTGGAATGCTTTACCCTGTGGTCGGATGATTTGGGCGACAGCCTGACGTTCCGCCAAGTTCTTCGCTTTCCGCAAGCACCGTCGAGTATCGAGCTGAGCGAGCCCGAGAATATCAACGGCAAAATGGTGGTGCCCGTTGCGTACGAGACCGCAGACGGTTGCGGCTGCGCATCGTACGCCGTGATCGGCCAGTCCATTGCGGGCTGGGGCGTTATGCCACCAGACGCCACGGTGCCCCATGCGGTGCCGTGGCCACAACATTCGGGCTTTTTGGCCACCGTCAACGAGCAGCTGCAGCATATTACTTGGACGCGAGGCGCATCGGCATTTGCAACGCAGCCCGTGGGTGCCGCAGGCTGTGGCCCGGCATCGTTTAGCGTAAGCAACAACGGCAGGTGCGCGCTCTATGTAGAGAACACCGATGGCAAGGTGGGGCAAACCTACGACGAAGAAGGCAACCCGGTAGCAGTAATGGGCAAGCACTTCCGCATCTTCGCCAGCACCTTGGCAGGCGATCTGTTCACGGAGCCGTTCGTGATGTGCGAGCTGGACCATCCCGTCGATCAGATAACGACATTTTTGACGTCGGGAGGCATGCTCTCCGCGCTCGCCACGCACATTGTGAGCGCGGAGAAGAGCGAGGCAGAGCTGCACGGCATCGAAGTGCCTCTGGTGGCGTGTGCCACTCCGACGGGCGCGGTCGCTACCTCGGGCGCGGTGGTGCCCGGAGCAGCAGGCGAATCCTTCATGGTCACGGTGCGAAACGACGGCAACACTTTGCTGACTGCCGGCACAATCGATCTGTACCGAGAGGGCTCCAGCCAGCCGTTCTCCAGCGCATCCATCGGATTCGGAGCGAACGCACGCATGGCTTCGATCTACGATCCAGAGCTTGCCGAAGACGCTTCGGCCAACGACATGGCACACGTAAAGTACGCGCTCGAGACGCTGGGCGCACGTTTTGCAACGCACCCGCTGGTAGCCGACAACGGCAACGCCGTGCTGGCACCGGGTTGCACGGCACAGTTCCGCATGAGCTTCGCCATCCCCGAGAGTTGGAGCGACGAAGTGGGCAAACGCGTCACGCTGTATGCGAAGGCGCGTAATCTGGTGGCGCTCGATCCCGTAACGCTCGAGGAGATCCGACCGGGCGCAAACTCGGCGCTGAGTGCCGTTCTGCACGAGCTTCATGTGCCCGACGCGGCATGCGAACGCTCAGAAGTTCAGGTCGGCGTATGCGACAGCGCGGATACGACAGGACTTCACGACGCCCCGATGACAGCAGACGGCGATGGTAGCTCGAGTGGCGGCGGTACTGACGAGGGCGGCGGCTCCGGCGGAAGCAGCTCCGGCAGTGGCAAGGACCACGGCAATAACAAGCGCTCCGGAAAAGCGGGCGCGCTTGCGGGCACGGGCGACAGCAACGTCCCCCTAACCGCAGCCGCAGCAGCGCTCGCCGCAGTTGGTGCCGGCCTTGTCGCCTACAGCGCCCGCCGCACGGCGCTCGAAAAAGACACCGCCAATGAGGACAATTCGGATAGGCCTCGCTAGCTCCTAGTTACTTTTGTGAGAGGCGCCGACTCGGCTCATCGAACATCAAAATGGGCTGGTTCTGAATACCCAGAGCCAGCCCATTGCGCATTAAATGTCGTCTGAGGAGTCGAGTTCTGCCTCGAGCTTGGCACGGCGTCTTTTCGCCGTGAAAAACGTTGCGCACAGGACAGCAAACGTGGCCGCGAAAATCGTCGCACCGCAGAACACGCCCGTGACCAGGTTCGCCAACCAAAAGACGCTTTCGAGCGGTACGATCTGCGCCTCAGCGATACAGCGCATTGCGGCAATAACAAGCGCGAACGCGGCGCCGCTAAGACCGCTGACAAGCAGGAAATATCCAACAGGAAGATGCTCGGTTTGCCCAAAACGATTGGTATCGACATAGCCCTTCCGCGTTTGCAGTCCTGCGCAAATCAACATCACGAGAACGAGCCACAAATACATGGCTGCCTCGAACGGCGTTGCAAAGCCATGCGGCATTTCACTAGCGTCGCTGTGAACCCACGTAACCTGTCGAGCTATAAACTGGTAGAAAAAGATCATCAACATGCCAAACGAAAGCAGCACGAAGCCAATCTTGTAGATCTTCGCGTTCTCAGCCTCCAGGCGTTCATCCTTTGGGCCGGCATATTCACGCCACTTTTGCACGATTTTCAGATCTTCATATTTCATAGTGAACTCCTAAAGAGCATTAGGGTCGGCGTCGGTTTCGTCTTCCCAAAACAAGTCGTTCAACGTAACGCGCAGCGCCTTACAGATTGCCACGCACAAATTGAGCGTGGGGTTGTAGCCGCCCGCCTCGATAAGGCCGATGGTTTGGCGCGTAACGCCCACGGCTTGGGCTAAGTCAGCTTGCGAAAGGCCAGCCGCCGCGCGTGCCGCCTTCATGCGTAGGTTCTTTTTGCCCGGCATGGAGTTCCTTTCGTAGTAATGGACAGATATCCGTTGCAACATGACAGAAATATATTGCATCCTTCACAAGATGTCAACTATATCTGTCATTATGGAAACCATGTCCGCCATCGCCATGTGGACATAACAATTTCGATTCGCTATTCAATCTTACTCGGACAAAACCGAGTCGGAAGGACCCGAGTAAGTGGAACTTATCAGCATGGCCAACGCGCACGCCAATAACCGGATTTGCCGGAACCATGCGTGCCCCATCGTTTAATAGCTCCGTTATTGTTCGATGATCTTCTTGACGACCGCGGGAACGCCTGCCGCCACCACGTTGTCCGGAAGGTCTTCCGTCACGACGCTGCCCGCGGCAATTACGCAACCGCTGCCGATGGTAACCCCCTGCAACACGGATACGTTCGCGCCAAACCAGCAGTTATCGCCTACAACAATAGGCAGAGCCTTCTCGAGACCCAAGTTGCGGTCCTTTGCCTTTAGGGGGTGCGAAGCGGTGTAGAAGCCGCAAAACGGCCCGATAAACACGTTGCCACCAAAGGTGATAGAGCCGCCGTCCATAAAGTAGCAGCCATGGTTTACAAAGCAGCCCTCACCAAAGCTCGTCTTGCTCCCGTAGTCAAAGTAGGCAGGCGAAAGGACCGTCAGCCCTTGCGGAAGATCGGTATCGAGCAAGGATTTCAAAGCGTCAAGCTGCGCGTCGCTTCCGGGTTTTGCCATATTAAAGTCATAGCAGAGCGCCTCCGCCTTTGCGCGTTGCGCCAGGAGCTCCTCGTCAAAGTTGGCATCATGCCACTCCCCGCGCTCCATCTTCTCTTTCTCAGTCATTGCGCCCCCTCAAACAACATGCAGTCTTGATGCGGCAATTCTACCAGCCGATAAGCCACGGTTTTAACACGAGCACCACGCCGCGCAGGGAATGACCGCAGAAGCTAAAGGTCACCGACTCCGAACGCGCGTTCGATGGAATTCGTGTTAGTTGGAATCGTCCGAGGCCTGGGCTATGCTACCTTGACTATCTATATGACTACAACGCAGCAAAGGAGCATCGAGAGAGCGAGCATGGCAAAAAACACCGCAAACTATGGTAACGACAGTATTCGTCAGCTCAAGGACGAGGAGCGCGTACGCCTGCGCCCCGCCGTTATCTTTGGCTCGGACGGACTCGACGGCTGCGCGCATGCCGCCTTCGAGATCCTGTCCAACGCCGTTGACGAGGCGCGCCAGGGCTACGGCAAGCTCATCACCCTTACCGCCTTTCGCGATGGTTCCATTCAGGTAGAGGACAACGGCCGCGGCTGCCCGCTCGACTGGAACCCCTCCGAGAAGCGCTTTAACTGGGAGCTCGTCTTTTGCGAGCTCTACGCAGGTGGCAAATACAACAACAACCAGGGCGGCGACTACGACTTCTCGCTCGGTACCAACGGCCTGGGCTCGTGCGCGACCCAGTACGCATCCGAGTACATGGACGTCACGGTTTGGCGCGACGGCAACAAGTACTCCCTGCACTTTAAGAAAGGCAAGGTCGTTGGCGCCAAAAAGAAAGCGCTTGAGATCGAGCCCAGCGACGAGGACCGCACCGGCACCACCATCAAGTGGCGCCCCGATCTTGAGGTCTTTACCTCGATCAGCATTCCCCACGACTGGTATCGCGAGACCATGCGCCGCCAGGCCGTGGTCAACGCCAACGTGACCTTCCGCCTGCGCATTGAGGGCGACGATGGCGAGTTTTCCGAAGAGGATTTTTGCTATCCCAAGGGCATCGAGGACTACGTGCTCGAGAAGGTCGGTACCGACTACCTTACCGAGCCCTTCTTTATCGAGGCTGACCGTCGCGGTCGCGACCGCGAGGACCTGCCCGATTACAACGTCAAGATCACCGCGTGCATGTGCTTCTCGCGCACCTTCATGATGCAGGAGTACTACCACAACTCGTCATGGCTCGAGAACGGCGGTTCGCCCGAAAAGGCCGCCCGTAGTGCTCTGACCAGCGCCATCGATGCCTACATCAAGCAACAGGGCAAGTACAACAAAAACGAGAGCGGCATTAAGTGGCAGGACGTCCAGGACTGTCTGGTGCTGGTGACCAACTGCTTCTCCACCCAGACGTCCTACGAAAACCAGACTAAGAAGGCCATCAATAACCGCTTTATCCAGCAGGCGATGACGGCATTCTTTAAGGAGCGCCTCTCGACCTATCTGATCGAGAACAAAGACGCCGCCAACAAGATCATGGAGCAGGTGCTCATCAACAAGCGCTCGCGCGAGAACGCCGAGAAGACGCGCCAGAGCATCAAGACCAATCTGCAGCAGAAGACCGACATGGCCAACCGCGTGCAGAAGTTCATCGACTGCCGCTCCAAGGACAAGAGCCGTCGCGAGATCTACATCGTAGAGGGCGACTCGGCAGCAGGCGCCATCCGCACCTCGCGCGATGCCGAGTTCCAGGGTGTTATGCCCGTCCGAGGCAAGATCCTCAACTGTCTGAAAGAGGACTACCCGCGCATCTTTAAGTCCGACATCATCATGGACCTCATGCGCGTGCTGGGCTGCGGTGTGGAGATCAAGGACAAGCGCATCAAGAACCTTGGCGCCTTTGACCTGGACAACCTCAACTGGAACAAGGTCATCATCTGTACGGACGCCGACGTCGACGGTTATCACATCCGCACGCTTGTGCTCACCATGCTCTATCGCCTGGTGCCCACGCTTATCGACGAGGGCTACGTGTATATCGCCGAGTCGCCGCTCTACGAGATCAACTGCAAAGAGAAGACCTACTTTGCCTACACCGAGCTCGAGAAGAACGGCATCCTCAAGGAGATTGGCGACCAGAAGTGCTCGATCAACCGCTCCAAGGGTCTTGGTGAGAACGATCCGGACATGATGTGGCTCACCACCATGAACCCCGAGACGCGCCGCCTGATCAAGGTAGAACCCGAGGACGTCACCAAGATGGAGACCATGTTCAACCTGTTGCTGGGCAACGACGAGACGGGCCGCAAGCGTCACATCTCCGAGCACGGCAAGGAATACCTGGACCAGCTGGACCTGCAGTAGCAGCAAATCGATAACGACGGCCCATAAGAAGTTCAAGAGGAAATCGTGGCAAAGAAGAAGACGAAGAACCAGCCCAAGAAAAAGCAGGTCAACGCCGAGAACGTCATCGGCCTGCACTCCGAGGTCACCGACCAGCCGATTACGCAGACGCTCGAGGTCAACTACATGCCCTACGCTATGAGCGTCAACGTCTCGCGTGCATTCCCCGAGATCGACGGCTTTAAGCCCTCGCACCGCAAGCTGCTCTACACTATGTACAAGATGGGCCTGCTCAAGGGCGAGCGCCAAAAGAGCGCCAACATCGTGGGCCAGACCATGAAGCTCAACCCACACGGCGACGCCGCCATCTACGAGACGATGGTGCGCCTGGCCACGGGCAACGAGGCGCTGCTTGCTCCTTTCGTGGAGTCGAAGGGCAACTTTGGCAAGTACTATTCGGGCGACCTGAGCTACGCCGCCTCGCGTTATACCGAGGCCAAGCTCTCCCCCATCAGCGCCGAGATCTTCAAAGACATCGACAAGGACCCGGTCGACTTCGTTGACAGCTACGACGGTGCCATGAAGGAGCCGCGTCTGCTGCCCACCACGTTCCCCAACATCCTCGTCTCGGCCAACAAGGGCATCGGCGTCGCTATGGCGTCCGATATCTGCGGCTTCAACCTCAACGAGGTCTGCACCGCCACGATGCACTACCTGAAGGACCCCGACTGCGACCTGCTCGAGTACATGCCCATGCCCGATTTCTCGACCGGCGGCGAGATTATCTACCGCCGCGAGGAGATGGAGAAGATCATCGAGACCGGTCTTGGCAGCTTCCAGATTCGCTCCCGCTGGCGCTGGATTCCCGAAGAGCGCATCATCGAGGTGTACGAGATCCCCTACACCACCAAGACCGATGTCATCATCGAACGCATCGTCAAGCTCTCCAAGGAGGGCAAGGTCAAGGAGATCGCCGACATCCGCGACGAGACCGACCTTTCGGGTCTGCGCATCGCCATCGACCTTAAGCGCGGCGTCGACCCCGACAAGCTCATGGCCAAGCTCTATCGCTCGACCACGCTGCAGGATTCGTTCTCGTGCAACTTCAACGTGCTCGTCGACGGCTATCCCCGTGTTATGGGCGTGCGCCAGATTCTGCACGAGTGGGTCAAGTGGCGTATTGCGTCCACGCGTCGCCGCATTAACTTTGACCTGGGCAAAAAGTCCGAGCGCCTGCACCTGCTGCACGGCCTTGAGGCAATTCTGCTCGACATCGACAAGGCCATCGCCATCATCCGCGGCACTAAGCTCGAGGCAGAGGTTGTACCCAACCTTATGAAGGGTTTCGACATCGACGAGACCCAGGCCGAGTTTGTCGCCGAGCTTAAGCTCCGCAACATCAACGAGGAGTACATCCTCAACCGCACCAAGGACATCGCCAAGCTCGAGGGCGAGATTGCCGAGCTTGAGGAGATCCTCTCCAGCGAGGAGAACATCAAGAAGGTCATCAGCGACGAGCTAGCAGCGGTCAACAAGAAGTACGTGATGCCGCGCCGCACGGGCAGGATCGAGCCCCATGAGGTTATCGAGGTAAGCTTGGAGCCCGAGGTCGAGGAGTACCCGGTCACCATCATGCTCTCGCGCGATGGCTACCTAAAGAAGATGACGGACCGCGTGCTCAAGAAGGCGACCACGCTCAAGTACAAGGACGGCGACAAACCCTTTATCGAGTTCCCGTCCTCCAACACCCACGAGCTGCTGGTCTTTACCAACAAGAGCCAGGTGTACAAGTGCAAGGTCACGGCGTTTGAGGACACCAAGTCGGCCCAGCTGGGCTCGTACCTTCCGACCGATCTTGAGATGGAACCCGACGAGAGCGTCATCTGGGTCATCGACCCCGAGGACTACAAGGCCGACGTGCTGTTCGTCTTTGAGAACGGCCGCGTGGTGCGTGTCGCGCTTTCTGGATACGCTACCAAGACCAACCGCAAGCGCCTTAAGAACGCCATCTACGGCGGCAGCAAGCTGCTGTATGCGCAGGTGCTCAAGGAGGACCGCGACCTCGCGCTGGTCTCGAGCGACTACCGCCTGATGAACTTCAACACGTCGCTGCTCAAGACCAAGACGACCACCAACACGCAGGGCGTCCAGGCCTTTACGGCCAAGAAGGGCCGCTCGGTCACCACCGTCGGCACGACCGAGGAAATCCTTGGCGCCGGCGTCTCGGCCGAGAAGTTCACCGCGCAGAGCCTGCCCTCCGCCGGCGCCCTCATGAAGGAAAATGACATGCCGAGTTTGTTTGACTAAAACAACGGCGACTAAACCGTCATGGTTTTACAAAGCAGCGGGGCCCGGAGCGCAGTAAACGCTGCGCCCCGGGCCCCATGCATTACACCAGCATCATCCCTATAGACAAAATGCCGCATAAAGCGGAACAGACATAAGCCCATCATTCATTCCAAAGGGCTTAGTCGATAGCCTGATAAGGCGCACGCCCGGATGGGTCTTTTTAAGTGAGGACAGACTTCGAGATCTTGTGTTCTCCCCCGCCTTGACTTCAATCGCAGACAAGCATCCCTGCTTCTCTACTACAAAGTCGATTTCCGCACGATTATCTCGCGCCCAATAATGCAGTGGATAACCCATGGCTGAAAGCTGTTGGGCAACGTAGTTTTCGGTAAGTGCACCCATGAATGTGCCGCCGATACCGGCAAGAATATCGGCGCGTTGAGCACCGGCCTTGGAGACCAGCAGCCCTGTATCCGCCTGATAGATTTTAAAAGCAGAAGGGTTAACGAAGGCCTCTAAGGGGCTTTCGATCTGCCCGACTAGGCTGCAGCGCGCCACCGTACCCGACAATACAAGCCAATCGAGAGCATCTCCAAAGAGAGACGCATTGCCCCCCGCTCGCACTACCTTGTATTGAAATTTACGATTCTCTTTGGCAAGCTGCTGTGGAATGGAATCGAAGCACGCACGCGTCTTTGCACTCAAGCGTTCATCAGCATATTTATTGGTGTCGGCGGAATATCCGTCGAGAATAATCCGATGCTTTTCGGCCACATCAATGATTGACTGATCATCGATGTACGTTTGGACCGCCTCGGGCATTCCGCCAACAACAAGATACTGTCGATAGAGCCCAAGCGCCTTTTCATGAAGGCTTGGCGCAAGAGGACCCATTATCTCGAATGATGAGCGTATCTCGTCGACCAGCTGATCGTGCCCCATCGCCCAGAGAAACTCCTCGAAATCGAGTGGAGCCATCTCAATCAAGTCGGTCTTTCCGACGGGGAACGAATACGACTGATGGTTAATGGCAACCCCAAGAAGCGACCCGGCAGCCGCAACGTAATACTCGGGAGCATCTTCGCAAAAGTATTTAAGGGAAGTGAGCGCTTCCTCGCATGCCTGGATCTCGTCAATGAACAGTAAGGTTTTGCCAGGCACGATACGCTGTCCCGTACGAGCCTCGATCGCACGTACGATCGAATGAGGGTCAAGACCGCCCGAAAAATCCGCTCGCGCCGACCGGTCGTTCTCAAGATTAACGTAGACAACCGATTCGAAAAGATCCTGGGCGTACGTTCTGAGCAAATAGGTCTTGCCACACTGGCGCACGCCTTTGACCAGCAAAGGTTTTCTATCAGCTCTGTCTCGCCATTCCCTAAGGAGCTCGTCTGCCTTGCGACGCATACGTAACCTTCCCTCATGAACTTCTATTTGACAATATTTTAACGCGGATTAATTTGTTTTCAGTTATTTTTCTGCGTTTAAAAATTGTTCTATACGGCACTTGAGGGAATTCGCCCCTATCTCTCGGTAAGGACAGCAAGCATTTCCACCAACGCTGATTGCCATGCGTTCTTCTTGTCCTTAGGCAAGCTTGCGAGCGAGCTCTCGCACCTCTTTCAACTTGGGCGAGGATGCCATGCTGTCGCGCTCGGTCATACCGCTGATGGTGACAATGCCCTGGTCCTCCCACTTGCAGTACGCGCAGGTTGACTTGTACATAGCGATCGCCGCATCATAGACACCCTCGCTGTGGCTATCGAGTAAAAGGGCCGTCTTGGTGAACGGGAATCCCGTGGCACCGAAGGCGTACAGGCGGTCGATGGCGGTCTTTTCCTGCGCAGTGATATCAAACCAGTAGATAGGCGAAGCGAAGACAACCATGTCGGTGTCTTTCAGCGACTCAATCACGTTGGCCATGTCATCCTTCTGCACGCAGACGCCCTCATGGGCGAAGCAGTACTGGCATCCCAAGCAGCCGGCGATCTTCTTGCTGGCAACGCGGATGACCTCGACCGTATGGCCGCCCTCACGCGCGGTCTCGGCAAACGCCTCGACCATGGTATCGGTATTAGCGCCCTTACGCGGGCTGCCGCTCAATACAACGATATTCATAGGATTCCCTCTCCCTCATGCTGCAGGCGCGCAGCATGCTTTCTTGTAACCAAAACGAATGGTGTTAATCAATCGCCAGCAGGCCATATCTCTTGTTCAAGTTCCCTAAAGAAGCTCAAGACGATTGCGATTGCCTTATACAACGTCGAAAATCAAAGAGGGCCCATAGCAACGCCACCTACCTGAAATGACATGCGGTCAAGACGAGCTACGAGGATCGTGACGAGCCGATACCGCCCGCATGCCCCCTTCGGAATAGGCGCTGAGCAGCTCCTGAGCGTGAGCAAACTCGGGCCCTCGCCTCCAACCGAGCAGGCGGTTGACCGCGAGATTTCCCTGGACGTTGTGGACGAAGAGCAGATAGGCGTCCTCGCGCGAAAGCCCAGTCTCCTCCATGATCGAGGGAACCATCTGCTCGGCGCCGCGCTCGACGACGCGCTGTGCCACCCGGGCGTACGCGTCGTCATCCGAGTAGAGCAGATAATAGTCATCGTTTGCCGGCGGACGCTGGCAGAGGGCACCCGCCTCCGTTCCCTCGAGCGGCGGCACCGCCGCCAAGGCCTCGTCGATAAGCGCGTCGAGCAGGGCGAACTTGTCCTCGTAGTGCAGATAGAACGTGCCACGGTTGATATCGGCGCGGCGGCAGATATCCGCTACCGTCATCTTCGCGAAGCCGACCTCGGCCAGCAGCGCGAAGAACGCCTCCCGTATGACCGAGAGTGTATAGCGTCGGCGACGATCGATCTTCCCCGCTTCCATTACCCCTCCAATTGCAACGCTCGACAATGCCCGGCAAACGCTCGTTTATCGACAGCAGGCCGAAGCTGTTCATTGCTCTTAAGCAAATCGACATGGATACTTTTTATAGACACCTGTTTATAATAGCTGAAAGAAGGTATCCAGTGACCCTGTACGAGCAGCTCGTTATCGAGCTCACCAACCGATCGTTTTCCCTTCATGCCGCCTACCGCAGCGGCAGCACGCCCTATGAGCTGAGTGACCGCGAGCCCGAGCCCTACGACCAGCAAATCGAGGACTTCGCCCGTATGATCGAAGAAGCCGATTGCGTGCTGGTGGGCGGGGCCTCCGGGCTCTCCGCGGCGGGCGGCGGCGACTTCTACTACGAGGACAACGCGACCTATCGCAAGCATTTCGGCAAATTCGCCGAGCGCTACGGTTTCAAGGGCGCTTTCGAGGGGTCGTTCTACCGCTGGCCCACCGCCGAGGCGCGCTGGGGATACCTCGCCACCTTCCTCGACACCACGCTCAACGCCCCGCTGCGCAAGCCCTACAGGGACCTCGACGCCATTCTCGCCGAGAAGGATTTCTTCGTGCTCACCACCAACCAGGACACGCAGTTTGTGAAGCTCTATCCCTGGGAGAAAGTGGCAGAGATCCAAGGCGACCACCGCTTCTTTCAGTGCTCCCGCTGTTGCACCGACGCGGTGTGGGATGCGGTCGAGCCGGTCTCCAACATGGTAGAGGCCATGGGAGACGGCCTTGAGGTTCCGACAGAGCTCGTGCCGCGCTGCCCGCACTGCGGGGCAGAGGCGTTCCCCTGGGTTCGCGGCTACGGCAACTTCCTGCAGGGCGAACTCTACGAGGAGCAGTACCGCAAGGTGTCCGAATGGCTCGACGCGCACGCACGGCAGAGGATCCTCTTCCTCGAGCTGGGTGTGGGCCGCATGACGCCCGCGTTTATCCAGGAGCCGTTCTGGGCCCTCACGGCGCAGTTACCGCAGGCCAGCTACATCGCCGTAAACAACAAGACGCAGTTTCTCCCCCGCGCGATCGAGGATCGGGGGCTCGCCGTTCGCGCCGACATCGCCGACGTGCTTGCCGACGTGCGCAAGACGCTGGGGAGGTAGCGCATGGAGACGGCGAAAGCAGTTCGCATAGGCAGGGCGCTAGCCGAAGCGGATCTTGTCATCATCGGCGCTAGCAACGGACTCGACATGGCGGAGGGGCTCAACCTTTTCTGCGCCGATGCTCATTTCCAAGAGGCGTACGGGGACCTCGCCCAGGCAGACGGCATCGGCTGCATACTGCAGGGGCTCGCTTCCCCGGATGCCAGCGTGCGACGCCGATGGGCCGAGCGGTTCCATCAAAAGGAGTATCTCGAATATGAGCCCGGCTCGCTCATGAACGGGCTGCGGCGTCTTACGGAGCACGCCGACACCTTCGTGGTCACATGCAACATCGACGGGCACTTCGCGCGCGCCGGGTTCGACGAGAACCGCGTGCTCGAGACGGAGGGGGGCATACGCACGTCGATCGACGAGCGGCGTCTCGCCCATCCAGACGCCCTCGCCACGGCCCAGCTCGAGGAGCTCGAGCGCCTTGTGCAAGCCCATCGCAACGGCAGGGTCGCCATCCTCGAACTTGGCGTGGGACTGCGCAACGGCATCATAAAGCACATGCTCGCCCAGATCGCGAACGTTTGCGAGCACGCCACCTACATCGTGTTCAACTACAGCCAGGCTATGGCGCCCGATGCATCGTGCGAGACGATTCTCGTTGACGGCGATATGGCCCCGGCTTTCGAGGAGATTGCCCAATGCCGTCTCTAGAGAGGGAAGCGTATAGGCTTCGAAGCCTTATCGACGATGCCGACGCCATCATCGTCGGCATCGGCTCGGGCATGTCAAGCGCCGCCGGGTTCAACCATTACAACCGCGCAGGCATGGCGCGCGCCGGAATGACGGACTGGCAGCAAGCCTTTGGCTTCAAGAGCCTTTTCGACGGCTTCTACCACCTCTACCCCAGCCTCGAGCAGCGATGGGCATACTATGCGCGATACATCGACTTCATGCTGCGCGAGCCGACCTCGCAGCCCTATCTCGACCTACGGTCCCTCATCGGCCATAAGGACTACTTCAT
>CAJMOF010000002.1 GCA_905215065.1 uncultured bacterium | reverse complement strand
GGGCCCGTAGATGGGTGAATTGAACGCAATGGGGACGGAAAAGGCTGCAGCGAGAACGAGCGTACAAATCCATGCGGCCCTGTCTCTTAGGATCAGTTTGAGAAGAAGTCGACAGTACATTTGGAAGCACCTACGTTCCTCAAAGAATCGTTAGATTAAAAGTAACAGACCGGATGAAGATACGTGCGACGGGGGCGAGGCGAATGGCTGAGCGGTATCGATACGCTGGTTCAACGGTATTATATTGACCACATAGATTATTAACTTGCATTTCTAACAGTTAAGGAGACGGGTGCTTTCCAGCACACTCCTTCGATGATGCCTTCCGCTAGTTGCTATGCCGGATTCAGCCAACAAAGAATGTGCCCGGGCGCTCAGGTTCACCGTTAGCGTTGGCAACATATGAGATGGGCCAGACCCTTGCCGCGCGCCGATTGCGCGAGAGGTGTCGGGCACCATGTTTATTCCACCTGCTTGTTATCAACCAGCTTCGTTCGACGTCAGACATTCAAGATGTCAGACGTCGAACCTGCGCTAAAGACGCAGCTGGGGCTACTAGTTGCCTACAATCGCTCGCGAAGCTCACCTGTTCGTGCGTGAATGTCTGACAGCTCCGTCAGACATTGTCGGACATTTGATTGTTCGACAAATGCGCACGTGGTCGCGTTCGCAAAGATAACTGAACGGTCGATGGGTGCGTTGAGACCGGAGCAAACGGCGGATGCCAGAAAAATGGCCTCACAGAATCGCACCCATGGTTGATAAAATTGACCGCCCGGGCGCAAATACCCGGGCGGTCAATTCATCCCCTCGTTCGCGATCCTGTTGGGTTTGGGGCTTTGACATGTTGTTGACGGATGGATCAGCCGTACAGCTTGATCTCCCGGGGTTCCATGTGGTCGTCCCCCAATAAGACGTCCCTGATGTAGCCCTGCGGCAGGAACTCGACGGGCAGCACTGGGTCGTCGACGTAGCCGGGCACTGGGAGTAGGCGTGGCCTTTGGACATAGCGTGGCCGCCTGCCGGCGGTCGGACTGCCACTTCAGCCAAAAGCTCAGGCGCGCGCATTAAAATAATGAATATATCGCTTGATGGGCTTTTGACCAAGCATGAACATCGCAGGTAAATCCGTGTACCAATTTTTGGTACACGGATTTACCAGCGGTTTGTTGAAAGCTCTGACATGCGCTGTCGGCTTCATTAAAATCGATTGCCGATCAAGTCTTCCTATATATGCGAGCCCCAAGAAACTGCGCTGTGAACCAGAGTCCTCTATCGATCGGCCCGGTGCACCGGGCCGCTGTCCTCGAGCCGGCAACAGCTTGCCGGTCTCAAAACGTATGCCGTCCGGCACGACCGACAGCCGAGCCTTGTGCCCCACTCGAGCAGTGCCAGAACCCCGTGCCGGAACCCACGCAGACGATGGCAGGGAAATTCAGCCGCGGCCATCGAGGAGCCGACCTAGGGACGGCGCCCTCATTCCTCAATGGATTTCCACCGCCCCTTATAGGTCTGGATTGATTTAATGCTTGATTTAATCCGGCTGAATAAGCCGACCATGGGCCGGTTGACATAATGTAAGGTAAAAGAGCAGATGCGGCCGTACGCCGGTGCGGGTGATGTGACAGAATGTAATACACGTATTGCATCTAACCGGGAGGTGCATCATGGCAACCGCCACCGCAGTCCTGAGAATCCCCGAGGACCTCTCGAACAGGTACAACCACCTGGCGAAGTCGACGGGCCGCACGAAAACCTTCTACATGACGGAGGCCCTCGCCGCGGAGATATACAGGCTCGAATACGAGTACGGCCTCATGAATTATCCGGGAGGCGTTTGGTTGCGAGGCATGCCAGTGTGAGGGCCTGATTCGTCAGATCCCGCACAGGGAGACCGCGATGGTGACCACCGCGCCGCCCGAGGGGCTGTTGGCGAGCGAGACGGAGCCCCCGTGGGCGCTCGCGGCCTCGGAGGCGACGTGGAGGCCGAGCCCGTAGTGGCGGCCTCCGTCGCGCGAGGAGCGGGACGAGTCGTCTGTGAAGAGGCGCTCGCAGCCGCGTTCGAGGGCGGCGGGAGAAAAGCCCGGTCCGTCGTCGGCCACCTCGATGACGAGGTGTCCGCCCGCGACGTCGCAGGAGACCGCCACGCGCGAGTGCGCGTGCTCGGCGGCGTTGGCCACGAGGTTCGCGGCGGCTCGCGCCAGGGCGGTTCGGTCGAGCGGGGCCTCGGGCGCGCCCGCGACAGCGGGGCCCGTGGCCGCGTCGAGCGTCACGCCTCGCGCCCGGGCGATCTGGGCGGCCTCGGCGAGGACCTGTTCGCAGAGCTCGGCCGGCCGCATGGGGGCCCTCTCCGCCCCGCCGGACCCGCGCGAGGCCTCGATGAGCAGGCGCACGTAGCCGTCGAGCCTTTCGACACCGCCGGCTATGTCGCGCGCGGCGGCCGAGAGGTCGCTGTCATTCTCGTCTTCCAGCTCCTCCGCCACGAAGTCGGCGTTGGCGCGCAGCACGGTGAGCGGCGTCTTGAGGTCGTGGGCGAGCGACGCCATCTGCTCGCGCTGCCCCCGCTCCGCGGCCCAGCGGGCCTCGAGCGACTCGGCGAGGGAGGCCCGCATGGCGTCCATCGCGGCGAGGACGTCGTTCACCTCACGCACGTTGGTGCTGCCGACCGCGAAGTCGAGCTCCCCCGCGCCGACGCGCCCCGCCGCCTCCGCGAGCGGCGCCATCTTGCGCGAGATCACGCGGCTCGCACGGCGCGCCACGAGCGCAAGCGCGAGCGCGCTTCCCACAGCGGCGCCGACGAGCATGAGGTTCTGCGGGTTGGGAAGCAGGCCGGCGAGGTCGCGCGAGACCCACTGCGGCAGGTACTCGCTGACGAGTGCGCAGGCCCCGCCGCCCTTGAGCGGGAACGCGGCGTAGGTGAGGCCCGAACCACCGCCCTCGATCTCCACTGTGCCCGGATCCGCGGCGAGTGCCGTACGGGCCATTTCCGTCGCGTCCTCGAGCCGCGTGCCCTCGAGGTCTGTCATCAGCACGTATCCGTCCTTGTTCAGGATGAGGTAGCGGTACGCCGTCGGCACGTCCTGCTGCCCACAGACGCCGTCGCGTGCCAGGCCCCCCGCGACCTCGCGCGCATTGGCCGGCCCCCAGCTTGCCTCGTAGACGAGGCCCGCGTTGATCGCCGCGGAGAGCACCATGAACGAGGCGAGCCACGCCGTGGCGACCGCCGCGAACGCGTAGGCGAAGTAGCGCGCGATGACGAAGGAGAGCGGCATGCCCCCGCGACCTCGCGCCCCGATCCTCAGAGCTGCCACTTGTACCCCATCCCCCAGACGGTCGCGATCGGATCGGCGCCGGCCTCGGAGAGTTTCCTCCGGGCGCGGCTGACCTGCATGGATATGGCCGCGTCGTCGGCGTCGCTCTCCCAGCCGAGCACCGCCACGCGTATCTGCGCGCGGCTCATGACCTGCCCGGGGTGGCGGGCGAGGTACTCGCAGATGGCGTACTCGGTGGGCGTGAGCGGCACGGCCTTGTCGCCCACGGCGAGGCCGCGCGCCCCGAGGTCGATCCGCACCTCCCCGAAGGAGAGGGCGTGCGAGCGCGGCCGGCGCTCACGGCGTAGATGGGCCGCAACCTTGGCGCGCAGCTCCGCGGCCCCGAAGGGCTTGCGGACGTAGTCGTCGGCGCCCAGGCCGTAGGCGGCCACGGCATCCTCCTCGGCCACGCGCGCGGTCAGGAAGACGATGGGGCCGTCGAAGTCCGGGCGGATCTGCCGCACGAGCTCGAAGCCGTCGAGCCCCGGCATCATGACGTCGCAGAGCACGAGGTCGAAGCGCGAGAGGTCCATCCCCGGGACCGCCGTCGGGTCCGCCGCCCTGACGACCTCATGGCCGTCGCGGCCGAGGACGCGCGCGAGCGCGTCGAGGATCGCCCGTTCATCATCCACTGCCAGTATCCTCGCCATGTTAGGCCTCCTGAAACTCTCGTCGGAATTGTACTAGCGCCGCACTCAGCGGTCCAGAACCCTGCGCGCAGCCGCGGGCGCCTCGGCCGCGTCGCACACGCGGTAGCGCACGCCCGAGCCGCCGTGCGCCTCGATCTCGAGCCAGCCCTCGCCGTCCGACTCCCGCCCGAAGATGATGAGCTGGAGCTCTCGGACATTGCCTCTGTCGTCCGCCGCGTCCACCAGGTAGACGTAGTTTGCCCCCGCCCCGGTGGCGTCGGCGTAGGAGCTCGCGTGACTGCCGGACTCGGGCGCGGGCGCCCACATTGCGATCTCAGGGTTGGGCAGCACGCGGTCGGCGATCGAGCGCAGCGCCGACCCCCAGCCGGCGTCGAGCAGGGCATTCCCGCCCAGAAGGAGCGCTGCGGAGAGGAGGGCGAGCATGGCGGCGAGCGGCCTCCTACGCATCTGCCCTCCCGCCCTCGAAGCGGCAGAACCAGGCGAGAAGGACGGCGTCGGCTGCCAGGGTGAGCACGAGGCCAGCGAGCGCAGTCGTGAGGAGTGGGCCCGCCGCGCGTGCGGCGTCGATGAAGGCCTCCACCCCGAGCGAACCTAGGCGCGCGGGCCAGGCGAGCGGCACCCAGCTCAGGGGCGTCGCCAGGGCACCGGTGAGCTCACCAGTCATGAGGCCGTGCGCAAGTCCGCCCACTGAGAAGAACGCGAGGAGCATCCCCGCCGCGCCGGCGCCGATGACGGCGTTGCGGCCGAGGTGCAGGGCCACGCCGAGCCCCAGCGCGTAGAGGGGCAGGCTGCCCAGCACGATGCCCGCCCAGGCGGCCGCAAGCGGAGCGGACCCGAGCGGCAGGCGGCCGGCGACGGCGAGCACGGCCCCGAACACGCCGAGCGCCACGGCCAGCGCGCCCGCGCCGAGCGCCGCAAGGGCGAGCAGCTTCACCGCGACGGCGCGCCCGCGCGAGGGGACCGCCGTGAGGTTGGCGAGGCGCCCGGCAGCGCGCTCCTCGTCCACAGCGAGCCCGCAGACGATGGCGGACATGAGCGGCATGAGAGCGCCGAGAAACTGGGCGTAGGCGTCCGCGCCCAGCGCCGGGTCCCATCGGGTTACGGAGAAGTACTCGCCGCAGGCAAGACCGGCTGCCAGGCCGCAGACGAGATGCACCGCCGTGAGCGGGGAGCGCGCCAGGCGCAGGGCCTCGGAGAGCAGGGCCCGCGAGAGAGTCATGCGCGGCATCGGGTCGGAGAGTCGTGTCATGGCCATCACCTCTCCTCGGAGCGCGCGAACCAGGCCGCGCCCGCCGCCGTGAGCGCGGCGAACGCGAGCGCGCAGACCGCAAGGCCCGCCAGCGTGAGCATGCCGTCCGACGCGAGCGCCCCGCCGAGCGCCATGTCCGCCGCGAGTGGCTCGCCGCTCGGCAGCACGGGGATGAAGCTCGTGGGGATGACCATGTTCGCCGACGGCGGAAAGAGCTGCGGTAGCGGCACCAACGACCAGGCGAACCCACCTACGAGTTGCGCGGCGAGCGGGCAGAAGATGCCCGCGAGCATGCCGAGCCGCGCCGTGAGGAAGAGCCCTGCGGGGATCATCCACGCCGCGGTCACCGTGTTGACGAGCGCGCAGAGGAGCATCGTGAGCGTGCCCGCGGCCGTGAGGCCCTGCGAGGAGAACGCCGATCCCGCGAGGTAGATGCCGAAAACCACGAGGTTCGAGAGCGTGCAGAGCGCGAGGCACCAGAGCGCCTTGGCCCACCAGGCGCGCCCGAGCGGGAAGCCCAGGCCCAGAAGCCCCCGCATCCGCGTGCGAGCATCAGCCCGCGCGACGCACGCCACCACGAGCGAGAGGCACACGGGCAGGAAGAGCGCGTACCAGTAGTTCCATGCGCTGAAGATCTGCACGCCCCGGTAGGGCATCGCGCCGAGCAGCGGCATCGGCAGCGCCATGAGCACGGCCAGGCGAACCGGTGCCGCGTGGCGCGACTTCAGGGCCTCGGCGCGCAGGGCCGCGAGCAGGCCGCCTTTCTCACCCGTCATGCCGCCACCTCCCCGCGCGCTCGTCGCCCTTCCCGACAGAAGCTCATGAAGAGTTCCTCGAGGTCCTGCCCGGGACGAAGCGCATCCTCGTAGGCGAGGCGCCCCCCGCAGATGATGCCGATGGTGTCCGCCATCTGCTGCACCTCGGAGAGGATGTGGCTCGAGACGATCACCGTCGTACCCGCCGCCGCGAAGCCGCGGATCTGGTCGCGCAGCTCCTCGATGCCGATGGGGTCGAGGCCGTTGGTGGGCTCGTCGAGCACGAGCAGGCGTGGCCGGGCGATCAGCGCCAGCGCGAGCCCCAGGCGCTGCCGCATGCCCATCGAGAAGCGCCCGGTGCGCTTCTTCCCGGTGTCCGCGAGGTCCACGGCGGCGAGCACCTCATCTATGCGGCTCTCGGGAAGGCCCAGCAGCGTGGTGCGCACGCGCAGGTTCTCGCGCGCGGTGAGGTTGGGGTAGAGCGGCGCCTCCTCGATGAGGCTGCCGATTGCGTAGAGGTCCTCGCGGCGCCAGGCGTGCCCGGCAAAGAGGATCTCCCCGGCCGTCGGCCGCAGCATCCCGCAGATCATCTTGAGCGTTGTCGACTTGCCGGCGCCGTTGGGACCGAGCAGCCCGTACACCTCGCCCTCGCGGATATGAAGGCTCACGTCGGCCACGGCGTCCTGCGCCTGGTCGCCGCGGCCGAAGCGCTTGGTGAGCCCGCGCGTCTCGAGCATGTAACCCATGGGTTTATCCTTTCTCTTCCGGGCGCGCGGGCCGAGTCGCCGTGCCCGCGCGCCTTACCTTTCGGGTTCACCATCCATGGTGGGGCGCGTTTCTAACGAAGCCGTAACGGCCGTTGGGCTCTTTTGGCGCCAACCCTTCTCGACCCGCACATCATGATTAATTTGCTTAAGGCAACAACTTTCCCGATAGATGTAATCACCGAATCAAAACGTGTACATCAGCCATCAAAGATGCCGAAAAATGTCATATTTGGAGGCTGATGTACACAAATGCAGAATCCCGCACAACCCAGTAGCATCCTCCATATGTCTGGACTCTCTATGCTTACGCTGGATAGACATCGCCGGAACGGGTATAGTATCGAAAGTTTTGTCGTTAACCAGCGGGGGAGTCCTGTGGGCATCAAAAAGAAGATCAAAAAGGAGCTTATCGGCACTTCCGATTACCCGTCGAATAAGATCTTTACGATCTCCAATTTCATCACCTTTACGCGCCTGATCCTCACCCTGGTATTTCTGTACCTGTTTGTGACGGATAACAACCGCGTCATCGCCATCGTTATCTACGCCGTTGCCGCCTCTACCGACTGGATGGACGGTCAGATCGCCCGCATGACCAAGACGGTCTCGTGGCTCGGCAAGGTCATGGATCCCATCTGCGACCGTGCGCTGCTGTTCACCGGCGTACTTGGGCTGGTGGTCCGCGGAGAGCTGCCCATCTGGGTCTGCGTGCTCATTATTGGCCGCGACATCTATCTGGGCATCGGCACGCTTATCGTTCGTCATTATCACCGTCGCCCCATCGATGTCGTCTTTCCCGGAAAGATTGCCACTGCACTGCTCATGACCGGCTTCTCGCTCATGCTGCTCGGGTTCCCCGTTATTGACGGCCTGCATCTTTTACCTTCAACCCTTACGGCCTTCCCGGGCCTCAACGGAAGCTCGGTGCCCCTCGGCATCTTCTTTGTGTACGGCGGCGTGATCTTCTCCATGCTCACGGCTGTCATCTATTCCATTAAGGGCGGAGTGGTCATTAAACAGGCTCTCGCGCATCCCGAGGACGAGGACATCGACTTTCTGAACCCCGAAATCGAAGACTGATTCGTTGGGGTATGATTACGTACGGTTCATTATTTGCGGCACGTCCGCGATAAGTTAGGGGTTGTCATGGACAACATGGTTAACAATATGCCTCAGAATGATAAGACTGCTGACGCTACCTGCGTATTCCGCGTGCCTTCAAGCGACGTCACCGTTCCCGACCTCATGGCCAACGTGCGCATCACCGCCCCCGTTCTGTCCATCGTCAAGGGTCCGCAGACTGGTGCCGCCTTTGAACTCGAGGACGACGTGACCACCATCGGCCGCGATCCCGCGAATGGCATCTTCCTCAACGACATGACTGTCTCGCGCAGCCACGCGCGCATTATTCGTGAGGGGCTCCAGGCTCGCATCGAGGACTTGGGCTCGCTCAATGGCACCTGGGTCGACGGTGCCATCGTCAATGCAGCCCCGCTGCACGATGGTTCATCCGTCCAGATCGGTACGTTTACGCTCATCTACCACGAGAGCACGCCGGAGCGCATCGAAACCGGTGAGTAGGGCATGGCCGAACGCAACTATTTGAGTATCGGCCAAGTCGTCAACCTTCTTCGAGGCGCATACCCCGATCTTTCGAACTCAAAAATTAGATTTCTAGAGGATGAGGGGCTCATTACCCCTCATCGTACGCCTAAGGGATACCGTCAGTACTCCAAGGAGGACGTTGATCGCCTGGAGGTCATTCTGCACCTGCAGAAGACCCGCTACATGCCGCTCAACGTGATTAAGCAGCGCTTGGAAAACGCTACGGACCTGTCAACGCTCGCCTACGAGGTGGGCTTACTGTCCGATGTTCCGCTCAAGACGGAGCCCAAGGAGACTAAACAAAAGCTGCATCCCATCGAGACCATTCCCGATATGTTGGGCGTCGAGATTTCGTTTATCCGCTCGCTCGCCGAGAACGACCTTATTCGCATCATCAAGAGTCCGCAGAATCGTGAGCTCGTCGATGGTCGCGATTTTCCGATCATCCGTTACTGCTCCGAGCTGTCACGCTTCCATATCGAGCCGCGCAACCTGCGTCAGTACGTGTCTTCCGCCAACCGCGAGTCCTCGATGTTTGAGCAGGTGCTCGTGAGCATGCTCGGCATGGATACCTCCGATGACGAGCGCGACGCCAAGCTCGAGCGTGCGTTTAAGAAGCTTCACGACCTGACGGAGGGCGTGCACACCGCGCTGCTCAAAAACCGCGTTTTTGAGTCGCTCAACGCCGTGGTCGAGGACGCCGACATCGATGCACTCGATGAGGAAATCGCTCGCTCCGAGTCCACCAAGGCCAAAAACGAAGAAACTGCCGCGCCTGCTTCGCACGAGGATTCTCTCGTAAAGCCGCTCAAGGTCGTCGCCCCTTCGCACTCCGGCACCGTCACCGCGGGCAAATAACCGCTGCTGATATTTCGGCAACTCATTGAAAGGTCATGCAATGTACGACTTCGAATCTCAAATCGTCGACATCCCCGACTATCCCGAGCCCGGAGTCGTCTTTAAAGACATCACGCCGCTCTTTGGCAATCCCGAGGCGCTCAAAGCCATGACCGATGCCCTCGCCGAGCACTTTGCCGGCATGGGGATCACCAAGGTCGTGGGTCCCGAGGCTCGCGGCTTTATGGTTGGCGTACCGGTGGCTGTAGCCCTTGGCGCCGGCTTTGTTCCCGCACGTAAACCGGGCAAGCTGCCGCGCGAGACCGTAAGCCAGAGCTACGAGCTCGAGTACGGCACCGATTCAATTGAGATCCATGCCGACGCTATCAGCTCTAAAGATACCGTGTTGATTCTGGACGACTTGGTCGCGACGGGCGGAACCGTCGAGGCAACAGGTAAACTGGTGCGAGATATGGGCGCAAAGCTTATCGGTTACGGTTGTATACTTGAGCTTGCGTTTCTCAACCCGCGCGAGAAGCTCACGCCGTCTGATGACGATGTGGAGCTCTTTAGCTTGGTGACGGTAGGCTAGCCGTTACCCTTAGTTACTGGAAAGGAAGCTACATGCGCACAGCAAACACGCACAAAAACATGGCACGCTGCGCTGCTACGGTAACCCTCGCTTGTGTTTTGGGCTTGGGCCTCGCGGCTCCTGCCTACGCCGATACCGCATCCGACCTTGCCGCTGCTCGTACGAAACTCGAGCAGATCGGCACCCAAACCCAGCAGATTTACGATGAGCTTGCCACGCAGACGCAGGCGCTCGATCAGACTGCCGGCGAGATCACGCAAAAGCAGCAGGAGATCGCCGATGGTCAGGCCAAGCTCTCGACCTATGTCGCCGGCGAGTACAAAACCGGCGGTCTGAGCCTGCTTCAGGTTTTGACGGGTGTCGATGATCTGAGCGATATGCTCAACCGTCTGTTCTACTACGGCAAAGTTTCCGATAAGCAAGCTCAGACCATTCAAGAGGTCAAGGAGCTTAAGCAGCAGCTCACCGATAAGCAGGCCGAGCAGGAGAAGAACGTCGCCACCACGCAAAAGAAGGTCGACGAGCTTAATGCCCAGCAGGCTGAAGCCCAGAACGTCGTAAACTCCCTGGATTCGCAGCTGCAGGCCGAGCTCGCTGCCGAGGCCGAGGCCAACGCTGCGCTGCAGGCTGGCATTAATGCTAGCACCGCCGAAAAGGCCACGGTGAGCAACGACACCGCCGGTACGACCGAGAACACCAACAATGGCGGCCAGACCAACAATAACAACAACCAGGGCGGCAACACGCCGGCTCCCGCACCGCAGCCTGCCCCCACGCCCGCTCCGGCTCCCACGCCTTCAGCACCGAGTCAGTCTGTTGATGGTGGCTCCGTTGTTTCGCGCGCCTACAGCAAGCTCGGCTATGCGTATTCTTGGGGCGGCATTGGACCGAACAGCTTTGACTGCTCCGGTTTTGTAAGCTATTGCCTCACGGGACGCTACTGCCGTCTGGGCACCACGGTCGACTTCATGGGTTGGACCCGTGTGTCCGATCCGCAACCCGGCGATGTTGTGGTTAACTCCTACCATACCGGCATTTATATCGGTAATGGTCAGATGATCCATGCTTCCGACTACAAAACGGGCGTCATCATCAGCTCCGTTGCCGCCGGCATGAACAACAATTATATTTTCGTTCGCTACTAAGTGGTTTAGCTCAGCAAGCAAAGATGGACCTCGTATCCTTGGGGAGCGAGGTCCATTGTTTTATCTCGAGCGCCCGTTTTGCATGTAAGCAACAATCTAGTTTTGAATACTAGATATGCGCAGCATCTGTCCAAAAGATAGCTATAATTGTTGAGGAACAACTAGAAAGGACCCTCAATGAGCTGGGCACTTATCTCAGATTCGAGCTGCAATCTTCGCGATTGGCAACCGACTGCACCCCGTACCACCTTTGCATTCGCTCCTCTCAAAATTCGAGTAGGGGAGCGCGAATTTGTCGACGACCTTTTGCTCGATGTTCACGAGCTTAATGTTGCCATTCAGTCGGAAGCCAGCGCATCATCGAGCGCCTGCCCAAGCGTGGGGGAGTGGGCTGAGCTCTTTAAGCTCGCCGACAAGACGATCTGCATGCCAATCTCGGAGGGTGTCTCTGGAAGCTATAACGCTGCCGCTACGGCACGCGATATGGTACTTGCCGAGGAGCCCAATCGTCAGATTCACCTGGTCAATTCGCGGGCAGCAGGCGGCAAGATGGATCTGATCTTCTTGCTGTTTGATCGTTATCTTGCAAGTAACCCGGACGTTTCCTTTGAGGACGCCTGCGCTTACTTCGACAGTCTCGAGCAAAACAGCAAGATTCTCTTTAGCCTGTGTAATTACGAGAACCTTGCAAAGGCAGGACGCATTCCTAAGGCAGCCGGCGTCATTGCCAACAAGCTCAATATTCGCATTTTGGGCACGGCGAGCGAGGCCGGTAAAATCGAGCTCGTCGGGCACACGCGTGGCGAAAAGAAGATGCTCAACAAGATCATCGACACCATGGAAGCCGAAGGTTTTACGGGCGGCGAGGTCGTTATCGACCATGTCGAGAATGAGGCAGGCGCCCAAGCACTTGCCAGCCGAATTGTGGAGCGCTGGCCAGGCTCCAAGACTATCATCATGCCCTGTAACGGGCTAGATTCATACTATGCCGAAATGCATGGGCTCATTATCGGCTACGGCATGGGCGTGGCTTCGGGCCAATAACGTCCAACCAAGCAAAAATACGGGCGGGACAAAGTGGCAGATAGCCCTTTGTTCCGCCCGTTTTATACGTCGGCTAGCTATTAAACCCATTAAACTTTAGATAGCTCATCAGGTACGCTTTCGAAACGAAGGATGAAACCGCACTGCGCACAAGCAGCGACTCACGCGTTACCTGATGCGCCGTATCGGGAACCGGCGTCTGCTCGACGGAAAACGCCGAACGAATCGATGCCTCGAGCTGATCGACCACATAATCGAAGGCCGTCGGGGCATCGTAGCTCAAACGCTGAATGTTAAAGAGTGCCTGCACCGCAGCAATAGGTAAGACCTGCTTAAAGAGGCAGATAGCGATCAGGCGGGCAATCTGCTCGCGGCCATATTGCTTTTTGACCGGAGCAGGCACCAAGCCGACCTTCACGTAGTTATTGATCATCGATGGCGTAATGACAGGGTGCTCAACGCAAATGGACAGCGGCTCCATCCACAGCGCAACATACTCAATAACCTGGTCGCGGTAGAGCGTCACATTGGGCAACTGGTCATAGCGCGGCAGACTCAACGTATTGAGTTTGCGCACGATTTCGGACTGAATAAATGCATCGGGCAGCACAGTGGGCTGAATATCCTCAGGCTTAATGCTGACCGACGAATCGGACATCGGAATAACGTGTTTAACGTGGTTCATAAAGGTCCTCCGTTCATTTTCTATATTGTATTCTAGGTTATCTAGTTTTACATACCACATAGCCGGCAAGTAAAAGTGGTTGGACAACACATTGATGCATCGTCCAACCACTTTGTTTAAAGATAGCAACCTTACATAAGATATATTATTGTACTTATTCACGGAGAAACGCGTATGCGCTCGTTGCTGCTATGGCTCCGTCCGAAACGGCGGTCACAACCTGGCGTAAACGCTTGGAACGGATATCGCCGGCTGCGAATAAGCCGGGCGTACGGGTGGCCATCGAATCGTCGGTGACAATGCCGCCGTCAGGAGCCAGATCGACTAGATGCTCAACCAGCTCGGTATGCGGCAGCATCCCCGTAAAGACAAAGATGCCAAACGAGCCAGGTTCAAATGACTCGGTATGAGTCTCACCGGATGCATTGTCCTTAAAGGTGATCGTCGTTGGCATTGCTTCGCCCGAGAGCTCCACAATACTAGTTTGGTACCTAACTGTAATATTGTCCTTTTCGAGTACTTTCTGAACAACACCATCGGGCGCACGAAACTGGTCGCGGCGCAGCACGATGGTCACGCTGGTGGCAATGTCTGACAGGAACAGCGCCTCTTCGCATGCCGAATTGCCACCACCGATTACAAAGACCTGTTTGCCGCGGAAGAACATGCCGTCACATGTTGCGCAATATGAAACGCCACGACCGCGATACGTATCCTCGCCTGCGAAACCTGCCGGACGCGGCGTGGCACCCATGCAAGCGATAACGCTCGAGGCCAGCGTATCGCCCATATCGTGATGTACCGTAAACAACGCTGCATCGGCATCGTAATCGATACCCGTAACCATGCTCCATGTAACCTGTGCTCCCAGGCCCTCTGCATGCTGCTGAAAACGCTCGCCGAGTTCGGCGCCACTCAGGAGCGGGAAACCCGGATAGTTCTCGACCTCATTGGTTGTGGCGATCTGCCCTCCCGACATGCCCTGCTCAATCACGGTCGTCGTCAGGTTGGCACGCGCAGCATAAATGGCGGCAGCATAGCCCGCGGGGCCGCCACCGATAATCGCAACATCGATCGGCTTATCGGTAGTCATGAAGCGTCCTTTCGTCGAAACGTTGTCGTTCTTTGCGCTCGTACCCAAATTTACGTGAACGTGACACTCATGCACTACAATGATAAAACCGTATTACAAAGCTGAAGGGGAGTTATCGATGGACCAGGCGCAGACGAGTGACGACGCTCCCCTGCTCACGCACAGCACTCCTCAATCGGAGCAAACCACGCTCCTGGCTCAGCAAAAACCTCTCGTGACCATCGTGCACGCCTCCGTTGGCTCGGGCCACAAGGCCGCCGCAAATGCGATAGCGCAGGCCTTCGACCTCATCCGCGGCACCAATGGCATCCCCGAGGATGTTGAGATTGAAGTGCTCGATATCCTTGATTTTGGACGTATTAAATTCGACGGTAATAAGACCGCGGCTTCTTTTACGGGAGCCACGCGCCCCATTTACGACCTGACCTGGAGATATACACTTACGGGACATCTTCTCTGGGGTGGCGGCACGGCATGGTCGCGAATCATGTTCCCCGCCTTCAACGAATATATTCGTAGCCGCAGGCCCATAGCCGTGGTCGCAACGCACATCACAGCAGCCAATGTTGCCGTGGGTGCCCGCATAATTACGGGTATCGATTATCCAGTCATCTGCGTACCGACCGACTACGAAGTCGAGGGCTGGTGGCCCCACAAGGACACCGATCTATTCTGTGTTGCCAACGAATTTATGTCCGAAACGCTGCGTCCGCGCAAGGTGCCCGAGGCAAAGATTCGCATTACCGGCATTCCTATTCGCGCCGGATTCGACACGGATTACGATCGCGAGGAAGAGCTAGCCAAGTTCAACCTCCCCACCGACAAGACCGTCGTGCTGGTTATGGCCGGCGCCAGTTTACCTCAACCGTACGTCCGCTTTCGCGCGGCGATGGACCAGACCCTCCCCTTCCTACGCAGCTTTGAGGACATGCATTTTGTCTTTTTGCCGGGCAAGGATGAGGAATACGCCGACCGCCTCAAGACGCTCTTCGACGCCATGAAACTCGAAAACGTTACGGTTCTGGACTACGTGGACGACATGGCGGCCCTCATGCACGGCTGCGACCTGGCAATTCTCAAATCGGGCGGACTCACCGTCACCGAGTGCCTGTGCGCGCATCTGCCGATGATCCTGCTGGGCAAGTCCTATGGCCAGGAAAAGGCCAACACCACGATGCTCACCGGCATGGGCGCCAGTATGCATGTCACCACCGCACGAGAACTCATCGTAACCCTGCGCCACCTGCACGACTATCCCGAATCACTCAAAGCGCTACTCATCAACGGCGAAGTACTACGCCGCCCCCACGCAGCCGAAGACATCGCCATCGCCACCATAGAGCTCGTAGGCAAACCCCAAAAGCGCAAACGAGCCTTCTGCCGCTTCTACTGGGGCGGAAAACCCGCGCATATCCGCTAGCGTCTTTATGTCCGCTTACCTGCGGGAGGCCCCTATATATCATCCCATGCTCAAACATTCTCGCTTCGCTGCGAAACTGCGCGTGGGACGATATATAGGGGCCTCCCGCAGGTAAGCTGCGTTTACGTACTAGCAGCTATACCAGATTCCCCTCCAGTAGAATCTGCAAAGGGGAACCAGAAAATATAAATACAGTAAGTCGATGCGACAAAGGAGGTGACCCTTCATCGCATCGACTTACTAGAAAAGTAAATATTGTTTCAAGCGAGTAGCCGCCCGCCCGGGGCTTACCTATATCGTTCCACGCGCAGTTTCGCAGCGAGCGAAGCGACGCGAGAATGTTTGAGCATGGAATGATATAGGTAAGCCCCGGGCGGGAGGGATACGAGCGCCCTAGGCGATGCCGCTGGAGCCGAAGCCTCCTTTGCCTCGGTCGGTTTCGTCTAGTTCTTCTACTTCTATAAGGTTGACCGTGGGGACTTCTTGGATGACGAGTTGGGCTATGCGGTCGCCTTTATTGATTTGAATGTTAATGGAAGGATCCAGGTTGATGAGAATAACCTTGAGTTCTCCTCGGTAGTGGGCGTCGATGAGGCCCGGCGTATTGACTATAGACAGGCCCTGCTTGATGGCCAAGCCGCTGCGGGGCTGGACGAAGCCGGCGTAGCCATCGGGCAGGGCGATGGCCAGCCCCGTAGAGACCAGACGGCGTTCGAAGGGCTTCAGGACGCAGTCCTCGTTGGAGCGCAAATCCAAGCCGGCATCAGTGGGATGGGCGTATTTGGGAAGCTCAACGGTGGGATCGAGACGCTTTATGTTGACGGTAATGTTGGACATGGAATCACCTTAGCTTGTCGAGCTCTTGCAGAAACTCATCGACGTCTTTGAAATCGCGGTAGACCGAAGCAAAGCGAATGTAGGCCACCTTGTCGATCTTGGCCAAACGCTTGAGCACCATGTCACCCAACTCATGGGACGTGACGGCCGTCAGCGTGCGAGAGCGAAGCTCGACCTCGATGTCATCGATAATCTCATTGAGCTTCTTAGTGTCGATATCGCGCTTGATGGTGGCGCGCATCAAGCCGACGAGCAGCTTATTGCGATCGAACCGCTGCTTGGTTCCGTCTGACTTAATGACCTCGATTGGGTCTTCGCATCGCTCGAACGTTGTAAAACGATAGTTACACGAGCAACATTCGCGGCGGCGCTTAATGGTGTTATTTGACTCCTGCATACGGGAATCAACGACGCGGGTATGTGCCTTGCCGCATTTGGGACAGCGCATGGTACCTCCTCTTAAACGATAACAAGGGTACCATGCGCAGCGCGATAATGATTACGAACGAGCAGGAACCTTAAGATGCGCACCGGCGGCGAGCGAACCATGCTCCAGATGATTGACGTTACGGATCATGTCGGAAGTCTCTTGCGTGGAAAGGCCTTCGATTGGATATTCCTCGGCAAGCGACCAAAGAGAATCGCCAGGCTGAACGCGAATGGTCTCGTATGTAACGTTGGAAACGGACTCGGCATACGCGGCATGACGAGCGCTAAAGACCGACGTAGCGAGGACAAAGAAGAGCGTAAGCGCAACGGCGACGGCGACAATCGTCGGAACCTTCAGGGCAACGCGGGCCGGCGCGACTACAGCCTGCTGATTGCGCGCAGGCTTTACGGTCAAAGGCTGAAAGCCGGAGCGGCCACCCTGAACAACCGTAAAAGTGGGTTCTGCAGGCGTCTCGAGCTTAAGGGCGAGGTTTCCCTGGACCATATTCGTTGCGTTCATCATGTTCTCCTCTCGCGTGTTTTGCTGAGAACAGTTTTATCAAGCCGCGCGGACAAAAATGTCTAGCGCGAGAACGAATGTTCGGTTATTATTATCTTCGAACAGTTGTTCCTGTCAAGCAAAATTCGAACATTTGTTTGACATGGGTAGAGAGGATGCCCTGATGGCTCGCAAAATTACCAAGCGTCAGCAGCAAATTTACGACTTCATCAAGGAATATCAGCAGGAGAAGGGTTATCCGCCCAGCGTGCGCGAGATGGCTTCTGCCGTGGGCCTTTCCTCCCCCAGCACCGTGCACGCCCATCTCTCTGCCCTGGAGGCGCGCGGGCTACTCAAGCGCGATGCCACCAAGCCGCGCGCCCTGGAACTCTTTAACGAGGATGGTTCCTCTGTCTCAATTTCCAAATCTGACGAGCCCACCGCACCTCGCGGAACGGTCTCGCTACCGCTCGTTGGTCGCGTCGCGGCTGGGATTCCCATTCTGGCCGAGCAGAATATCGAAGACACGTTTACTATCCCGACCGAAATCGCCACTGATCAGGGTTCCTTTATCCTTGAGGTGCATGGGAGCTCAATGATCAATGTCGGCATCTTCAATGGCGATTACATCATCGTCCGTGAACAAAAGAGTGCCATGAACGGCGAAATTGTCGTGGCCATGATTGATGGTTCGGCGACCGTCAAGACGTTCTACAAGGAGCAGGGGCGTGTGCGCTTGCAGCCCGAGAACGACACCATGGAACCTATCTATGCAACGAATCCCGTTATCCTGGGCAAAGTCGTCGGCTTGATGCGCCGGTTCTCGTAATGCAAAAACGCATAACCATCTTTGATACCGTCCGCGGGTTTACGATGATTTCTATGGCAGGTTTTCACGCTTGCTATGATCTCGCCTACCTGTACGGCTGGGATATGCCATGGTTTACCCAGACTGTCTTTCAAGACGTCTGGCGCGCCAGCATCAGCTGGGTATTTTTGTTTATCGCGGGTTGGATGTGCACTCTTTCGCGCAACAATATCAAACGTGCCGCCAAATACGCCTTAGCAGCACTCGTTGTCTGGTTGGCAACAACACTTGTCTCATTCGACGATTCGGTTAATTTTGGCATCATCTACTGCATGGCCGCATGCACCGGCATCGTGGCGTTGACCGATCCCGTCCTTAAGAAGATAACGGCGAGATGGGGCATGCCCCTATGCCTTGTGTTGTTCGCCCTCACCTGGAGCATCCCCAAAACGATCTACCCTGTCCCCTACCTGGCGTGGCTGGGATTTCCGAGCCCTGGGTTTGTCTCAGGTGATTACTACCCCATCATCCCGTTTATCTTTATGTATCTTGCAGGATACTTCGCCGCACACATAGCGCAGGGAATCGATAAGACCGTCCCCAGCTGGGCCTACGCCAACCCCCTGCCGGTGCTCGCCGGCCTTGGACGTCACGCACTCCCCTTTTATCTGCTGCATCAGCCCATCATTCTGGGCATTTTGGAGCTCGTCTACTCGGTGCGATAACGCTCGAGCCGCGGTGCAATACGAGCCGGCAACTTCGCCACAATGCGAACACCGTCCTCGAGATATTCCTCATGCAGAAGGGTTCCCTGCTCATGCACCAGCGTGATGAGAGCGCCCTCGCGATACGGAATATCAGCGGAAAGCAACACATCGGTGGCAGCTGCCTCGCGAGCAATGCGATCAACGAGATCGTCGAGCCCCTCGCCCGTTTGGGCCGAGAACAGAACGGCTTCCGGATAGCGACGACGGAAACTCAATCGATCAACGCTATCGAGAAGATCGATTTTATTGAATACGGTCAGCGTTAAACGCTCTCCGGCGCCGATCTCATCAAGCACGCGGTCGACAGCCTCCAGCTGCCGCTCATAGTCCTCGTCAGACGCATCTACGACTTTGAGAATTAGATCGGCACCCAAAACCTCGGACAGCGTCGATTTAAAGGCATCGACCAGACCATGGGGCAGCTTTTGAATAAAGCCGACGGTATCGGTAATCGTCATGCCGCGACCGCCGGGCAGGCGATACGAACGCGTCGTCGGGTCGAGCGTAGCAAACAGCTTGTCCTGCGAAAGTACCGTAGAGCCGGTCAGACGATTGAGCAACGTCGATTTACCGGCATTGGTATAACCGGCTAACGCGACGCGAAACGCCGGTGACTCAATGCGGTTCTTGGATTGAACATCGCGACGCTGTTCAACCTGCTTGAGCTCACGACGAAGCGCAGCGATCTTATTACGAATGAGGCGACGGTCGACCTCGAGCTGACTTTCGCCCTGACCAAAACGTGAGCCGATGCCGCCGCGCGTCTGCTCCTTGGCGAGATGGCTCCACATGCCACGCAGGCGAGGCAACAAATATTGAAGCTGTGCCAGCTGTACCTGCAGGCGTCCCTCACGCGTCTGAGCATGCAGGCCAAAGATATCTAGGATCAGTGCTGTACGATCGATAATCTTTACCGGCTCGCCCACGGCTTTCTCCAAATAGGATTGCTGCGAGGGGGTCAGGTCGTCGTCAAAAATAACGACATCGGCATCCATGCGATGCACCAGGCCGCACAGCTCTTCAACCTTACCGGAACCGATAAACGATTTAGGATACGGCTTTACCAAACGCTGCGACAAGCGTGCCACGCACTGGGCACCAGCTGTGTGGGCAAGACGCTCCAGCTCATCAAGCGAGCGATCGAGCGGCCATGCATTGTCGCGCCACTCAACACCAACTAAAATGGCACGCTCGGGCTCGGGTGCCGTGGGAACAAGGGGGAAACGGGCCATTAGGCAGCCTCAATACGATGCAGGATATCCTCAACGACCTCATCGATCGTACATTCATCCATATCAAACCACGCGATACGGTCATCACGCTTAAACCACGAAAGCTGACGCTTGGCATAACGACGCGAACGCATCTTAATGAGTTCGCGAGCCTCATCCATGCTCATCACGCCATTGAAAGCATCGATGATCTCTTTATAGCCAATTGCCTGCATCGACGTCAGGGCATCACCCAGCCCCTGGCCCATAAGACCGCGGACCTCATCGACAAGACCCTGCTCAAACATCAGATCGACGCGCAGGTTAATGCGCTCGTAGAGCACCTCGCGATTACGCGTCAGACCAAACCATAGGGCATGATAATGCTCGTGCGGAACACTAAACTGCGACTTTTGCTGCGCATAGGAGACGCCATCATCATGCATCTCAAGCGCGCGAATCACACGCCGCACGTTATGGGGATGAATAACAGCAGCCGATTCTGGATCGCGCTCGGCAAGCAGGGCATGCAGCTCTTCCTCGCCAATACGCTCGAAAAGCTCCTGATAGCCCGCACGGCGATCGTCCTCAAGTTCACCCGAGGGAAAGTCCATCTCATCGAGGGCGGCCTTGAGATACAGCCCCGTACCTCCGCAAAAAACCGGCAGGCAACCCGAACCAAGGAGACGTTCAACATGCGCGCGAGCGTCGGCCTGATAAAGCGCAGCAGAATATGCCGCACCCGGCTCTACGATGTCGACGAGACGCAGCGGCGCCGTGCACTCATCGGGCGCCATCTTTGCGGTACCGATGTCCATGCCGCGATAGATTTGCATCGCATCGCACGACAACACTTCGGACGAAAGACGAGCTGCCAAACGGTCGGCAACATCACTCTTACCAACCGCCGTCGGACCGACGATCGAAACGGCGGAAAGACCTGCCCCGGGAGAAACCATTAGCGCGGCTCGCCCACAACGGAGCCGGACAAATACCAGGTCTTGGCAACGTCAACGTCAACATCAACGATCTTACCAACAAGCTGATCGATGCTGTAACCCTCGGGGATAGGCGCATGCACGGTCTGATTCTTGGGACTCTTGCCCAGCAGGACCGCGTCGTTCTTTTTACTCGTTCCCTCAATGAGCGCCGGAACCACAGTATGAAGCTCACCCTGGTTATACTCGTGTGCCGTGGTCTCGATAACCTTAACCAGACGGTTGAAACGCTCGAGAATAACCTCATGCGGCGTAGGATCGTCAATCTCGGCGGCCGGGGTACCGGCGCGCTTGGAATAGATGAAGGTATAGGCCTGAGCATAGCGGACCGTCTCGGCAAGTGAGAGCGTCTGCTCAAAGTCTTCCTCGGTCTCGCCGGGGAAGCCAACGATAATATCGGTCGAGAGCGCAATATCGGGCATGCGGTTTCGAATGCGATCGACCAGGTCTAGATAGTCCTCACGCGTATAGCGACGGTTCATCTCTTTTAGAATGCGCGTCGAACCCGACTGAACGGCCAGGTGCAGTTGCGGCATGACGGCGGGCGTCTCGGCCATGGCGTCGATAGTCTCGGGCAGCAGGTCCTTGGGATGCGAAGACGTAAAGAAAATGCGCTCCACGCCCGTATCGCCAACGGCGCGCAGCAGGTCGGCAAAGCGCGGCTTCCCAAACAGATCGCGGCCATACGAGTTAACGTTTTGGCCCAGCAGCGTGATCTCGCGCACGCCTTGGCGCACCAGACCGGTCACCTCGTCGACAATCTCCTCGAAGGGGCGGCTCTTTTCGCGGCCGCGCACATACGGCACGATGCAATAGGTGCAGAAATTGTTGCAGCCCGTCATAATGGGCACCCAGGCGTGATACTGGGTCTCACGATGCCACGGCATGCTCATGGCATCCGTGTCCTCATGCTCATTAGTGCGGATATGACGGTTGCCATCCTGGAATGCCTCGGCAATGAGCTCAGCCACATGTGCAATGGAATGCGTGCCGAAAATGACGTTGACGTTATCGACGTTGGTAAGCAGCCCCTCACCGTCGCGCTGGGCAATACAGCCGCCTACAGCAACCACGCGCTTGCCCGAGGGCGAAGGCGGCAGGCTTTTGCAGGAATTGCATTGACCGTACAGGCGCGTATCGGCGGCCTCGCGCACGCAGCACGTCATAAAGACGACGATATCGGCATGCTCGGGATCGAGTGCCATAAGGCAGCCATATGAATCAAGCAAGCCGCTCACGCGCTCGGAATCGTGCTGATTCATCTGACAGCCAAACGTGCGGATAAAGTAGGTTTTACCGGCAAGAATTTCGCGTGCGGAACGCTGGTCCATATGCATGTGTCCTAACGATAAAGGCAAATCAAACTAAGCAAACGCTACGCCACGGGCTTAACGTCATCAACAACGACGTTATCCATGGCGGCTCGATTGATTTGATGAACGTAAATAGAGAGACGGATCGCCGTGCGAGATTCCCCATTGATGAGAATATCGGAGAACACCGGCGCGCAGGAGATATCGAAGCCCGTGGGAATCAAAAAGCCGCGCGCAATAGCCACGGCCTTAATGGCCTGATTGACGGCACCGGCGCCGACACACTGAATATTGACGGGTACGCCATCTTTGACCATGCCGGCAATGGCGCCGGCTACGGACGCGGGTGATGATTTGCTTGATACCTTCAGGCAATCCATGAAGAAACTCCTGCGTTTAAAAGTACGTTTTAACTGCAATAACTGTATCGTACCGAGCGGACTCGGTAAAGATGCTATTCCTCTTTGGCAAGATCGAACGTCACGGTGATACGATCACGTGTAACACGAATCTTAGGGTCGCCGCAGAGGTTGAGGTAATACCGAGCAGCAAGGTCGTTAAAGTCACGCTCAACGGCTCGTGAGAACTGTGCCATATCATCCTTGGCAATACGCAAGCCGCGGCGGTCCTTAGCAAGATCGACCGGAGTGGACGCACGCGAGGACGAGTCGCGCTCACGAAGGAGGCGCGCGGTCACGCCGCGAACGGGCTTAATCTGCCCAGCCAAGATACGATGGGCCGTACGCTCGGACATCTCAAGGCCAAGACCCGAACAAATACGGATAAAGTCCTCGGCATCCGATGCAAGCCCCAGTCGATCGACCACCGGAAGCTCGGCTTCGTCATCAATAAACAAAAGACGGGACGCATCGAGACGACAGGAAGCCTGCGCATGCAGCGTCGCGGCGATTTCGGACGGAGAACCCAAATAGACATCACAGGCGCGCAGTTCCTCGAGGGCAAACTCGCAGGCGGCGCGAATGATGTTGTGGGGACCGCGGGCACACACGTAATGACCGTCATCGTCCTTGACGGCCTGGGGCCAGCTGGACTGATCGGCACGCTCGCTAAGGCGGTCGGTGGCGACGCTCACCTTAAAGGCAGAGCCAAGGTCCACGTCCGACGTGACGACACGGGCCTCGTCGGTGTTCTGCTTAATTGAGAACAAAGCCATGCCTCGTCCGTGAACACCCCAGCGATCCATCTTCATGCTCTCGAGCTTAGAGGTCACACGAGCATCGAAAATGCGCTCTTGCATGTCCTGCGGCACGCCCGAACCGTTGTCCAGGAAGACGAGCGTGCGGACGCCATCTTCCTTGGTCGTGGCGAGATAGACCTTATCGGCGCCGGCATCACGAGCATTACGAAGCATTTCGATGACGATATCCTCGACATGCTGAATGTCGTGCTTTGCCTGACGCCGCTCGGCCTCCGAAACGCGGAGGCGGACATACCCCTCGCCAAGGTTTTCCTCGACGCGAAGGTTGCCCTCCCCCGACATCGACGCGATAAATGAGATGAGCTCGTTCGCGTCGCTCATGTTATTTAGCGATATCGACGGCGCGGCTCTCGCGAATCACAACAACGCGCACCTGACCGGGATACTCCATCTCTTCCTCGATCTGATGGGCGATATCGTGAGCCAAAACCGTGGACTGGGCGTCGGAAATCTTGTCCGGCTGCACCATAACGTGAACCTCGCGACCAGCCTGCATAGCATAGGTACGCTCGACACCGTCATGGGAGTTGGCGATCTCCTCGAGCTTCTCAAGACGCTTGATATAGTTCTCGGCCGACTCGCGGCGGGCACCGGGGCGAGAGGCAGAGACAGCATCGGCGGCCTGAACGAGGACATCGAGTACTGAATTAGGGTCGACGTCGGCGTGGTGGGCCTCGATGGCGTGAACGATAACGGGCTTCTCGCCATAGCGGCGGGCAAGCTCGGCGCCAATAACGGCGTGCGGGCCCTCGACGTCATGATCGATTGCCTTGCCGAGGTCGTGCAGCAGACCAGCGCGCTTGGCTGTCACAACGTCCAGACCAAGCTCGGAAGCCATCACACCGCACAGGTCGGATACCTCGAGGGAGTGCTGAAGCACGTTCTGGCCAAACGAGGTGCGGTAGCGCAGAGCACCCAGGGTCTTGACGATCTCGGGGTGCAGGTCGTGGATACCGGTATCGAAGGCAGCCTGCTCGCCAGCCTCGCGCACGCGCTGCTGAACCAGGTCGGCAGCCTTGTGATACATCTCCTCGATACGGGCGGGGTGAATACGGCCGTCGGCGATGAGGTTCTCGAGAGCGACGCGGGCAGTCTCGCGACGGACGGGGTCGAAGCTCGAGAGCACTACCGTCTCGGGCGTGTCGTCGATCACGAGGTTGACGCCGGACACCTGCTCGAAGGTACGGATGTTACGGCCCTCGCGGCCGATGATGCGACCCTTCAGGTCGTCAGAAGGAATATGCACGGAGGTAACGGTGACCTCGGCGGTGTGATCGGCGGCACAGCGCTGAATCGCCAGGGAAAGAATCTCCTGGGCGGTTTTATGGCACTCCGCGCGAACTTGCTGCTCAGACTCGCGAATAATGGTGGCAGCCTCATGGGTGACCTCGCCACGCACCTTGTCGAGCAGCTCCTTATGGGCATCCTCGCGGGTAAGGTCGGCGATACGCTCGAGCTCGGAGGTCTGCTTGGCACAGAGCTCCTCAAGCTCACGGGAGCGCTTCTCGACTTGGCCGGCCTGGCTGGACAGCTGATGCTCGCGCTTATCGAGGGCATCGTTACGGCGATCGAGGGACTCCTCGCGCTGCATCACGCGATTCTCGAGCGTACGAATCTCGCTCTTACGCTGCTTGTCCTCGGCCTCGGCAGCCTGCTTATTCTTGATGATCTCTTCCTTGGCCTCAAGCAGAGCCTCTTTTTTGAGGGTCTCAGCCTGACGCTGTGCATCACCGATCAGGGACTCAGCCTGTGCATGTGCCGACTGAATCTTTTCATCGGCCTCGTGAAGACTACCCTGCTTGGCGGTGCGCATGTAGGCAATGGCGGCGACGGCACCCAAAACGATGCCAACGAGCGCTGCAATGATAGGCATGCTCACTCCTTTTTATGGATTCGTTACACAACAAAGCGAACCGTCCTTACGAACGGCTCGCGACATTTGAGTAATATGGGCGCAGCTTATGCGGGTCGGATACAGATAAACATATAAACAAACTCATCACAGATGAGCACATATCACAAAGCAAATGACAGTGTTTATCGTACGTTGAACCACAACAACTGTCAAATAAATGGCCCCAGCACGGCGGCTAAAACGCGGTGAACGGCAGGGCCACAAAACACATACGCCTAAACCGCACATTCCTCACGTTCGGCATCGAGACGTGCCTTAACGGCATCGGCGGCGATGTGATACGAGAAGCCCTTGCCCATCAAAAACCGAACAAGTTTTTCAAATCCGCGCGTCTCTGGAACACGCCGCTTGGCGAGCAGGGCTGACGCACGCGCCAAATCGTCTTCGACGGCAAAATAATCCTCGGGATAACCGGGAATGTCATCGAGCACGACATGACGACGCTTGAGCTCGGTCTCGATTTTACGCTGTCCCCAACCGCGCCGCTTGCGTTCCTCGATAAAGTACGAGCAAAAGCGGTTCTCGTCTAAAAAGCGATACTCGGTGGCGCGCTCGACGGCGAAATCGATCGCGGGCTGGCGAAAGCCGTAGCGAGCCAGCTTGTCACGGACCTCACCCGTCGCATGGTCGCGGCGCGACAACATCTCGGTCACCATGGTGAGAGCACATTTACGCTCGATGAGCTGCACCGCCTCACGAAAGTTATCCCAATCACAGGGAAGATCAGGGCGGTTTTTGACATACAGGCGCGCGGCCCGCACGGGAATCCAAATGGACCGCTTAAAACCGCCCTCAAGCTCACAATCGATCTGTGCGCAAGGCTTTTTGGACGCATACCCGCTCGAGAACGAGGAGGCCGCCTTCTTATCGGGAAAGACGACCGTGGCCTCGGTCACCGTATACGACATGAGCGTAACCGCTACTCGTCGTCATCATCGAGCATGGCGGAACCATCGATGGCGTAAAGCTCGTCAAACTCCTCAGGCGCAGGCTGATCGGTCAGCTCGACCTCGGACGGAGCATCGTCATCAAACTCAAGCCCGCAGGCAAGGCGGACCTTATGCTCAATCTCGTCGGCGCAATCGGGGTGTTCGCGCAGGAACGCCTTGGCGGCCTCGCGACCGTTGCCGAGCTTGTCCTCGCCATAGGCAAACCAGGAGCCCATCTTCTTGCAAATGCCGCACTCGACAGCCATGTCCAGAATCGAGCCCTCCTTAGAGATGCCCGTACCGTACATGATGTCGAACTCAGCAGAACGGAACGGAGCTGCCACCTTGTTCTTAACGACCTTGGCGCGCACGCGGTTACCGATAACCTCATCCTTAAGCTTAATGCTGTCGATGCGGCGAATGTCGATACGCACCGAAGAGAAGAACTTAAGGGCGCGGCCGCCCGTCGTGGTCTCGGGGTTGCCGAACATGACGCCGATCTTCTCTCGCAGCTGGTTAATGAAGATGCACGTCGTGTTGGACTTGGACAGCGAACCGGCGAGCTTGCGGAGCGCCTGGCTCATCAGGCGAGCCTGAAGACCGACCGTAGTGTCGCCGATCTCTCCCTCGATCTCGGCACGCGGGGTCAGCGCGGCGACGGAGTCGACGACGATGGCATCGATGGCGCCGGAACGCACGAGCATGTCAACGATCTCGAGCGCCTGCTCACCCGTATCGGGCTGGGAAATCAGTACCTCGTCGATATCCACGCCAATGCGCGCGGCATACGTGGGATCGAGCGCGTGCTCGGCATCGATAAATGCCACCACGCCACCCATTGCCTGGGCCTCGGCCAGGATCTCGAGCGAAAGCGTCGTCTTACCGGAGGACTCGGGACCGTAGATCTCGACGATTCGGCCGCGCGGCACACCGCCGATACCCAGAGCGGCATCGAGTGCCAGAGCGCCCGTGGGGATGGCCTCGACCTCGAGCTCGGGGCCACCGTCGCCGTACCTCATGATGGAACCCTGGCCGAATTTCTTCTCGATCTCGGCCTTGGTGGTGGCGATCATCTCATCGCGCTCTTTACCCGTCGTGCGAGCATGAACGGTACGTACGGGACCTGAATTCTTGGCCATGAAAAGCCCTCCTCTTAACAACCTGCATCGATAATAAACGAACGGCTGTTCGTGGTCAACCGTTCAGATAAATCATATGCAGCCGACCTTTCCAAAACCCAACCAAACGCCGACCAAACACTGACCAAATGCTTGACCACAAAGGACCAAATATGAACAAGGCAGGCAAAATTACGTCTACAACCAGCACAAACGCCAAATGAGCCTAAGGTCCCTATCTCCACAATTAAGGGGCCCGAAGGCCCCTGAAAACACGTCTATTCCATAGAGTTAAGCACAAGGGCAATGCGTCCCAATGCCTCCGCGACCGCATGGGCACGAACACGCGAACGGTCGCCCTCATAGTGGCAGCGCACAGAGTCCACGACCGGCACTTCCCCATCAGCCGCGCGATACGCCCAGCCAATATAGAAAGTGCCAGCCGGATCGTCCTCAGTGCCGCCGCCGGGGCCGGCATAACCCGTTGCGCTCACTGCAATATCGCTCTGGTACAGCTCCAGCGAACGCGCCGCCATCTCGCGCGCGGTCTGATGCGACACCGCGGTATAGCGGTCGAGCGTCTCCTGATCAACACCCAAAACGCGATGCTTGATCTCATCGCAGTAGGTCACCGCACCGCCACGCAGCACCGCCGAGGCGCCCGGGATATCGGCAATCGTCGAGGCGATCATACCTGCTGTCAGCGACTCAGCCGTCGAAACCGTCACGCCCCGAGCGCTCGCGCGCTCGACAATATGACGCGCCAGCTCCTCGTTATGTGCGGAAATCTGCTCAAAAGAGTCCGTCATACCCACCAGAACCTAGACCGAAAAGACGATCTTGCGGCAGTTCCAGAAGTACTGGGCGCCCGAGATAACGGTCAGGACAACGGCAACGGCGTACAGGAAGCGCGACACCGAGTAGATGCCGAGCGTCAGCGCCAGCGGGCCAAGGTGCAAGCCGGCCATCGCAAAGACGCACAGGTAACCGCAGATGGAGACCATCGTGGTCGCCGTCTTGTACTTGCCAAGCTTATCGGCGGCAACGACCACGCCGGCGGCACTCGCAACCATGCGCAGGGCGCTTACCAGCAGCTCGCGGAACAAGATGATGAACACGGACCAAACCGACACGGCACCAAAGTCCAAGAATAGCAGCAGGGCCGAGAATACGAGCAGCTTGTCGGCGATGGGGTCCAAGAATTTACCGAAGTCGGTAATCTCGTTGCGCGAGCGCGCCAGGTAGCCGTCAACCTTATCGGTGCACGACAGGATGACGTACAGAATGAAGGCAGCGGCGGCGAGCGGGCCGTCGAAGGTGCTCCAATCTGTACCGGCAACACTCGTGTGAGAAAGCGCCGACACAATCATGAACACCGGGATAAAGACGATGCGAACGCACGTCACGATGTTGGCGGGCGTCCAAACACTCGTCAGTTCCTTATTGCTCTCGTTTGCCACGACGCTCTCCTACTCCACAACATGGCCGATAAGCTCATAGCAGAAGCTATCGGTAAACTCGACCGTCAGAATATCGCCCACAGATGCCTCGCTGGCATCCAGATGCACCGCGCCATCGGAATCAGGCGCCTGGAACCAGGCATGTCCGATCAGCTCGGCGCCGTCCTCGGTCTCTTCGATACCGTCGACAATCACCTGGGCGCGCTCGCCCACATGTGCGGCAGTTGCAGCAAAACCGAGCGACTCGGCCAGGTCCATGGCCTCCTGGGCGCGCTCGAGCTTGACCTCTTCGTCGACCTGGCCCTCCATCTTGGCGGCCAGGCTGCCCTCCTCCTGCGAGTAGGCAAAGACGCTCGTGTAGTCGAAGCCGACGGTGTCCATAAAGTCGATAAGGTCGCGGAACTCGTCGTCGGTCTCGGTCGGGAAGCCGACCATGGCCGTGGAACGGATCACGATGCCGGGGATGCGCTCACGCAGATCGCGGAACAGGTCCTCGAGCTCCTGGCGCGAACCAGAACGGCGCATAGCCTTGAGGATGCGCGCGTCGCAGTGCTGCACGGGGATATCGATATAGGGCAGCACCTCGGGCGTATCACGAATGGTCTCAATGAGCTCGTCAGTCATGCCCTCGGGCTGCAGGTAGAGCACGCGGACCCAGACGTTGTGCGGGCGCACGGCCTCGGCGACGGCATGCAGCAGCTGCGCCAGATTGCGCGGCGAGCCATCGGTGACGTCTTCGTCGGCAAAGTCGGTGCCCCAAATACCCGTGTCCTGGCCGATCAGCACGATCTCTCGCACGCCACCGGCAACCAAGTCGCGCACCTCGGAAATAATGCTCTCGGCATTGCGCGAGTGATAACGACCGCGGATATACGGGATCATGCAGAAGCTACAGAAGCGGTTGCAGCCATCGGAGATCTTGACGTAGGCGACAGCGCCCTCGACGGTGCGCTTGACCTGCGGAATATAGGCGGCAATCTCGCGCTCGACACCCAGCACGCCATCGATGACCGCCACGATGCCATCCTCCTCGTCGGCCTTCACAAAGGCAGCGACCTCGGGCAGTTCGTCAGGCAGGTCGTCGCCATAGCGCGACGGCACACAGCCGCACATGACGATGGGGCAAGAACGAACGCCGTCCTGAACCTCGTTGGCGAGCTCGAGCGTGGTCTCGATGCTCTCGGACGTTGCGGAGGCGAGGAACGAGCATGTATTGACGATGGCGATATCGGCATCCTGTGGGTCGAATGCCTCCTCGTAGCCCGCGGCGGTCAAAAGAGAACGCATGCGGTCGGTGTCAACCTCGTTCTTAGCGCACCCGAGGGTGATGTAGAGCACGGAGCCCAACGGTGTATCCATGTTGAAGAGCAGTCCTTTCGAATGATATTAGCGGTAGTTGGTGAACTGCAGCGGCTGGCCGTAGTCCTGGTCGCGCAGGAACTGGATCACGGTCTGCAACGCGTCCTTCGAAGCAGAGGAAACACGCAGCTTGTCGGCCTCGATAGTCACCTTGACCTTGAGCTTTTGGTCCTTGATGTCCTTGTTGATCTTCTTGGCGGTCGCCTGGTCGATACCCTCGACGATATGGCCGAGCACGCGCACGGTGCCGCCCGATGCCGCCTGCGGGGCATCCCACGAGACAGCCTTGAGGTCGATGCCGCGCTTGATGAGCTTGGAGCTCAGCACCTCGATAATCTGCTTGGAGACAAAGTCGGCCGGGGCGTTGATCGTAAAGAGCTTGTCGCCCTTCGAAAGCTCGATCGTGGCGCCGGAATCCTTCAGGTCATAGCGCTGGGAAATCTCGCGCGTGGTTTGCTGGAAGGCGTTGTCGACCTCTTGCATGTTGACCTCGGACACGACGTCGAAGCTGGAATCTTTAGCCATGATGTTTCCTTTCGCGTACGAGCGGCTTAGTAGCTATCGTACGAATAGTCGGTAGAATCGGTGGGCGTCTGGTCATCAGTTGCGGTATCGGCGCCATCCGTGGACTGGGCATCGGTGCCGTCGGTGGTGTCGGTACCATCGGTGGTGTCGGTACCATCAGAACTTTCACCATTCTCGGAACCAGTCGTCTCCTTCTTGGGAACGGTGATCGTCACACGCGCCACGCCCGAGGTCTTGGTATCGTAACGGACCTTTTCGCCGTTCTTGGTAACGGTGACATCGGAAGGCTTGGACGTGGTGATCTCGATCGAGGACTCAGGCGTGTACTCCTGCTCAAAGGGGCCAGTCGCCTGGGCGCCATAGACCGACTTGCCATCGACCTTGACCTCAATCCAGGCGGTCTTTCCCTTGGCAACGGAGACCTTGACCTTCGTTACCTCGTTTTCTTCCTTTTTAGCCGTCGTCTTGGTGGCGTCCGAATCGGTCGACTCATCCGTCGCCTCATCGGTGTCCTCATCCTCGTCGACCGTTTCGGTCTTCTTAGAAGACTTCTTGGGCGTCGTCTTGGTAGCAGTGGGCGTCTCGGGCGTGGTCTCGGGCGTCGAAGATGCGCAGCCGCGCAGAAGTACCACGATGAGCACGATCAGCAGCAACGCCACGGCACCGATGCCGGCGTAGACGATACGCGGATCGAGACCGTTGTTTTGAGGAGTACGGGAACCGCCGCGTCCACGACTGGAACTGCTGCGGCCGCCTCCCTGAGGCATACGACCACGATTGCTGTCGGAACGGCCGCGATAGCCACCCTGGCCCTGAAGGCTGCGCTGACCCGAGCGGGGCGCAAGTTCACCGCGGCCTTGATAGCCACGCTGGCCCGCACGCGGAGCCGAAGAGCGCTGGCCATACGGCTGTGATTGAGAGCGAAGACGCGGCGTCACCTGCGTGGCATCGGCGTCCGCATAGCCGCCGAGAGCACGACCGGCAGAGACACCACGGTAGCCACGATCGGAATAGCCGCCATCTCCGTAGCCGACACGGGGATCGCGCACCACACCGCGGGCAGCGGGAAGCGCACGATCGTCGGGCATAGGCGTGCTGCGGAAACGATCGCGCTGAGAACGGATTTCCTCACTGGACCCCGTCTCGGTAATATAGCCAGCCTGCTGCGGACGCTGACCATAACGCGTTGAGCGACCACCCTGAACCATCAGGAAGCGCCCGTTATCGACAGAGGAACGCGAATTGACGTAGCCGGCGGCGTCCTGAAAACGACCGCCCTGCTGCGACGTCTCGCGTTCGTATGCCATCAGGTCGTCAAAGTAGGCATTGACGACCTCGCGCGGATTGAGGCCCAAAAAACGAGCATAGCTCGAAATCATGCCCTGCGCATAGCCGCGCGGCGGCATCGAAGCAAAGTTACCGGTCTCGAAAAACTCGATGATCTGCGGCCTGATTTTGATGGTGTTGGCGACCTGCTGAATGGAAAGGCCCATTCGGCGACGCTGCTCGAGCAGCATGTCACCAAAGCGTGCAGCCATCAGAATCCTCCAAACTCACGATCTTCACGTGCCATCTCGGCATCGACAGATTCCAGCGCGGCAAGCCCCTCCTCGTCCAACAGGACCTCGCGCGGCTTGGAACCGTCGGGCGGGCCGACGACACCCTTTTCTTCCAGCATGTCCATAATACGCCCGGCACGCGCATAGCCAACCTTCAGACGACGTTGCAGGCCAGATGTGGAGCCAAGCTGCGATTCCACCACAATATGGGCGGCTTCCCAAATGAGTGGATCATCGTCTTGCGGCTCGGCTACTCCGGTGCGGACAATGCCTCCGCCACCCGCCATGGACATGGAAGCGGGCGCCACGGCAGACAGGATCTCCTCGTGGTAGTCTGGCTCACTCTGCGACTTGACGAACTCGACAATCTCGTTGATTTCGTCGTCCGAGACAAAGCAGCCCTGGATACGGCGGGGCTTGCCCCAGTCGACCTTGGAGAACAGCATGTCGCCCAAACCGGTGAGCTTCTCGGCACCCATCTGGTCGATGATGACGCGCGAGTCGATGCCCGTGGCGACGTTAAAGGCGATGCGGTTGGTGATGTTGGCCTTGATAAGGCCCGTCACCACGTTGGAGCTGGGGCGCTGCGTGGCAACGATAAGGTGAATACCGGCGGCACGGCCCAGCTGTGCAATACGCACGATCGAGGCCTCGACATCCTTACCGGCGACCATCATCAGGTCAGAGAGCTCGTCAATGATAATGACCAGGTAGGGCATCTTTTGCGGCGGGTTGTCGTAATGCTCAAACTCGCCAGCAGCCTGCTTTTCGTTGTAGGTCGAGATCTTACGCACGTTGAGACGCTCGAAGACCTTCAGGCGACGCTCCATCTCGGACACAGCCCATTGCAGAGCGCTCGCGGCCTGCTTAGGCTCGGTCACCACGGGCACATAGAGATGCGGAAGACCGTTATAGCCCGCAAGCTCAACGCGCTTGGGGTCGACCATAATCAGGCGAACGTCCTCGGGAAGGGCGCGCATGAGCAAGGTCGTGATGATGGAGTTGATCATCACCGACTTACCAGAACCGGTCGTACCGGCAATCAACAGGTGAGGCATCTTGGCGAGGTCGGCAACAACCGGCGTGCCCTCGGCGTCGCGGCCGATGGCGAGCTCGAGCGGACCGCCCTTCACATAGGGCAGCACGTCGCCCAGATTGACGTTCTGGCGCTTGCGGTTGGGAATCTCGATGCCCACGAGCGAGGTGCCGGGGATCGGGGCAAAGATACGCACCGACTGGGCAGCGAGCGAAAGCGCGATATCGTCCTCGAGGCTCGAGATTTTGCTCACACGCTCGCCCTCACCGGGCTGCAGCTTAAAGGTCGTCACCGTGGGGCCGGCGATCCAGCCGACCACGCGGGCACTGCGGCCAAACTCAAGCAAGGTGGATTGCAGTGACTCAGCGGTCTGCTCCAGCTCCTTGTCCGAAGACGCGGCGGAAGCCGACTGTGGGTTGGCATGCAGGATTTCGAGCGGCGGAAGCTTGAGGCCGTCCTCCTCTTCGCCCTCGTTATCTGCGGCGCCGTCGTCCACTCCCCCATCACGAGCCGCAGCCGATTCGATAGCACTCGTGGCAGGCGCATCGGCAACCTTGGGATGCTTCAGGAAGTCGGGAATCTGAGGTGCGGCCGAGACGGGATTCACGGCAAACGGCGGCTCGGACTCGTCGATCTTATCGGGGTCGTCTTCCATCGAAAGCTGGCCGGTTACCTGGCCGCGCTTTGCATGGCGACGCGGCAGCAAAGTTGTCTTTGCGGTCTCAATCGGAGCCTCGTCGTCCTCGTCATCGCCCTCGGTGAGCTCAATCTCGCTATCGGACCAAGACGGGTCGGGCTCACTCGTATTGAGCTTAGGCGCAGACTTGCCCTTCTTGGCATGGCGGCGCGGCAACAGCGTGGTCTTGGCTCGCTCGGCTTCAACCGACTCGGATACGTCGACAAACGGGTCATCGTCCTCGTCGTCATCCAAAACCGGGTCGACATCGCCACCCATGACCGTGGTCACCGCGGCGTCAGTCCCCTTCTGGCGCAGAATGCTCAGGTGCGGACGAGCAACGCCGGGAACAGACAGGGCCTCTTCATCGCCCCACGGGCTCGCATTGACATCGGCACGTCGACGCTCGGCAAAATCGGCAGCGCGATCGCGTGCGGAGCGCAAAACGCCACCCACCGAAAAGCCGATAATGACCAAACCAACGACGACAAGCCCCAGCAAGACAACCATGGCGATAGGTTTACCCAGGGCATTTTGCAAGGCACTTGCGATAAAGGCACCAATGTAGCCGCCCGACACGGAAAGGTTCTGCGGCGTAAACATAAGGTCGCACGAATCGCTCGTGCCCGGCACCATCAGCGAAAGAATGGAGACGACAGCGATAAAGACCAAGGCGCCGCCCGCAACAGAGCGCACGTTGAGCGGCGAGTCCTCACCCAAAAAGAGCGTGGCGGCAAACAGCAAGATGACGATCGGCAGCACGTAGGCGCCCAGACCAAAGCCCAGGTGGTAGAAACCGGCAACCGCAGCCGTCACGGGCGCTGTTGCCGGAGAGATCACGGCAATGAAGGACGCGATCGCCAAAACGGCGATGACCACACCAGCGATATCGCGATTGGCCGAAGGCTCGACCAAGGGCTCAAAATCGTCGAAGTCTGCCTCATGGCCCTTATTGGCACGAAGATGGGAACCGGCACCCTTAGCAGATGCCGGTTGGTTGTTGGCCTTATTGCCTTTGGCGTTTTGTGCAGATCCGCGCGCCAAACTAAACCTCCATGACGACCGGGATGATCATCGGGCGAGTGCGCGTACGGCTCCAGATAAAGTTGGAGAGCGAGTCGCGCACGGCCTTGCGAATGGCGTCGGAACCGCTGCTGGTAAAGCTGAACTTGCCCTTCTCGATCGTCTTCATGATGGACGCGGAGGCATCCTCGGAGAACTGGTCGTCGATGGCAAACGAAACGCCGCGGCCCGAGAACTCGATGGCCTCGATCTTCTTGTGCTTGAGCGAGACGATGGCGACAGCCGTAACCATACCGTCGTTGGCGAGCTTCTGGCGATCGCGCAGGACGATGGGGTCGGTATCGCCGATGCGCAGACCGTCGACGTAGACGACGCCGGACTCGACGGGCGTGCCGCGCTTGACGATGCCGCCACGCATCTCGAGCGTGTCACCGTTATCGAGGATAAAGATATGATCGTCCTTGAGACCCATCTTACGGGCCAGCTGGGCATGGGCGCGCAGATGCACGGCCTCACCGTGAACCGGCATAAAGTACGTGGGCTTAGCCATGGCAATCAGGAGCTTGAGCTCCTCCTGGCTACCGTGACCGGAGACGTGAACGAGAGCGCGGTTCTTATCCCACACGTCGCAGCCGAGCTTGGCAAGGCTGTTGACGACCTGCTGGACGGCTTTCTCATTGCCGGGAACAGGAGTTGCCGAGAGGATAACGGTATCGCCCTCATGGATGGAGAGCGTCTTGTGCTCGCCATTGGCCATGCGGGACAGGGCCGACAGCGGCTCGCCCTGCGAACCGGTGCACATGACGACAATCTTGTCGTCAGGCAGGTTATCAATGTCGAAGGCATCGATGATATCAGCGTCATCGATGTTGAGGTAGCCCAGCTCGCGCGCCACGCGGGTGTTAGTGAGCATGGAGCGACCGGTCACGACGACCTTACGGCCGCACTTGCGGGCGGCATCGCAGATCTGCTGCAAACGATGGATGTGGCTCGAGAACGATGCGACGAACACGCGACCCGGGGCGTTCTTGATGGCGTGCAGCAGGTTGGGACCAACCTCGGCCTCGGACTTGGTAAAGCCGGGAACCGTGGCATTGGTGGAGTCGGAAAGCAGCAGGTCGATGCCCTGCTTGGCAAAGCGGCTGATAGCGGCGTAGTCGGGCGTGACGCCATCGATGGGCGTCTGGTCGAGCTTAAAGTCGCCGGTGTGCATAACGGTGCCCTGATTGGTGCGGATGAACACGCCCAGAGCGCCGGGGATGGAGTGCGTCATCGAGAAGAAGTCGAGCGAGATGCCGCCGAGGTTGACATGGCTGCCGCCCTTGACCTCGCGGAACTTGGGCGCGCGAATGCGGAACTCGGAGAGCTTGCCCTCGATAAAACCGAGCGTCAGCTTGCTCGAGAAGATGGGCACCTTGTTGTTGAGGTCCTGCAGCAGGTACGGAAGCGAACCGGTGTGGTCCTCGTGGCCGTGGGTGACGATGATACCGCGGAGCTTCTCCTCGTTCTCCAGAACATAGGTGTAGTCGGGAAGCACCAGGTCGATACCGGGCTGGGAGTCATCCGGGAACATGAGGCCAGCGTCGACGAGCACCATGTCGTCGCCGCACTCGAAGACCGTCATGTTCTTGCCGATGCCGTCAAGGCCGCCAAGCGGGATGATCTTCAAGGGAGATGATTTTTTAGCTGCCATAGGTTAGTGTGGTTTCCTTTCTTCGAAACGGGTCCGGAACAACCGACGGGGCGCTTCTGGCAAACCGACCGCCGGGAACGTACAAACATGCATCGCAGAGTCGATGCAATAACCACAGTATGATACCCATTTGCCCACCAACAGACCACCCATGCATCAAAGCCCCATCCAAACCGGTCTATCCCGCCGGTTTCCCGTGGGGCGGGCACTGATGAAGTTTCCTGCTCTACAGTCCTGCTCACGACGGAGGCCACATTAAGTGGCCTCCTGTTCGTGCGGAACTCGCGATAAACTTCATCAGTGCCCGCCCCACGGGAAACCTGCCAAAAAGGGACAGGTTTATTTTGGTCGGTTTTATCTGGGAAGATGCTGCTGCGGCTATCTACAGATCTGAAATCTGACTACTGAATAGACTGTCTAACTAAATAGCGAGCGGCACTAACCAGTCCTTTTGCTTGCGCCCGGGAGGGCCGCATATGAAGTTTATCGCGAGTTCCGCACGCAAAGGAAAGCACTTAATGTGCTTTCCATCTTGCGCAGGACTGTAGAGCAGGAAACTTCATATGCGGCCCTCCCGGGCGCAAGCAAAAGGGCGACCCCTGTCCGGAGTCGCCCTTGCGGTGCTGGTTATGTACGGCTGTTACTCGGCGTCGTGGTGGCGGCGGGGCTTGCGGCCTCCGTTGTCACCGGGACGGCGCGGACGGTCGCTGCGCTCGGAGCGCTCGCGACGCGGACGCTCACGACGCTGGAAGTGCTCGCCGTCGCCCTCGGAGGCACCCTCGGCGCGAGCCGGGGCCTCAGGCTTGTCAAGACGATCGAGCGAGATCTTGCCACGGTCGTCGACCTCGATGACGACGACCTTGACCTCGTCGCCCACGTTGAGGACGTCCTCGACCTTCTCCACGCGGCCCTTGGCGACGCGGGAGATGTGGAGCAGGCCGTCCTTACCGGGCAGAAGGTTCACGAAGGCACCGAAGGGCTGGATGGAGACAACGCGACCGGTGTACTCCTCGCCCGGCTCGGGAACCTTGATGATGAGCTTGATGCGCTCGACAGCCTGGTCGACGGACTCGCCGGTGCCGCCGACAAAGACGGTGCCGTCCTCCTGGATGTCGACCGAGGCACCGGTCTCGTCCTGGATGCCGCGGATGACCTTACCACCAGAACCGATAACGTCGCGGATCTTGTCGGTCGGAACCTGGATGGAGACGATGCGCGGAGCGGTGCTGCGCGTGGTGTGGCGCGGCTCGGGGATCACATCGAGCATCTTCTGCAGGATGAAGGCGCGACCCTCCTTGGCCTGCTGCAGGGCGCGGGCCAAGATGTCGAAGGTAAGACCGGTGGCCTTGTTGTCCATCTGCAGGGCGGTGATGCCCTCGGTGGTGCCGGTGACCTTAAAGTCCATGTCGCCCAGGAAGTCCTCGAGACCCTGGATATCGGACAGGACCACGGTCTTGCCCTCCTCCTGGATCAGGCCCATGGCGATACCGGAGACCGGGCGCTTAATAGGCACGCCGCCGTCCATAAGGGCGAGCGTGGAGCCGCAGGTCGAAGCCATCGAAGAGGAGCCGTTGGACTCCATGACCTCGGAGACCACGCGAATAGCGTAGGGGAACTCGTTCTCGTCGGGGAGCACCGGGAGCAGGGCGCGCTCGGCCAGGTTGCCGTGGCCGATCTCGCGGCGCTTGGGGCTGCCCATGCGGCCAGTCTCGCCGGTGCAGAACGGCGGGAAGTTGTAGTGGTGCATATAGCGCTTGCCCTCGGTGGGCTCGATGGTATCCAGACGCTGACCCTCGTTGAGCATACCGAGCGACAGGACGGAAAGCACCTGGGTCTGGCCACGCTGGAACAGACCGGAGCCGTGAACGAGCGGCAGGTAGTTATCCTTCACCATGATGGGGCGAATCTCATCGGCGGCACGGCCGTCGACGCGCTCGCCGGTCTCGACGACCATGGTGCGCATAGCCTTCTTCTCGAGCTTCTTGAGCGCCACGGGGATCTCGCGCTCCCAAGCGGCCTGCTCCTCCTCGGTGAACTCGGCACGGATGGACTCCTTCAGAGCCTCGACCTTACCGATACGGGAGAGCTTGTCGGCATCGCGAAGGGCGGCGGCCATCTCGTCGTAGTGGGCGAAGATGCGCTCCTGGACCCCCTCGACGGGCTGGTCGAGCGGGTACTCCTTCTTGACGATGGCGCCATTGACCTGCTCCCACTCGGCAACGAACTCGTCCTGGGCCTGGCAGAAGGCGGCAAGGGCCTCCTGGCCAAACTTCATGGCGGCGAGCATGTCGTCCTCGGAGATCTCCTCGGCGCCGGCCTCGACCATCGAGATGAAGTCGGCAGAGCCGCCCAGCTCCAGGTCCAGGTCGGAGTTCTCGCGCTCCTCGTAGGTGGGGTTGACGATAAACTCGCCGGTCTCCACGTTACGGCCGATGCGCACGCAGGCAAGCGGGCCCTCGAAGGGCACGCCGCCGAGCGTCATGGCCAGGGAGGCACCCATGACGTTGATGACGTCAAAGGGGTTGACCTGGTCGGCGACGAGCGAGGTAGCGACGATGTGTACCTCGTTGCGGAAGCCGTCCGGGAAGCTCGGGCGAATCGGACGGTCGATCATGCGCGCGGTGAGCGTGGCCTTCTCACTGGGACGGCCCTCACGCTTGAGGTAGCCACCCGGGATGCGGCCGGCGGCGTACATCTTCTCGTTGAAGTCGACGGTCAGCGGGAAGAAGTCGTAGTTCTTGCGCTCCTTGGAGACGACCACGGTGTCGAGCATCGTGGTGTCGCCCTGCTTGACCAGGCAGGCGCCGGTGGCCTGCTTGGCAAGCTCGCCCGACTCAAAGGTGTAGGTCTTGCCGTACAGCTCAAAGGTCTTGGATACGAGTGTCATTGTTCTCCTTTACCCCGCAGGCCCCTTGCCTGCAGGCTCCTCATGTGACGCGGGCCCCCTGCCCCCGCCACGCTTCAGAGCGTGATTGTTCACGCCCTTACACAAAAAGAGCGCCCCGCTGCGCAGGACGCTCCTTGCATGTACAAATCCTACTGGATGTTGTCGCGGATGCCCAGAGCCTTGATGAGCTCACGGTACTCGACGATGTCGTTCTTCTTGATGTAGGAGAGAAGACGACGACGACGGCCAACGAGCATAAGCAGGCCACGACGGGTGTGGAAGTCCTTCTGGTGGGACTTCATGTGCTCGGTCAGCTCCTTGATGCGCTCGGACAGGATGGCGACCTGAACCTTGGGGTTACCGGTATCGACCGGGGAGTTACCGAACTGGGCGGTCAGCTCCGCCTTGCGCTCTTTGGAAACAGTCATTGTTTCACCTTTCGTTTTGCGTCGCCATCGGGCGACTCCATTCGCCTCGGACTGGGAAGCCGCCGGTGGAGCGAACATCCAAGGTCGAGGTACCAACATGTCGTATGTTACCACAAGCGGCGCGCGCCTGCGCATCATCACCGACCCAACATGAATTCCATCGCACGGAGCCGCTGATCGGTGTGCGTGGCGGCCCAAACATGCGAAAGCCCCAGCAAAAACGTAGCCGTATGCGGATCGATCAGCTCGTCCATAAGGGCATCGAATGTCATGGACATCAGAGCGCGCAGCCATGCGACCTCGCCGACCGATACCAACTCGGCGCCAGGCACGCTCGAGGCGCACGACCCGCACAGAAGCCCGCCGGCCTGGGCCGAAAAATGCGAGAGCATGGGATCGCCGCACGAGACGCATGCCGAGAAATCGGGGCGGTAACCAACGTGCGACAGCAGTTTAAAGACAAAGGCTGCCACGAGCAGGTCCATATGTGCCGAGTCGAGCCCGCAGCCGACAAGCGTGAGCGCCCGCTGCGTGATGGCAAAGGTAAATGGATCCTCGGCATCCTCGAAAGAGCACACGCGCGCAACCTCGGCAATCGCGCTGGCGGCACAGATCGTCTCGTAGTCAGGAGCGGCACCGAGTGGCGCCTCCATAAGCTCCGCCTGAGAAACCACGTCAAGCGAGCGACCACGCGCGAGCAGCATATCGACGGTACAGAAAAGCTCACAGCGGGCCGCAAGGCGACCGCCGGGCTTACGCGCGCCCTTAGCCACGGCACGCACCTGCCGTCCCCGTTCGTCGAGCATGGTCAAGATCAGGTCGGTTTCCTTGAGCTTCGTCTTGTCGAGGACGAGCACCTTTGTGCGATATGTGCGAGAGCCTGCCATGAACGCCGAGGCTTAATCTTCGGCATTGTAGCCAAAGCGGCGGATCTGTGCCTCGTCATCGCGCCAGCCGGCCTTGACCTTCACGTCGAGCTCCAAAAAGACCTGCGTGCCAAAGATACGCTCAAGGTCGCGACGGGCATCGATGCCGATATGCTTAATCATCTCGCCGCCCTTGCCGATGATGATGCCCTTCTGCCCCTCGCGCTCGACGTAAATCGTGGCGTGCACGCGCAGCACCTTCTTAGTCTGCTCGAGCGCGTCACAGATGACGCCCACGGAGTGGGGGATCTCGTCGCGGGTGCGACGCAGAACCTTCTCGCGTACAAACTCGGCCACGAGGGTCTCGTCGGACGCGTCGGTGCCCATGTCCTCAGGGAACCAGCGCGGGCCCTCGGGCAAAAAGTGAGCGACGGTCTCGATAAACGCATCGACGTTGAAGTTCTTGACCGACGACGTCACGATCTCGTCGTCATATTCCATGAGCTCGTGAGCGGCCTTGAGCTGTTCCATAACCTGGGCGGGATCGGCCTCGTCGGCCTTCGTAAGCACCAGGACCTTTTTGGAACGGGCGCTCTTGACACGCTCGGCAACCCAGGCGTCTCCCCTGCCGATGGGTTTGGTGGCGTCGATCAGAAACGCGACGACGTCTACGTCATTGAGCTCAAACAGGGCGCTCTTGTTGAGCTCGGATCCCAGGCCGTCCTTGGGCTTGTGGATACCCGGAGTGTCAACGAAGACCAGCTGGTAACCGGGGCGGTTGACCACGGCGCGCATACGGCGGCGGGTCGTCTGGGCCACCGGAGAGGTGATGGCGACCTTCTTGCCGTAACAGGCATTGAGCAGCGTGGACTTGCCGGCGTTGGGGCGACCGACCAGGGCCACAAAGCCGCTGCGGAAACCGGGTTCCACGTCGCCAAAGCCCACGAGGCTCTCATCCCCGTCGCACAGGGCATCGAGTTCCTCGTCGCTCATACCCTCAAACGGATCGAACTCCTCGACCTCGTCAAACAAATCGGCACCTTCAGCCTCGTCCAGGACCTCGTCATCCAAAACTCCATCGGTAGGCTGCATATTGTCGGACATGGGAATCCCTTTCTAAATAAAGTCGAGCGCGTGGGCAAAGACAAGCAAGCCAACGATCGCGGCTGTAATGGAAAGAACGTATACAGAGGCAGCGGCGATATCCTTCGCGCGCTTGGCCAGCGGATGCAGCTCCTGGGTCGCCAGGTCCACAATCGCCTCCATGGCGGTATTGCACAACTCGCCGTGAATCACCAGGCCACAGCAGATGATGACCGTAGCCCACTCGGCAATATCGAGCCCCACGATGCAGCCGGCAATGACGGTGCACACGCCCGCCACGAGCATGACCTTGATATTGCGCTCGGTCTTGACGGCAGTGACGAAGCCCTCCATCGCGTATGAGAACGACTTTAAAAAGGACGGATGGTCCTTGTTCGATCCGGGAATCATAGACGGCTCCTAGTCGTGGGCATGATTGGTTATGGGGCCGACGTGGACGAGTTTGGGGTCCTCGCCGCGCTCAAGCGCCAGGTCGCGCAGGATGGCATCCTCGCGTGCCTCCATGACCTCGGCCTCATCGTCCTCGATGTGGTCGTAACCCAGCAGGTGCAGCATTCCGTGCACGAGCATCAGTCGGCACTCATCGGCGGGGCTGTTGCCAAAGCCGGGGGCCTGGCGGGCAATAACCTGCGGGGCCAGGATAATATCGCCGAGCTCGAGCGTCTCGTCGGCGGGAATGTCCTCGTCAAAGGCCGAGTCACATTCAAACGAGAGCACGTCGGTCGCGCGATCGATGCCGCGCCACTCGTGGTTGAGCTCGTGCATCTCGTCCTCATCGACATACGAAAGGGAAATCTCGACCTCACGCTCAACACCCTCGGCGGCAAGCACAACTGAGCAGATGTGCTCCACCTCCTGGGCATCGAGCAGCGTATCGAGCTCGGCATCGTTGCTGATCAATACACTCAACGGGACTCCTTTCGATCGTGTGCGCGCTGCTCACGCGCATCGTCGTATGCATCATAGGCCTCAACAATACGGCCCACCAGGGCATGGCGCACCACATCGGCGCGCTCCAGGTGAGAAAACGCCACATCGTCGACGCGACCCAGAATCCTTTCGGCATCGGCAAGACCGCCGCGACGACCCACCAGGTCACGCTGGCTCAGGTCGCCGGTAATCACAAACTTGGAATTAAAACCTAGACGCGTCAGGAACATCTTCATCTGCTCGGGCGTCGTGTTTTGCGCCTCATCGAGCACCACAAAGGCATCACTCAGCGTTCGACCGCGCATGTAGGCGAGCGGCGCGATCTCGATCACGCCACGCTCCATAAGCTCATCGGTGCGTTCGCGATCCATCATGTCAAAGAGGGCATCATAGAGCGGGCGCATATACGGGTCGATCTTTTCCTCGAGGGTACCGGGCAAAAAGCCCAGGTTCTCCCCCGCCTCGACAACCGGGCGCGTCAGGATCAGGCGGCCCACCTCATGGCGCTTGAGCGCGGCAACGGCGAGCGCCATGGCCAGATAGGTTTTACCGGTACCGGCGGGACCGAGGCCAAACGTGATGGTGGAAGAGCGGATGGCATCCACATAGCGCTTTTGACCGAGCGTCTTGGGGCGGATAACGCGACCGCGGTACGATAGCAGCACATCATCGCGAAGCGATGTGGCCTCATGCTCGCCGTCGCGCAAGACGGCCAGGCAACGCGAGACATCGTCGGAAGAAAGGGTACGGCCGGCCGCCGCCTCGCGAAAAGCATGTTCGAAAAAGCGCGCCACGAGCTCGACCTCGTCCGGGTCACCGCTCACGGCGATGCTATCGCCACGGGCGACCACATGGGCGCGAACCAAGCTCTCGAGCGCACGAAGGACGCCGTCGCCGGCGCCCAAAACGCGCGAGGGATCAATCCCCTCGGGAACGGTAAGTCTAATCTTCGAGGCTTCCATGAACCTCCCTGCGTGCATGGACCAAGCCGGAATCATCGACTCCGATGATAGCAACATCGAGCAGGCACGGGGCTGTGAGTCCACAGGTATCATCAAGACGGGCATGATGGAACGAGCCAAGCGTCAAATTATCACCGTACTCAAGCACGGCGCGCTCGACGGTACCCACGCGACGGCGGGCATCGGCAACCGCGAGCTCCTGAGCCGCCGCGCGCATGCGACGGCTGCGCTCGGCCATGACCTCAGGCGGTACCTGGTCGGGCATGTCGGCGGCGAGGGTGCCGGGGCGCTTGCTATAGCGAAACACGTGCATGCGCGAAAAGCCCACGCGACGGCACAGCGCCAGCGACTCCTCGAACTCCTCGTCCGTCTCGCCAGGAAAACCGACGATAACGTCGCACGAAAGTGCGGCCTGTGGCAGGTTCGCACGGATCATGCGCACCGTATCCTCAAAGGCCTCGGCACTATAGGGACGGCCCATGCGATGCAGCGTCGCCGTGCAGCCAGACTGCACGGGCAGGTGCAAAAACGGGGCGATACGCTGCGGATAGCGCGCCATAATCTTAAGCAGGCGCTCAGAGATATCCATGGGCTCGACCGAGGAAATGCGCACATGCGCAATAGACGTGCGCTCCATAATGGCCTCGAGCAGCTCATCGATTTCGACATGCTCGTCGGTCGCGCTCTTGCCGTCATAGGCACCCAGATTCACGCCGGTCAACACGACCTCGGGCACGCCGGCCTCCTGGGCCTCGCGAACTTGCTCGAGCACGGACTCGACGGGCACGGAGCGCTCGGGGCCGCGTGCCTTCCACACAATGCAATAGGTGCAGCGATGGTTGCAGCCGTCCTGAATCTTCACGCCCAGGCGAGAGCGACCGAGCGCATCGACAACCTCGCCATCACTGCAGGCGGGAACGCTATCGGACTCAACGCCCAACACCTCGCAGACACGTTCGGCGACATCGATCTTGGACGGCTCGGCGATCACGCGGTCGGATAGCTCCAGCAGCTCCTCGGGATGCAGGTTGACCACGCAGCCGGTCACGACCACATAGGGCTCGTTTTGATGGGCCAGCGCATGGCGGACGGCCTTACGGGTCTTGGCCTCGGCCTCGCCCGTAACGGCACAGGTGTTAATGACGATCAAGTCGGCATCCTGGGGCTCCACAATAGCAAAGCCCAGGCGCATAAGATCGGCAGTGATACGGTCAGACTCAACCCGGTTGACACGGCAGCCGAGGTTGACGACGGAAATATGGGGTGCGAGCACGCGGGCTCCTTAATCGAGGATATCGTCGAGGGCACTCTTGATACGGTCGGTCACCGACTTCTTACCGGAAGCGACGTCATCGCCCATCTCATCGGCAAAAGCACGGAGCAGCTCGCGTTGCTTATTGGAAAGATTGGTGGGAACGACCACGCGCAGTTGCACGATCAGGCGGCCACGCGAACCGCCACCGCCAATGCGCGGCATGCCGTAATTATTGACGCTCACGGTGTCGCCGTACTGGGCGCCGGCGGGAACCGTCACCTTAACGACCTCGTCGGGCATAATGCCCTCGACCTCGATCTCGCAGCCGAGCGCAGCCTGCGCAATCGAGATATCGCTCACCAGGTACAGGTCGTCACCGTTGCGCTTAAAGCGCTCATGGTCGGCAACGCGCACGTTGACAATCAGGTCGCCCGAAGGCTCGCCGCGAAGACCGGCCTCACCAAAGCCGCTCACACGCAGCTGGCGACCGGTCGAAACGCCGGCGGGAATATCGATGTCGATCTTTTCGTGCGAAGGCGTGCGGCCCTGACCGTCGCAGGTCTCGCAGGGATGGTCGATAACCGTGCCCTCGCCATGGCAGTCGGGGCAAGGCGAGGAAGACTGAACCTGGCCCAAAAACGATCGCTGAACCGTCGTGACGTAGCCCGTACCGTGGCAGCGGCCGCACTGCTTTTCCTGTGCACCCTCGGCCCTACCGGTACCGTTGCAGTCCTCGCAAGGAGCAAGGCGATCATAGCTGATCGTCTTTTTGCAGCCGAGCGCCGCCTCCTCGAGCGTCACCGAAAGCGAGATGGCCATGTCACGTCCGCGACGACGCTCACGACGGCTGCGGGCGCCACCGCCGGCCCCGCCGCCAAAAAACGACGAGAACAGGTCGTCCATGCCCATGCCACCAAAGATATCGTTGATGTCGACATAACCAGAGCCACCGGGGCCGTCCGCGGTGCCGTAACGGTCGTAGTTAGCACGCTTCTGCTCATCGGAAAGAACGGAATAGGCCTCGTTGAGCTCCTTGAACTTGGCCTCGGCCTCGGGATCGTCCGAAACATCCGGATGTACGGTACGGGCCTTCTTTAAAAACGCACGCTTAATCGTCCGCGCGTCGGCATCCCTGTCGACGCCAAGCACCTCGTAGTAATCCCTATTTTCCGACACGACCGAATCCTTCCGACTTTCATTATTGTCACAGTGCGTCCTATACCCAAGCTGGGCCGACCGCAAACAAAGGGTTTGATGTTATTGCATTTGATACGGCGAAAGCATGGCCCGTTGCGAGCAGCTCGCGAACCAAACCGACACGAGCGCGAACATGAAGCCGTTGGCAAAACCGTTGGCAAACTGCATCGCACCGCGCTTCCACCACAGCAGGCTGCGATGAAGCACACCGTCCGAAAGCACCATGAACAGGCCCAGAGTAAACGGAATAAAGCACATCACGGCAAAGGCCGAGAACACGCCCGAGATGGCCGACAGCACCAAAAACGGCGCCACAATGCCCATCAAGTAAAAGCCAGTACGAGCTTTGCCTTCCAAGCGCTCGGCCTCAACATGGGCGCGGCCGACCAGGTCGCCGCCCGCGGCACCGTTGGTGCCAGCATGACCCATGCCGCCAATGCGGACCTCGTCGCCATCGTGCGTGCCGGCAGGAAACTCAATCGTCTGCTCGGAGGTCACACGGGTTCGCCCGCTGCCACCGCAATCGGGGCAGGGGTCGGCCACGACCTTACCGGAACCGCCGCACTCGGGGCAGACCGACTGGAACGTGCCCGCACCAAACAGGAAGGACAGGTCGACGTCGATGTGGCCGCGGCCACCGCAGCTCGGGCAGGTATGGGCATGCTCAGACGAAACGGAGCCCGAGCCGCCGCAGTTGCTACAGGTATCGAAGCGCGTGTAGCGGACGGTCTTGCGGGCACCGCCCTTGGCCTCCTTGGCGTCGAGTTTGATATCGACGACCACGTTGGCGCCGTTCTCGGGATTGTAGGCAGCCTGGCCGCGACGCTGCTGGCCCCAGGCGCCACCAAAGGGAAAGCCGCCCTCAAAGGGATTGCCATAGCCCGTGCTGCCGGCGTAGCCGCCACCATAGGGCGAAGCCGTAGGAGCACTGGCAAAGGGATTGCCAGAACGCATGGCGTCGTAGCGCGCACGTTTTTGCTCATCCGAAAGCACGGCGTAGGCCTCGGAAACCTCTTTAAACTTTTCCTCGGCATCCGGCTCTTTATTGACGTCCGGATGGAGCTTACGGGCCTTTTGCTGGAAGGCCTTTTGAATATCACGCGAGGTGGCGTCCTTGGAGACACCCAGAATCTCGTAGTAATCTTTTTCGTTCATCGTCGCCATGCGCGGCAACCTCCTGCTCACAGCAGCGTATATATTCCGGTAATTCTACCCGAGCGGCCTAAGCTAGATCCCAAAACAGCTCGAACAGAACATTTCCATCGAGCCAGCCCAGATGGGTCGGCGCCAGACGGGCACAGGTGCGGCCAGCGATGACATCGACAGAGGCGATAGGCCCCGCATGGGTATCACCGTGCTCGGGCACCCAAGTGGCAAGCCCAAGCTCAAGAGCGCGATCACAAGCCGCTGCCAGTTCATCGGCAGGGATGACACGAGACGCGCGAACCAACAGGTCGGAATCAACACCGCGCGTCATGCGACAAGCGAGCATCAGGTCCTCGGCCGCCGCCTCGCGCCGCGACAGATACTCGGCATCAAACATCGTCGCGGCATCGTCACGTTGTACCAAACGCACGCGGTGAAAGTCACCACGGGGAGCCACGCCGGGAAACAGTCCAGCCAAGCGGTCGAAATCCTCGTCGTCGAGCATGCCCGCGGCAGAACGACCCAGGCCCAGGTAGCCCCGACCAGTCCAGTAGGCGATATTATGGGCACATTCATGCCCATCGAGCGCGTAGCTCGCCACCTCATACGGATGGTAGCCGGCCGAACTCAGCCGCTGGCGCGCAACGTCCATGCATGCGGCCTGGAAATCCTCATCGGGCTCAAGCGACTCGTCACGGCACACCATGCGGTAAAGCGGCGTGCCCTCCTCGAGCGTGAGCGGATAGACCGACACATGGTGCGGGGCCGCCTCAAGCACGCCATCGAGCGTATGCTGCCAGCTCGCCATAGTCTGTCCGGGAAGCCCGCACATAAGGTCGCACGACACATCGAGCCCAACATCCTTCACCGTCGCGATAGCCGCAAGCGCCCGATTAGCATCGTGAATGCGGCCAATAGCAGCCAGCTCGGTATTGTCGAGGGTTTGCACGCCCAGAGAGATGCGTGTGACACCCGCCTCGGCAAGCGCGGTGGCGAGCTCAGCGGTCAGGGACTCAGGATTGGCTTCGCAAGTAAATTCAACGGGTTTGCACCACATGGAGATACGCCGGGCAAGTTCCACCAGGCGCTCCCCTGCCAGCGATGGCGTGCCGCCGCCAGTATAGACCGTGCGGACCTGCGCAAGCGCCCCGGCGTCGCCAAAGGAATCGAGGCGCGCATACAACTGCTCAAAATAGGAATCGAGCGCGGCATCCAAATCACACGCAGCAAAGCTGCGCGAGTCAAAGTCGCAGTACCGGCACTTTTGAGCGCAAAACGGCACGTGCACGTACAGCGCGGTAACGGCCACCGTTAGGCCTCCAACGGATGGGCAGGCACCGACTCGCCGGCGGCAAGCGCGGCCTCGCAGGCCACCACGTCGCGCTCGATATCATCGACCAGCGCCATAAACTCCTCGTACGTAGAGCAACGCACCACCTGAGCGCGCCAGGCGGCGGCATGGGGCATGCCCTTTAAGTACCAGCTTGCGTACGTGCGAGCACGCGACATGAGCGGCAGAAGCTCGTGCGTCAACGTCAGGTGCTCGCGCAGAGCCTCCAGGCGCTCGACCGAGGAGCGAGAAGGAACCGGCGTGCCATCGAGTGCAAGGGCTCGGGCATCGCCGAACACCCACGGATTGCCGTAGATGCCGCGCGCGATAAACACCGCGCTGGCACCCGAGCCGTGCAGATGCTCAGCAGCGTCCTCGGCCGAGAACACATCGCCCGAACCAATCACGGGAATCTCGACAGCGTCGGCAACCTCATCGACGACCGACCAATCGGCCTGGCCCGTGTAGAGCTGCGTGGCGCAACGACCATGCACGGCGACTGCGGCAGCCCCTGCGCCCTCAAGCATCTGGGCAAATGTCGCGGCATTGCGGTCCTCGGCATAAAAGCCCTTGCGAATCTTGACGGTCACGGGCACGTGCGCCGCGCCCACCGTGGCCTCGACGATCTTCTCGGCCAGGTCGGGCGTGCGCATGAGCGCCGAACCCTCGCCCTTGGTGACAACCTTGCGGGCGGGGCATGCCATATTGATATCGATGAGCGACAGGCGATCGCCAACGCGCTCCTCGACGGCGGCGACGGCGCTCGCAAACTGATCGGGCTTGGAGCCAAAGAGCTGCACGCAAATCTGCTGCTCCTCGTCGGTCGGCAGCACCAGGCGCCACGTTTTGTTGCTGGCATAGGCAAGGCCTGCCACGCTCACCATCTCGCTGTAGGCAAGGTTGGCACCGCGGCGGCGACACATGATGCGATAGGCGGGGTCGGTAACGCCCGCCATGGGAGCCATAAGGAACGGCTGCTCGGCATAGGCGCCCAGCAGCCGCAGACTATATTCGGAAAGAGCCATAGACCTACTCGTCCACCTTGAGGATCGCCATAAAGGCCTCCTGCGGGACCTCGACCGATCCGATGGCCTTCATACGCTTCTTGCCCTCTTTCTGCTTCTCGAGCAGCTTGCGCTTTCGCGAGATATCGCCACCGTAGCACTTAGCAAGAACGTCCTTGCGACGCGCCTTGACGGTGGAACGGGCGATGATCTTGTTGCCGATAGCACCCTGGATGGGCACCTCGAACAGCTGACGCGGGATGATCTCCTTGAGCTTGTCGCACAAGCCACGGGCCAGGCCATATGCCTTGTCCTTATGGACGATAAACGAAAGCGCGTCCACCTCGTCGCCCGAAAGCAAAATATCGAGCTTCACGAGCTCGGAGGGACGGTACTCGTTGAACTCGTAGTCGAGCGAGGCATAGCCCTTGGTGCGGCTCTTGAGCTGATCGAAGAAGTCCAAGATGAGCTCGGCGAGCGGCATATCGAAGCGCATCTCGACCGATTTGCTCGTCAGGTGGATCATATCGGTTGTGACGCCGCGGTGCTCAATGGCGAGCTGCATGACGGCACCCGTGTACTCAGGCGGGCAGATGATCTTTGCCTTGAGGTAGGGTTCCTCGATACGATCGATGCGCGTGGCCTCGGGAAGGTCCTGCGGACTGCGGACATCGATCATCTCGCCGTCGGTCTTGTAGACGTGATAGTCGACCGAGGGACTCGTGGCAATGAGGTCCAGGTTGAACTCGCGCTCCAGGCGTTCCTTGACGACTTCCATGTGCAGCAGGCCCAGGAAGCCCACGCGGAAGCCAAAGCCGAGCGCCACCGAGGTCTCGGGCTCCCACACCAACGACGGGTCGTTGACGTGCAGCTTATCGAGGGCGTCGCGCAGATTCTCGTAGTCCTTGTTGTCGATCGGGAACAGGCCCGTGTAGACCATGGGCTTGGCCTCGCGGTAGCCCGGAAGCGGCTCGGGGCAGGGGTTCGAGGCCCACGTGAGGGTATCGCCCACGCGCACGGCCTCGGGGTCCTTCAGGCCCGTGACCACGTAGCCCACCTCGCCAACGGTCAGCGCGTCGACCGGGGTCTCGGCAGGACGCTTGACGCCCACGCCGTCGACCAAAAAGTCGCCCTTAACCTGCATCATAAGCAGGGTATCGCCCTTTTTGATAGAGCCGTCAAAGACGCGCACCGTGGCGACGACACCACGATACTCGTCGAAGTACGAATCCAGGATGAGTGCCTTGAGCGGCGCGTTCGCATCGCCCTTGGGCGGAGAGATCAAAAAGACAATGGACTCCAGCAGATCGTGGATGCCCTCGCCGGTCTTGCCCGAGACGCACACGGCATCATCGGCAGGGATCGCCAGGTCATCCTCGATCTCGGTCTTAACCTCGTCGGGATGCGCCGAGGGAAGGTCGATCTTGTTGATGGCCGGAACAATGTCCAAGTTGGCGTTCATGGCGAGCGTCGCGTTGGAGACGGTCTGCGCCTCGACACCCTGGGTGGCATCGACGACGAGCACCGCGCCCTCGCAGGCGGCCAGAGAACGCGAGACCTCGTAGGTAAAGTCAACGTGGCCCGGCGTATCGATCAGATTGAACTGATACGTCTCACCATCGTCGGCGTCATAGGAAACGCGGACGGCATTGGACTTGATCGTAATGCCGCGCTCGCGCTCGATATCCATGGTGTCGAGCAGCTGCGACTCCATGTCGCGTTCGTCGACGGTATGGGTGAGCTCGAGGATGCGGTCACTGATCGTGGACTTGCCATGGTCGATGTGCGCAACGATCGAGAAGTTGCGGATGTGGGAAATGTCAATTGAAGTATTCATGCGGACTATCTTACCCGAGCAGTACAAAAAATGGAGCCTGTTCCATAAAACAGGCTCCATTTATGCGCGTAATCTGTGTGGTGTGAAATTTACAACTTAGGCGTTGATGCTGTTCACGAGCTTGGCAAGACCGGACTTGCGGTTGGAAGCCTGGTTCTTGTGGATAACATGCTTGGCGGCAGCCATGTCGAGACGCTTGGTGACGGTCTTGAGGGCAGCCTGGGCCTTCTCGGCGTCGCCCTCGGCGACGGCGGACTGGACGTGCTTGGTCAGCGTCTTGAGCTCGGACTTGACAGCCTTGTTACGCATGCGAGCTGCCTCATTGGTGCGGATACGCTTCTTCTGAGACTTGATGTTTGCCACTTCTGGAGTTCCTTTCGAGTTCCTTGCAAAAAATGTATGACACCTCTGAGACACGGTGAGGTCATGCAAGCGCCTACTATAGCACGCTCCCTCTCAAAGGGATAGAACGAATTTGTCAAATAGGCAGGTATCATCACGATTTTCTCAAGATGTTCGTAATCCAGAGCAAAAGCGCCGTCTGAGAATCGGCCGAACCCTTGAGCGCGAGCTCCACATCGACCGCACCCTCGAGCGCTGCGATGAGCTCTGCCATCGAAAAGCGACGCGCCCAGGTAAGGTGATTCTTGACCTGCCAGGACTGGAGCTTGAGCGTTGCGGCCAGCTCGCGACCCTGTCCGCGCGCATCAAGCGCCTTGGCGACGATCAGCTCACGGATGCGACCGCACAGCAATGTGTAAGTCCACACGTAGCTCTTGGAGGGCAGGAGCTTAAAGAGCTCGAGCGAACGCCGCATATCGCGAGCCGAGACGGCGTTGAGGAAGTCCCAGGGTTGGACCTCGGCCGTACGTACAATCCAGCGCTCAACATCGGCAAGTTCAATCTGGGGCGCCTCGACCATCTGGGCAAGCTTAGCCAAGTCGTTATCGAGCATGCGCGTGTTTTCGCCCGAACGCGAGACGAGCTCCTCGGCGGCCGCCGTCGAAATCGACTTACCGCGCTGCGTCGCCATCTGCTGAACACGGCGCGGCAGTTCCCAGCGCTTGGTACCCGAGCAATCGACGATAGCCTTCTTGTCGATCTTGGCGATTGCCTTATACAGGCGCGCATTCTTGGCAAGTGAGTCGGCGATGATGAGGCAGACCGTTGTGGGGCTGGGACTCGCCAGATACCCAACGAGCGGCTCCGAGACCGCCTTGGCGAGCTTTGAGCAGCCATCGAGGATTACCAGACGAAACTCACTGCCCATGGGAAAGGTGTTAAGCGATCCGATAATGGACTCGATATCGGGGTCCTTGGTCATGTCGCGCTCGTCGAGGTTGAACTCGACCATGCCCGACTTTTCCAGACGCGCTTTCATACGCGAGACGGCGTGATCGCGCTTGACTCCGTCGGTACCGACGATCAGATATGCCGGCAGCAGACCGGTTTCGGACATTGCGCTCCCCTCCCGCAGGCCTTCGCATTCGTTCCGTGCCATTCTAGCCCAGGGGCCCACCGCACGCCAACGACGTCGTCACGGTCGCTGGCATCGCATCGCAAAACCATTCGCAGTCGGCGTGACGGTAATGTCGCCGTGTTCGATGGTACACGCGAACACACCACCCGCTTCCTTCACGGCATCGATGCAGGCATCGGACGGATGGCCGTATCGATTTCCCTCACCGGCGCTTGCGAGGGAAAGCTCGGGCGTCAGAATGTCCAGCAACTCACCATCGACTGAAACCTTGGAGCCGTGATGCCCAAGTTTAAGGACATCGATGTCCCCCACCTCCTGCACGAATTCCCGCTCTTGGTCGAGCTCAGCATCACCGGTGAGAAGTATTCGCAGGCCCTTACCTTCCTGAACATAAGAGAGCAGCAGGACAAGCGAGTCCTCATTTCCCTCGCCATCCACGGACTCGAATGGCCACATCACGCGAGCGCAAAATGAGCCGATGTCGACCGTATCCCCACGACGCACCTGCCGATACTCCACGCCAGGTCGGTTCAATACCTCGGCAGGAGCATCCTCCAGCGCATCCGCCGCCACGGCAATCGTTCCGACCGAAAACTGTTCGAGCACGGCAGGCAAACCACCCCAGTGGTCCTCATCCCAATGCGTCACAAAAACGGCATCGATATGGTGCACGTTATTGCGAACCAACGCCGCAACCACACGCTCGTCGAGCCCGCAGTCGACAAGTGCAACTGCGCCGCCTTGGCGGATAAGAATCGCATCGGCCTGGCCCACATCGAGAACCGTCACCGAAGGCGGAGCGAATCGATCCCAATAGACGTACGGAATCGCAGCCAAGAGCATCAGGCATGCAAGCCCCACCGCCATAGGACGTGCACGGGGACGCGGCCACCAGACCAGCAGAACCGCCAGAAAACACGGCACTAGGTAAATCCACATGCTATCGGGCGGCACGCTCACGTATGCACCCGGCACGGCGGCAAACAGCTGCTCGAAGAACAGCGCGCAACGGGCGGCAATCATGGGCACAACGAGCGCCCAAGTCCGCAACGGTGCCACGAACGAAAAGGGAACCAGCACGATCGACACAGCGAGCAGTACGCTCACCACCGGACCGAGGACCGCATTTGCCAGCGGAGCAATGAGCGAGAACGTACCGAAGGCAGGAACGGTAATGGGAAGTGTCGCCAGTTGCGAGCACAGCGTGACGGAAAGCATGCCGGCAACGCCCGATGGCAAGCCCAGCTCACCCAAAGCGTAGGTCGCATAAGAGCAAAAGCACAGAATGGCTAAGACGCTGGCACATGAAAGCTGAAAGCCCATCTCAAACAGCACCGTCGGCCGCAGCAGCACAAAGATGGACATGGTTGCGAAGAGCGCCGAAAGGCCGTGCCGGCGACGCCCCGCGCCGTTTACGACAAGCGTCGCGAACACCATGCAGCACGCGCGCACAGCCGAGGGAGACGCGCCCGTAAAGGCAGCGTAGCCCACAAGCGTTATCGCCAATATCGCCCGCTGAAGACCACGTGAGCACCGAGTCTTTTGCAATACACCCTCGATTACAAACCCCACGATAGCCAAATGGCTGCCCGAGACGGCGATAAGATGCGCCGTTCCCGTCACCGAAAACCAGTCGCTCGCCGGCTGGGCGCGCAGCTCGGCCGAACGACCGCAGACGACTCCAGCTATGAGCGCACGCGCCGGGTCGGTCGCAGGCAAGATGGACGCAAGCAGCTCATTTCGCAGTCGAAGCAGCGGCCCCGGAGAGCCCTCGTCGACCGACACCAACCGGATGACCTTCACTTTTCGGAGCTCGCCTCGAAGCACGCGTGAGCGACCATACGCATCGTTCTCAAAACGTAAAACGCGACCGATAACACGCACGTGCGCCCCGACCTTGAGCTCACGATCACACGATAGGCGAACCGTTGCCAAGTTCTTACCGTCCGCGCGTGCCTCGCAGGTATAGGAATACACGTCGTCGTTTATGGATGGATCACCCTGCACGACAAACTCGAGGCCGCTTGCCGCTCGACCGTCGAGCGCCCTCGAGGCGCTGAGCGCACCCACAGCCCACCACGCCGAGACGACCGCTCCCGCCACGAGACCGACGGACGCGGCATACAGCCACCGCTTCAAAGGGGCAAGCCGCGCACAAGAGTGAGCCAGCACAACGAAAACCGCTGCCGCAACGGGAATGGCCCATAGCGGCCCGACCGCCGTCGCCCGCTCCCTCAGCAGCACATCAGCGGCTATGCTGAGCACCAAGGCGCAGCTCACGCACATGCCGGCACACAGGGCCATCGTCCACGGAATCAGGGGCCGCGGAGGCATCACGTGCTCTCGCTCGGTCGTACTCATACGCAGATGCAATCTTTGATTTTGGCAAGCTTCTTCTCGCCGATTCCCGACACGCGCATCAGATCGTCAACCGAAGCAAAAGCACCGTTCTTTGTCCGTTCATCGATAATCGACTGTGCCATTGAGGGACCGATGCCCGAGAGCGTCTGCAGCTCTGCCGAGCTTGCCGTATTAATGTTTACTAGGCCTGTTGCGCCACCGACGCCTGATGATGCGGAAGTCCCACCATCAACACCGGCTTCCGCAATGGACACCTGCTGCTCCCCTACCGTTGGAACGTGAATTTTTTGTCCATCAGTGACCTTGGATGCACGATTAAGCCCCGTAACGTCTGCTTCGGGCGCCAGCCCACCGGCGGCATCAATCGCCTGAGCCACCCGCGCCCCGTCTTTGAGGCGATATACACCGGGTGACACCACGGCGCCATCAACATCGACATAGACCTCTGCCGCGGCAGACGCCTTAGGCGAAGAGCCTTCAGATGTCTTTCCACTCGAAGCATCGCCGGATCCCGGCTCCACTAACGTGCCCGAACCATCAGTGCGCTCAAACGACACACCGCCGGCACCGCCGCCAAAGTTCGCCATTGCCAGTCCACTCGCCATCGCAATGACGACCAGTATCGCCATCACCACTGCCTTATGACCGAGCAGTTTGCCCGCCCAGCGGTCCATCTTTTTGACTCGTTCGTGTTGTTCGCGCTGCGCCATAGCAAAACCTCCCAACACCATCGTGTCAGGAAACGAACGCCGCAGCTTCCGCACGTCCACACCAGTTTTCGCGGTCAAACCAAAAGCTGACCTAAACCTTGCGAAAAAATGTCCATTTATTCAGACACACGTCAGCGAATGAACATCTTGGCATCATTTGCCCAGATACCAAAAGACCGACGATACAGGCGCATCGTCGGTCTATACACAAATTTACTCGTGATCTTGGTAAATCTCACGCGGAGCAAGCTCCGAATGTTTGCGTTTTAAGGTCTTAGGGGCCTTATATATGTTGCTCTCGAAGTCGATGTACTCGGTCTGCTTGAGCAGGCGCTCAATCATCTCCTCGTGGTCGAACAGCTCCCAGGCCTCGTGCACGGCATCGAGTTTGGCGTGCGTCTCGGGACGACGCGGCATAAACAGCGTGCAGCAGTCGGGCGCCGCCTCGGTGGAAATATCGAACGTGCCGATTTCCTGAGCGCGCGCAATAATCTCCTGCTTGTCCGAACCGATCAACGGACGGAACACGGGGATCCTGACGGCCTCGTTGACGGCCATGATGTTCTCGAGCGTCTGGGAGGCAACCTGTCCAAGCGATTCGCCCGTAACGATGGCCTTGGCACCCTCGATGTGTGCAATGCGCTCAGCAACCGAATACATAATGCGGCGATACATGATCACGCGCAGGTTGCTGGGACAGGTGACCGAAATCTCACGCTGGCAGTCGCCAAACGGCACCACGTACAGGCGGCCGATCTGGACACCCGGCTCAAGCGCACGGATGATATCCTGCACCAAATACTCGCTCGTATCGGGCGTCTGCGGACGACCGGAGAAATGCACCGGCACGCAAACCGCGCCGCGGCGCGCGAGCATCCAGGTCGCCACCGGAGAATCGATACCCGAGGACAGCAGCGTCACGACCTTGCCGGCAGAACCCACCGGCAGACCGCCCACGCCGCGCTCGGAGCGTGCGTACACGTAAACGCTACCCTGGACCACCAGTACGTGCACCATTGCATCGGGGTCGTGCATCTGGACCTTTTTATCGGGGAAGGCCTCACACAGTACCTCGCCCACCTGACGATTGATATCAATCGAGGTGAGCTCATAGTCGGTATTGGAACGCTTGGCGCGCACCTTAAACGAATCGAAGGGGCCAAACTCGCGCAGCGCCTTGACGGCGGCGGCGCAGTACTCCTGCGGGTCGCGGTTGGTGTGGTACGCCAGGGACACACGGGCAACGCCGGGGACGGTGCGGATGACACGCGCCGCCTCGTCGGCCTGATGCTCGTTAAAGGTCACGAGGATATAACCGGAAATTCGAGACACGGCGTTCACGGAAAAGGCGGCCAAGGCCGCCTTGATGTTATCCATGAGGATATGCTCAAAATGTGCGCGGTTCTTGCCCTTCAGTCCAACCTCGTGATAGTGGACCAGGCAGACGCGAGCTGCCATTTAGGCTTCAGCAACCTTGTGGCCGAGCGCCTTCTCGTAACGGGCCTCGTCGTAAGAGATGTCGCCGTCGACAATCTCGTCCATAGCCATCGAGATGGTATCGGCACCGGAAAGCCCGATGGTGATGTCATCGACATCCTGGACGGCAAGCACGCGGTTGTGCTGGCCACGCAGCATGCTATTGATGTCGCAGGCGCGCTTGGAGGCAAGCGAAGCGAGCAGGAAGCGGTTGTGATCGGTCTTCTCCAGAAGATCGTCAATGCAAGGCTTTACAACGGACACGGACCTCAGATCCTTTCATGCATATCGAGAACGCGAACGAGCTCATCGGTCGCGCGGTCGAGATCGTCATTCACCACGACGTCGTCGTAGCGGTCGGCAAGGGCAAGCTCATCGGCGGCGTTTGCCATACGCAGCTCAATCGTCTCGGGCGTCTCGGTACCGCGACCGACTAGACGCTCGCGGAGCACCTCAAGCGAAGGCGGCTTGATAAAGATCAGCACGGCCTCGGGGAAACGCTCCTTCACCTGCAGGGCGCCCTGGACATCGATCTCCAAAATCAGAGACGAGCCCGAGGCGAGCTTGGATGTGACCTCGCTCACCAACGTGCCGTAGCAGTTACCGTGGACCTCGGCCCACTCAACAAACTCACCGTTTGCCACGCGGCGGTCGAACTCCTCGCGCGTCAGAAAAAAGTAGTTGACGCCGTCGACCTCACCTTTGCGTGGTGCTCGCGTGGTAGCCGAAACCGTCAGGCCCAGGTTCGAGCGGCGCTCGCGCACACGAGTGACGAGCGTACCCTTGCCTGCGCCTGACGGTCCAGAAATCACAAAGAGCTTGGAATCCTGAGCGCTCACTTATTTGGTCAGCTGCTCGAGGAGCTGCTCGCGCTGACGGACGCCGAGGCCCTGGACGCGACGGGTAGCGGAGATACCGAGCTCCTCCATGATCTTGGCGGCCTTGGCCTTGCCATAACCAGGGAGAGACTCGATGAGAGTGGAAACCTTCATGCGGGAAGCGATGGGGTCATCGGAGTTGAGCACGGACTCGAGGGACTTCTCGCCCTTCTTGATCTGCTCGCGAAGCTCAGCGCGGGCGTGACGTGCGGCAGCAGCCTTCTCAAGAGCCTGCTTGCGCTGCTCGTCGGTAAGCTGAGGGAGTGCCATTCGTACCTCCAAATAGTTGGGTTATATCTGATTCAATAATTAGCATTTTAGCACGTAGAACGTACAAAATGCCCAATAGCGGCTCCATAGGTTAGACGATACCCGCAAAAAGTGCAATATACTGCGCCCAAAGTTAAGCCCCTGACCTGCGATTCCACACAAAGGATGGGAAAGTTTACGCAGGCACAGGGGCTATTTTGTGCTAATGAGACCCAAAAGTGGTGACTTAGGGGAATCTTTTACGCGACGTTTTCGACCAGCTCGGCGACGATGGCGTCAAAGGCAGCAACCGGATCGTCGGCACCGGTGATGGGACGTCCCACAACAATGTGGCTTGCACCACGCTCGATAGCCTGGGAAGGCGTCGCCACGCGAGACTGGTCACCAAGAGCGGCACCCACCGGACGCACGCCCGGGGTCACGATCAGCGCGTCGGGACCGAGCAGCTCACGCATGTCGTGAGCCTCCATCGGCGAGCACACGATGCCATCGATGCCGTTGGCCTGAGCGAGCTTTGCCAAGCGGGCGGCCTCCTCGGCCACGGGGGACTCGACGCCAATCTCGCTCAAGGCATCCTGATTCATGCTCGTGAGCACGGTGATGGCAACGAGCTTGGCGCGGTCCTCGCGCGCCTCCTCGGCACCCTCGCGGCAGGCAGCGAGCATAGCGCCCGAGCCCAGGCCGTGGACCGAAAGCAGGTCGGCACCGGCAAGCGAGGCCGAGCGGGCAGCGCCGCGCACCTGATGCGGAATGTCATGGAACTTAAGGTCGAGGAAGACCTTAAAGCCAAGGTCCTTAAAGGTCTTGACGATCTGGGGGCCCTCAGCGTAATAGAGCGTCATGCCGACCTTGAGCCAAGCGGCATGGCCCGAAAGCTCGTGGGCGAGCTCGAGCGCACGCTCACGGTCGCAGTCGAGGGCGACAATAACACGGTCGCGGGCATCATTCTCTAGCATTCGAAAGCACCCACCAGCTCGTTGATATCCTTCACGCCCTGGGACTCCGCCCAGGCCTCGAGCTCGTGCGCGATCTTGAGCGAGGCGCACGGATCGACAAAGTTGGCCATACCGACCGACACGCAGGTGGCGCCGGCCAGGATAAACTCGGCCGCATCCTCGCCCGTCATGACGCCGCCGACACCGTTGATGGGGATATCGACGGCCTGAGCGACCTCCCAGACCATGCGAACGGCGATGTGGTGGCACAGTGGACCCGAAAGGCCGCCCTTGGGTTTGGCAACGCGGGACTTGCGGGTGTGCACGTCAATGGCCATGCCCTGGATGGAATTGATGACCGAAAGGCCGTCGGCGCCTGCGGCCTCGAGGGCTTTGGCGATCTCGGCGACGTTGACCGGAGCCATCTTGACGAACAGCGGCTTATCGGTCACCTTACGGCAAGCAGCCATAACGGAAGAGGCGCCCTCGGGCGTGGAGCCCATGGCGGCACCGCCGGCGGCGATATTAGGGCAGCTCACGTTGATCTCGTAGCCGGCAGCCCAGGGGCACAGCTCGACATACATCTCGAGTGCGCGGACAAACTCGTCAACGGAGTGACCGGCAACCTGACAGATGACCTGGCAGCCGTCCTTGGACAGCTGTTCGAGCCACGGACCGGACTCGCGGGCAAAGGCGGCCACGCCGGGGTTCTGAAGACCCACGGAGTTGATCATACCGCCGGGAATTTCGGCCATGCGGGGCGCGGGATTGCCGGGCCAGGGCTCGGCAGCGCAACCCTTGGTGGTGATGGCGCCCAGCTGGGAAACATCAAAGAAGTTCTGGAACTGCCAACCGTAGCCAAAGGTACCGGCTGCGGTGTTAATGGGGTTCTGCATCTTGACGCCGCCGAAATCGACGGCCATGTTCACGGTACCCACTAGAAGACCACCACCTTGGAAGCATCGAACACGGGGCCGCACATACAAGCACCCTTCATACCGTCGACCGTCTCGACATTGCAGGTGTTGCAGGCGCCAAAGCCACAGCTCATCATGCGCTCGAGCGACACCTCGCAGTACACACCGGCCTCGGCGGCAGCGGCGGCGACCTTCTTCATCATGACGGCGGGGCCGCAGCTGGCGACGTAGTCGTAGCCGCCCTCTCCAAGCAGCTCGGCTGCCGGATCGGTGCAAAAACCGTGCGTGCCGAGCGAACCGTCGTCGGTGCACACGTTAACCGTGGCGCCCAGCGCGCGGAACTCATCGACACCAACGGCCTTGGAAGCGGTGCCAAAGCCCAGGCAAACGTCGACATCCACGCCCTGCTCGGCAAGCTTGTCGGCAAGGCACAGCACGGGCGGAACGCCGATGCCACCGGCGACGAGCAGTGCCTTCCTGGTGCCCTCGGGTACCATCCAGCCACGGCCACCGGGGCCCAACAGGTTAGAGGTGGAGCCAGGGCCCATCTGGGACAAACGACGGGTATCGTCGCCCACGACGGCGTACCACAGCTCGACGGTGCCGGCCTCGGCGTCGGCGCGATAGAAGCTCAGGGGCACGCGAAGCAGCGAGGAGGCATCGCCGGGCACGGCGATGTTCACAAACTGACCGGGCTTGAGCACACTTGCAAGCTTGGGGGCCGAGATGACGAGCGAGAAGATGCCGTCGGCGATCTCCCAGTTCGAGACGACCTCGAAGTCGTGCATGCGTGCAGTGGAAGGTGTGGGCATAGACGCTCCAATCCCCCATGCGGTTGCATGGTCTAAACGAACAGAAAGCGCGGCACCGCAAGGGCGCCGCGCACAAAAGCGATAAGGCCATGCTAGCAGATGCAGCCGTCGGCGAGCGTCTGCTTGCCACCGACAAATACATCGGTGGCACGACCGGTGAGCGTGCGGCCGGCAAAACCGGAGTTCTCGGCGCGCGACTCGTAACCGTCCTCGCCAACCGTCCAGGTTGCGGAGGGGTCAAACACGGTCAGGTCGGCGACAGAGTCCGCCTTGACCTGAACCTGATCGAGGCCCAGAATCTCACGCGGCTTGATGGCCATGAGCTCGACCATGCGGCTCACGCTCATCTTGCCCGTATTGACCAGCTCAGTGAGCACGAGCGACAGCGAAGTCTCGAGGCCAATCATTCCAAAGGGCGCGAGCTCGAACTCGCGGGCCTTCTCCCACGGGGTGTGGGGAGCGTGGTCGGTAACGATAGCGTCGACGGTACCGTCGATGACACCCTGACGGATGGCCTCGGCATCCTCGTCGGTGCGCAGCGGCGGATTGACCTTGAGCGAGGTGTTGTAGGTCTCGTCCAGGTCGTTCTCGGTCAGGAACATGTGGTGCGGGGTGGCCTCGCAGGTCACCTGGACACCGGCAGCCTTACCGGCACGCACGAGCTCCAGGCCATGAGCGGTGGAGATGTGCTGGATGTGCAGCTTGGCACCGGTCAGCTTGGCAATCTCGATGTCGCGGGCAATCTGAAGCTCCTCGCCGGCGGCCGGCCAACCCTCGAGGGCCAGACGGGTCGAGACCTTGCCCTCGTTGATCTGGCCGTGGCCGACCAGATCCTCGTCCTGGCAGTGGCTCATAAAGACCTTGCCGAACATCTTGCCGTAGTCCATGCAGCGACGGAGCATGCCCGCGCCCTGCACGCCACGACCGTCGTCAGTGAAGGCGACGGCGCCGTGGGCGACCATATCGCCCATCTCGGACATGGCCTCGCCCTTAAGACCGCGGGTCATGGCGCCCGACGGATAGACGCGGCAGTGACCGACCTCGGCAGCGCGGGACTTGACGAACTCCACGACGGTGCCGTTATCGGTGACGGGATCGGTGTTGGGCATGGCGCACACGCCGGTAAAGCCGCCCTTGGCAGCTGCACGGGTGCCGCTCTCGATGTCCTCTTTGACCTCGTAGCCGGGCTCGCGAAGGTGAACGTGCATATCCACCAGGCCGGGGACGAGGTACTTGCCGGAAAGGTCGCGGACCTCGGCTCCCTCGACGGCGAGATTCTCGCCGACCTCGGCGATCTTGTCGCCGTCAATCAGGACGTCAACGACACCGTCAAGCTCGACGGACGGGTCGACGACGTGGGCATTCTTAAGAAGCAAGGCCATTATCGGCACCTCCAAGCAGCAGATACAGGATAGCCATACGCACGCAGATGCCGGCGTAGACCTGCTCCAGGATGACGGAGCGTTGCGGGTGGTCGGCCATATAGGAGTCGAACTCGACGCCGCGGTTGATGGGGCCCGGGTGGCAGATGATCGCATCGGGCTTCATGAGCTTCTCGCGGTCCTTGGTCAGGCCGAAGAGCTTGTGATACTCGCGAATCGTGGGGAACGGAGCGCCCTCAAGGCGCTCCTGCTGCACGCGCAGCATGTAGACGACGTCCAGCTCGGGCAGGACGGAATCGAGGTCGCTCGTCACGTGGTCGCAACCCAGAACCTCGGGCGCCGGCGGCAGCAGCGTGCCGGGGGCGACAGCGTAGGTCTCGCAGCCCATGATCTTAAGGGCGGGGATCAGCGAGCCGCAGACACGGGAGTGCGCGATATCGCCGACGACAGCGACCTTCAGACCGTGGAAGTCACCCTTGTGCTCCCAGATGGTGTACAGGTCGAGCAGGGCCTGCGTAGGATGGTTGTGCTTGCCGTCGCCGGCGCAGATAACGCTCGCGGGCGAGTTCTGCGTGACGATGTAGGGAGCGCCGGCGTGCTTGTCGCGCACGACGATGCAGTCGATCTTATAGGCGTTAAGGGTCTCGACGGTGTCGACAAGGCTCTCGCCCTTGACCGTGGAGGTCGAGGAGCCACCAAAGTTAAGGCTGTCGGCCGAAAGACGCTTCTCGGCAAGCTCGAAGGAGCTACGGGTGCGCGTCGAGGGCTCGTTGAACATGTTGACGATGGTCTTGCCCTTGAGCGTGGGGACCTTCTTGATCGCACGCTCGTTGACCTCGGAGAACGCCTTGGCGGTCTCGAGGATGAGCTTGATGTCCTCTTCGGAGTACTCGGTAATGTCGATCAGGTGCTTATGGTTGAACGCCACGGTACTACTCACCTCCCAGCGGCGCGGAGCCCACGTGGGAACCCGGCGCGACGTCGTTGATCTCGACGGCGGTGTGGCCGTCGACTTCCTTCATATATAGGTGCACGTTCTCCTCATGCGACGAGGGAACGTTCTTGCCGACAAAGTCCGGCGAGATGGGGAGCTCGCGGTGGCCGCGGTCGACGAGGACCGCCAGCTCGATGCGGCTCGGACGACCCAGATCCATGACGGCGTCGAGAGCGGCGCGGATGGTACGGCCCGTATACAGGATGTCGTCCACCAGCACGACGCGTTTGCCGTCGACGCTGAAGGGAATGTTGGTGGCGTGGATCGCGGGAGCGAAATTGGTAGCGTAGTCATCGCGGTAGAAGCTGATGTCCAGGCTGCCGAGCGGAACGTCGACGCCCTCGATCTCCTTGATCTCCTCAGCGAGCTTCTTTGCCAGAAGGTCGCCGCGCGTGACGATGCCGACCAGAGCGAGGTCTTCACAGCCCTCGTTGCGCTCGAGAATCTCGTGCGCGATGCGGGTCATCGCTCGATTGACGGCGGTCTCGTCCATGATGACCGCCTTGGGGGAAGTCGTGCCCATCGATCTCCTTCCTCACATGTCTTGACTGCTGACACAGTCAAAAAAAATAGATGCCCGACCGCTTAAAGCGGACCAGACACCCACAGGAAGGGCTGCTCTTTGGCAGCTATGTAATTCCATGTGGGTATCTCGTACCCCTTTAATGGTCAACGAATAGTGTAGCCAACCTCGAGCGTAATTGCGAGCATAAACACAAAGCAATCCATAAACGGGCGCAGGCGCTCCATAAACCTATATATATTTGTGGGACGAGCTTGAAAACCTTGTTGCGAGCTGGCATAATCCCCTCTGCTGCACGCAAATCGGATCTACGTCCAGGGCCGTAGCGTGGGCACTATCGCCATAAGAGGAATATCTCTGTGTAGATTGCGCACAGGGAGCGACTTCTGTGCTATAGTTCAGGCTTGTTTGTTAACGCGACATGTTCGTTTGTCGCCCAAGGAGGGTCAGTTATGTCCAAAGTTTGCGAAGTTTGCGGTAAGCACCCCGTTGCCGGTCGCTCCATCAGCCACTCTCACCGCGTCACCAACCGTAAGTTCCGCCCCAACATCCAGCGCGTGTACGTCGTCGTCGATGGTCACCGTCGCAAGATGAACGTTTGCTCCACCTGCCTCAAGTCCGGCAAGGTTGCGCGCTCCTAAATAAGGTCTTACCAACAAGTACCTCGGACTCTCCGGGTCAAAGACCTCGCGTTCATATAGAACTTACCAAAGGCGCCCTCCCCTAAGGAGGGCGCCTTTTGCACTCATTGGGGACAGACTTACATGAGTGTTTTCACGCATTGGGGACAGACTTAGATGAATGCTTTCCTAAGCTCACAGTGCATCGATCGGCCCCAATCCATACCTCAGGCCGCCTCGTTCCAGCCTGTGGTGGCCTTGGTTACGCTTGTAGCGCCGATACCGGTGATACGGGCAATTTGCTTGACCGTAAGATGGGCCCGCCTGAGCCTTAGCAGACAGGCATCGCGTTCGGGGCGTGGCAGGGCCTTGAGCAGCGCAGGATCAATGCTCGGCAAAACTTCGCGCGCAACGGAAAGGGCGTCCTCATCGGGGATCCGTCGGCGCGGAAGAATCTCCACTGACCAGATGCGCCCGGCAACTTCCTCGAGATGCTCGCAATAGCAACGAGAGCCTCCGACAATATCGAGCATAGGGGCCGCGTCACAGATATCAAAGGGATCGTATCCCAGCTGGTATGCCTTGTAGCTTGACCAGCGGTAGGCATCGAGCGAGTCGAGCACACCTTTCACAGGATTGAGATGGATATAATCGAGCAACTGCACCGCCTGCGTGTCCGACTCGACCGCGATCCGCGAATAGCGATTATCAAACAGGTGACCCGTTCTTCCCGTTTTTCCATTGAAATACTTGGCATAGGCCGTCAGCGCGCACTGCATTGCCTTTGAAAGGTTGTCATATGGGTCATCAACCATCAAATGGAAGTGATTATCCATAAGGCACCAGGCCAACACCGCCACGTCATGGCACGCAAACCTGTCTGAGATGTCCGATAAGAAACGATAGCGGTCGGAATCATCTTCAAAAATGATCTGTTTGGAGTTGCCGCGGTCAAAGACGTGGTAATAGCCGGTGAGCGATATTTCGCGGGCGCATCGGGGCATGGTCTCTCCTTTCAAAGCCGCACAGGCAACACCTAAAAGGAGAGAAGGAACGCGAAATGCTGAGCCTGTGACCTATTTATATCCAATCTGCGCCAAAAACAGGCCCAGAACGGCAAAATGACAAATCCATGTCTGTCACAAATGAGTGAAAGCACTCATGTAAGTCTGTCCCCAATGAGCGGGGCAATGCAATAGGCAGATAGTTATAGTTGAAACGTTTCAGTTGATTGAAGCGTTTTAGTATGCCTTTTACGGGAATCTTACCGTTCGCCGAATAATTTCTTGCTATCATGCAAGACGTAGGGTAAATCTCCGATCGCAAGGAGACACAAATGGTGAAAAAGTCACCGGAAAACACTACTCCCGCAATTGTGGACAACGTAGAGGCGCTTGAGGCTAAGCTCGCTCAGATGCGAGAGGCCCAGGCGCTTTTTGCTACGTACACGCAGGAGCAGGTCGACAAGATCTTCTATGAGGCCGCCATGGCCGCCAACAAGGCTCGTATCCCGTTGGCGAAGATGGCCATCGAGGAGACCGGCCGCGGCGTTCTTGAGGACAAGGTCATCAAGAACCACTACGCCGCAGAGTACATCTACAACGCTTACAAGAACACCAAGACCTGTGGTGTCCTGGAGCGCGACGAGGCCTACGGCATCACCAAGATCGCCGAGCCCATCGGCATCGTGGGCGCCGTCATCCCGACGACCAACCCCACCTCCACTGCGATCTTCAAGACGCTGATCAGCCTGAAGACCCGCAACGCCATCATCATCTCCCCGCACCCGGCAGCCGCCAAGTGCACCATCGCCGCCGCCAAGCTCGTGCTCGACGCCGCCGTCAAGGCCGGCGCCCCCGAGGGCATCATCGGCTGGGTCGATGTCCCCTCCATCGAGCTGACCAACATGGTCATGCGCGACGTCGACATCATCCTCGCCACCGGTGGCCCGGGCATGGTCAAGGCCGCCTACTCCTCGGGCAAGCCCGCCCTGGGCGTTGGCGCCGGTAACACCCCGGTCATCATCGACGACACCGCCGACGTGCTGCTCGCCGTCAACTCCATCATCCACTCCAAGACCTTCGACAACGGCATGATCTGCGCTTCCGAGCAGTCCGTGACCGTCATCGACACCATCTATGACCAGGTTAAGGCCGAGTTCCAGAAGCGCGGCTGCTACTTCGTCAAGCAGGGTGCCGAGATGGAGGCCCTGCGTGCCGCCATGTTCAAGAACGGCGCTCTCGACCACCGCATCCCCGGCATGGCTGCCGCCAAGATCGCCGAGCTCGCAGGCATCGAGGTTCCCGCCAAGACCAAGATCCTGATCGCCGAGGTCACCTCCACCGACCCCGCCAAGGAGGAGTTCTCCCACGAGAAGCTCTCCCCGGTCCTGGCCATGTACCACGCCAAGGACTTCCAGGAGGCCGTCGACAAGGCCGAGCACCTGGTGCTCGCCGGTGGCCCGGGCCACACCGCCTCTCTGTACGTGCACCCCGCCCAGGCCGAGAAGATCAGCCTGTTCGAGCACGTCATGAAGGCCTGCCGTATCGTCATCAATACCCCGTCCTCGCACGGCGGCATCGGTGACCTGTACAACTTTGGCATGAAGCCGTCTCTGACCCTGGGCTGCGGCTCCTGGGGCGGCAACTCCGTCTCCGAGAACGTTGGGGTGAAGCACTTGATCAACGTTAAGACTGTGGCCGAGCGCCGTGAGAACATGCTGTGGTTCCGCGCTCCCGAGAAGGTCTACTTCAAGAAGGGTTCCACGCCCGTCGCCCTCGACGAGCTGGGCAACGTCATGGGCAAGAAGCGCGCCTTCATCGTCACCGACCAGTTCCTCTTCAAGAATGGCAACACCCGCGCCATCGAGGCCAAGCTCGACGAGATGGGCATCGCCCACGACTGCTTCTACGACGTCGAGCCCGATCCGTCGCTGCAGTGCGCACGTCGCGGCGCCAAGCAGATGGCTCTCTTTGAGCCGGACGTCATCATCGCCGTCGGCGGTGGCTCCGCTATGGACGCCGGCAAGATCATGTGGATGATGTACGAGCACCCCGAGTGCAAGTTTGAGGACATGGCCATGGACTTCATGGACATCCGCAAGCGTATCTTCACCTTCCCCGAGATGGGCAAGAAGGCCTACTTCGTCGCCGTCCCGACCTCTTCGGGTACCGGCTCCGAGTGCACGCCGTTCGCCATCATCACCGACAAGGAGACCGGCATCAAGTGGCCGCTCGCCGACTACGCGCTGCTCCCCAACATGGCTATCGTCGACGCCGACAACTGCATGACCGCCCCGCGCGGTCTGACCGCTGCCTCCGGCATCGACGTCATGACCCACGCCATCGAGTCCTACGTCTCCATCATGGCTTCCGACTACACCAAGGGCCTCTCCGAGCGCGCTGCTAAGCTCGTCTTCGAGAACCTGCCCTCCAGCTTCACGAACGGCGCCAAGGACCCGCATGCCCGCGAGGAGATGCACAACGCCTCTTGCATGGCCGGTATGGCCTTCGCCAACGCCTTCCTGGGCCTCAACCACTCCATGGCTCACAAGCTCGGCGCTTTCCACCACCTGCCCCACGGCCTTGCCAACGCTGTCATCCTGACTCGCGTCATGCGCTACAACGCCGCCGAGGCTCCCGTCAAGATGGGTACCTTCTCCCAGTATCCTTACCCCAACGCGCTGCACAACTACGCCGAGATGGCCAAGTACTGCGGCATCGAGGGCAAGGACGACAAGGAGGTCTTCGAGAACTTCATCACGAAGCTCGAGGAGCTCAAGGACTTCATCGGCGTCAAGAAGACCATCGCCGACTACGGTGTTGACGAGCAGTACTTCCTCGACACCCTCGACGAGATGACCGAGCAGGCATTCAACGACCAGTGCACCGGCGCCAACCCGCGCTACCCGCTCATGAGCGAGATCAAGGAGCTCTACCTGGACGCCTACTACGGCCGAGAGCCTCAGGACTACGCCGTCTGCTAGTTTTAGCACGGTTTTTAACGGCGGGGGTGCACGGGTGTTTCACACACCCCCGCCGTCGCTTCTATCGCATCGTTGAAAGGATGCAACCATGCTGCTACCCGATTCCAAGACCGAGCTCGTCCGCCGTGGCAACAAGGTCGTTTACGACCTGGGCGACAAGATCGTCAAGGTCTTTAACGAGACCAAGCCCGTCTCCGACGTGTTCAACGAGGCTTTGAATCTTGCCCGCATCAATGAGTGCGGCATCCGCAGCCCCAAGGCTCTCGAGGTTTCCCAGCTCGAGAACGCCAACGGCTGGGCGCTCTTGACCGAGAAGGTTCCGGGCACCACCCTTGCCGAGAAGATGACTGCCGAGCCTCAGCGCTTTGGTGAGTATCTCGAGATGTTCGTCGACCTCCAGATCGAGATCCACGGCTACACCTCCCCGCTGCTCAACCGTCAGCGCGACAAGTTCGCCCGCATGATCGACAGCCTTGATCAGCTCAATGCCACCACGCGCTACAACCTTCAGGAGCGTCTGGACGGCATGACCAAGGAGTTCAAGGTCTGCCACGGCGACTTCAACCCCTCCAACGTCATCGTCGGCGACGACGGCCAGCTCTATGTGTGCGACTGGGCACACGCCACCCAGGGCTCCCCTGCTGCCGACGTTGCCACCACCTACCTGCTCTTCGCCCTCAACAGCAAGGACCAGGCTGAGGCCTACCTGGAGCTCTACTGCGACCGCGCCGACATGCCCATGCAGGTCGTGCGTCAGTGGACGAGCATCGTCGCCGCTTCCGAGCTCGCTCGTAAGCGCAACGTGAACGATGAGTTCCTGAAGAACTGGATCGACGTCGTCGATTATCAGTAATATCTGAGCGATTTATTTCGCATCGGAGGCACAAGAAAACCCCGCAACTCATATGGGCTGTGGGGTTTTCTTTCAGATATCGAGGATGCCACAAGATAAAAGGACGGCCCCACATCTCCCCGATCTGGAGAAATGCGGGGCCGTCCCGTATATCGAACTACAAGCGAAATCGTCGATTAACGGCGGGCCGCCTTAACAAGCTCAGCAACCTTGGCGACGACCTCGTCGATCGCCACGTCCTCACGCTCGCCCGTGGCACGGTCCTTGAGCTCCACAGTACCATTCTTGAGGCCACGCTTACCCAGAACGACCTGATACGGGAAGCCCATGAGGTCGTTATCGGCAAACTTAAAGCCGGGACGCTCGTCACGGTCATCGACGACAACCTCGATACCCTCGGCGCACAGGCCCTCGACGATTTGGTCGCAAACGTTAGCGCACTCCTCCTTCTTGGGATCGAGCGGAATCACCGCGACCTCGTACGGGGCAACAGAGACCGGCCAGACGATGCCGTGTTCGTCGTTGTGCTGCTCCACGACGGCAGCAAGCGAGCGGGACACACCAACGCCGTAGCAACCCATGATGAGCGGCTTCTCCTTGCCGTCCTCGTCCATAAAGGTGGCACCCATGGCCTCGGAGTACTTGGTGCCCAGCTGGAACACCTGAGAGACCTCGATGCCGCGGGCAGCAGAGAGCGGCTTGCCGCAGTGCGGGCAGGGATCGCCGGCAACGACGGTGACCAGATCTGCCCACTCATCGACGGTAAAGTCGCGCTCGGGGCAGGCACCGGTAAAGTGATAATCGACCTCGTTGGCACCGCAGGCCCACTGCTTGGACTCGCGCAGGCTCTCGTCGCACACCAGACGGATGCCCTCGGGCAAGTTAACCGGTCCGATAAAGCCCTTGTGCAGACCGTAGGTCTGGAGCTCCTCGTCGGTCATCATGCGATAGCCCTTGCCAAAGACATGCTCGGCCTTGCAGTCGTTGAGCTCATGATCGCCCGGGACGATGGCCACGACGGGCTTGCCCTCGGCATCGATGAGCGCCAGGGACTTGCGCGTGCCGTTCTCGGGGAACCCAAAGAACTTAGCAACAGCCTCAATGGTGCCCATGCCCGGAGTCTCAACCTTGGTAAGCGTACCGTCACCGGGACCCTCAGTCACGACGACCTTGGTGCTTGCAGCCTCGTCATCGGCAGCAAAGCCGCAATCGTCGCAGTAGACGAGCGAGGCCTCGCCGGCGTCAGCCAGAGCCATGTACTCGACGGATGTGTCGCCGCCGATCTCGCCGGAGTCGGCGACAACGGGTAGAGCCTTGATGTAGCAGCGCTCGCAGATGTTGGCGTAGGCCTGCTTCATCTTGTCGTACTCCTCCTGCAGGCTCTCCTGCGTGGCGGAGAAGCTGTAGGCATCCTTCATGATGAACTCGCGACCGCGCATCAGACCAAAGCGGGGGCGGAACTCGTCGCGGAACTTATCTTGGATATGGTAGAGGTTGACGGGCAGCTGCTTATAGGAGCGCAGCTCATTGCGCACCAGGGCGGTGACAGTCTCCTCGTGGGTGGGGCCCAGCACGAACTCGCGACCATGACGGTCGTCAAAGCGCACAAGCTCCTTGCCATAGGCATCGATACGGCCGGACTCACGCCACAACTCGGCATCGACCATGATAGGCATCATAAGCTCCTGGGCGCCGGCGGTGTCCATCTCGTCGCGCACGATGTTCTCAATCTTGCGAATCGAGCGCCATGCGAGCGGCAGGTAGGAATACAGACCGGCGGCCTCCTTGCGGATCATGCCGGCACGGAGCAGCAGGCGGTGGCTGGCGAGCTCAGCGTCCGCCGGATCCTCTTTAAGCGTCGGCGCATAGAGCTTAGACATATACATTGCTCGGGTCATTTATTTCTCCTCAATAAGCTTGTCGACCTCTGCCATAAGCGCGTCGACAATTTGGTCCTCAGTTACTTTACCAATGATCTGGCCATGCGAAAAGAGCAAGGCCTGACCACGTCCGCAAGCAACGCCCAGGTCGGCATCAGAAGCCTCACCGGGGCCATTAACGGCACATCCCATGACGGCAATCGAAAGCGGCGCGGAATAGTTCTTAAGCCGCTCGGTGACCTCCTCGGCGATGGGAATGAGGTTAACCTGGCAGCGGGCGCACGTGGGGCACGAGACAATCTCGGGACCACGGCGACGCAGGCCCAGCGACTGTAGAATTCCCCAGGCGACCGGCGGCTCCTCAACCGGATCGGCCGTGAGCGACACACGCATGGTGTCGCCGATGCCTTCGGAAAGCAAGATACCCAAGCCTACAGAGCTCTTGATGGTGCCCTGAAGCTTGGTCCCCGCCTCCGTCACGCCCAGGTGAAGCGGAACGTGGGGAATCTCACGTGACAGGGCTCGATAGGTATCAAGTGTCGTCTGTACGCTATGGGCCTTGGCGGATAGCACGATGTTGGTAAACCCACGGTCCTCAAAGTGCCGCACAAAGCGCTCGCTCGACATCACGAGCTTTTCGGGCTGCGTGAGGTCGTCGCGCTCGGCAATATCTTGCTCAAGCGAGCCCGCGTTCACGCCAATGCGAATCGCACAGCCCGCGGCACCCGCAGCATCGATCACCGCGTCAACCTTGGCCCAATCGCCGATATTGCCGGGATTGATGCGCAGCTTGGCGGCACCGGCCTCAACGGCACCAATGGCGAGCTTATGGTTAAAGTGGATATCGGCGACAATCGGCACCGGAGACTCGGCACAGATGGTGCGGAAGCCCTCAAGCGCGGCCTCGGAGGGCACGCTCACGCGCACGATATCGCAGCCAGCCTGCGCCAACGCGCACACTTGCGCAAGCGTTGCCTGGGCATCAGCGGTATCGGTGCAGGTCATAGATTGGACCACCACCGGCGCGCCGCCACCGATCTGCACGCCGCCCACATGCACGGGGCGCGTCAGCTCGCGAGGCAAAGGATGGGATAAAGACAATCCAAACACTCCCCTACAGAATAAATCGAAGGATGTCGGAACGAAGCATATAGACAAACAGCAGCGCAAAGAGCGCGATGCCCACATAGCTCACAATCGTCTGGACCTTGAGCGGAAGCTCGCGGCCCGCAATCTTCTGAATGATCTCGATGACTAGCTTGCCGCCATCGAGTGGCGGGATGGGCAGCAGGTTCATAAAGCCAAGCGAGAATGAAATGAGGGCGGCAAACGAAAGGAACGTGGCAGGGCCGGCAGCAGCAGCCTGTGAGGACATAACGCTAATACCCACGATCGAAGAAGACTGATCGAGAATCTCCATCGTATGCTGCGGCTGGAGTAGGCGCATCACGCCATCCGCCGTCTGTACAACATAGGAGAATGACAGACGCGCCGAGGTGATCGGGTCTATACGGACCACCTGCGTAGAGGCATACACACCTAGGCGCTCGTCCTCTTTGAGCGCAACCGTGGTCGAATGCTGCTTGCCGTCACGCTCGTACTCGATGGCGATATCGCCCTTACCGGCGGCCTTGCCGATGGCATCGTAGACATCCATCCAAGTAGAACATGAGACACCGTCAACCGAAAGGATCGCATCACCGGCCTCGATACCCGCCTTGGCGGCAATAGACCCCTCGTCAACCTGACCGATCACGTTGGTATCCATCGGCACGGTGACACCCGCAATGGAATAGATGCTCATAAGAAGCAAAAAACCCGTCAAGATATTGACGATAATGCCTGCGAGCAGCATAAAGGCGCGCTTGAGAAAGCCTTGGCCAAGATAGGTGTGCGAGCGTTCTTGCGCAAGGAACTCGGCCTCGCCGCACGGCAGCTCCCACACATCGCCCTCGGCAGTCGCATGTTCGCGATCGAAACGGCGACCATCAAAGGTGGTATAGCCTGCCGTGTCTCGTGGCAACGTCTGATATTTGGTGGGATAGTAGCTCGGCGAGGGCTTCTCCCCTTCCTCATACCAGGGCGCGATGGAGCCCCAGCCCAGCAAAAGGGCGCATGCCTCGAGCACATCCTCCTCGGAAAGTTCGAGCTCGACAGCAAGGTCGGCCACGGTCACGCGACCATGACGATGGATAGCCGCGAGCACGCGATCGGCGCACGAAACATCGGTCGGATCCATACCGCAGATGGCAGCGTAGCCACCCAGCAGCAGCGGGGTCACGCCAAACTTGGTTCCAATGCGACGCGACGTGTAATGGATGTCAAAGCGGCACGGCAGACCCAAAAAGAACTCGGTCACACGGACGCCGCAGGCACGCGCCGCCAAAAAGTGGCCGCCCTCGTGCAAAAACACGAGGACGGAAAGCATCAGCAGGCCCCAAAAGACCGATGAGAGAACGCTCAGAACAGTATCCATAAAACGAAAAAGCAATCCTTATGGGTTAGGAACGGGTTGCGGCGAGCACCTGCGCAGCCTTTTCACGCGCCCACGCATCGGTGTCGCGAAGCTGCTCAAACGAATCGACCACCTGCATATCGTGGGCGTCCATGCAGGATTCCACAATGCGATCGATATCGGTAAAGCTGCAGCCATCGTGCAGGAAGGCATCGACGGCGACCTCGTTGGCGGCATTGAGCACGCACGGCATGGTGCCACCCGTCTTGCCGGCACGCTCGGCCAGTGCCAGACAGCGGAAGGTATCCATGTCGGCAGCATCAAACGTGAGCTGCCCCAGCTCGCGGAAATCGATACGAGGCGCCGGAGTATCCCAACGCTCGGGATACGAGAACGCGAACTGGATGGGAATACGCATGTCGGATGCACCGAGATGCGCCATCACGGAGCCGTCGGCGAACTCGACCATAGAGTGAATCTTGGACTGACGCTGCACGACCACGTTAATGAAATCGAGGTCGCAGTTAAACAGATGCATGGCCTCAATGCGCTCCAGGCCCTTGTTCATGAGGGTGGCGGAGTCAATGGTAATCTTGGCACCCATGGCCCACGTGGGATGCGCGAGGGCATCGGCACGCGTCACGCGATCGAGCTCGTCGCGCGTGCGGCCAAAGAACGGACCGCCCGAGCAGGTGAGCCAAATGCAGTGGGCCTCGCGCGGGTTCTCCCCCAGATAGCACTGGTAGATGGCGGAATGCTCAGAGTCGACCGGAATAAGCTGGCCCGGTTGTGCCAACGGCATAAGCAAGTCGCCACCGACGACGAGGGACTCCTTGTTGGCAAGGGCAAGGCGCTTATTCGAGGTCAAGGCCGCATGGCTCGCCTCGAGACCGGCGGCGCCCACAATAGCGACAAGCACGCAGTCGACATCGTCGCGATGCGCGAGCTCGCAAACCGCCTGCGCGCCAACGCCGAGCTTCGTTCCCTCGGGCAACTCCTGCAGCACGGCGTCATCGCCATGATCGACATCGGCTACGGCAACCGCCGGAACCGAGAACTCACGGGCAGCGGCAACGAGCTCAGAGGTACTGGAGTTAACGGACAGCGCCGTCACCTGCAGGCGATCGGCATGCTGGCGGCACACATCGAGCGCCTGGGTGCCGATAGAGCCTGTACAGCCCAGGATGGCAACACGGAGACGTCCATCGGAGCCATACGTCGTCTGGAAGGACATTACAGCACGCCTCCGATCATCAGCAACAGCTGCGCGGTGATGCAGCCGAAGATAAGCGAATCGCTACGATCGAGCATGCCGCCGTGGCCCGGGATAAGGTTGCCGGAATCCTTGACGCCCACACCGCGCTTGATACGCGACTCGATAAGGTCGCCGATAACGCCCAGAATGGACACCACCACGCCGCACAGCAGCGCATAGGGCAGGCTGAGCTTGTAGAAGTGCGTCGCCCACAGGATGAGCCAAATCAAAACCGAGCCCAAGATGCCGCCGACAAACCCCTCCCAGCTCTTTTTGGGAGAAATCTTGGGAACCATCTTGTGCTTGCCGATACGGCTGCCCACGATGTAGGCAAACGAATCGGAGACCCAAAGGGACGCGCAAACGCCCACTGAAAGCAGGGCGCCGGCAAAACCGGGCACGGCATCGCGCAGCAGCACGATAGCCGACAGCATAAAGCCAGTGTAGATGGGACCCATGAGCGTCACGGCCACATCAGAGATGCGGGTACGCGGCGACCAGACATACCAAATGCCCACAGCGAGCATCAGGGCAAAAAGCAGGGCATTCAGCAACATCGAATCGCCCAACGCCGACAGCGGAAAGAGTACGGCGGCAGCGATACCCATGCGCTCGTTAGCCATCTTGCCATCGAGCCTTGTCATACGGAAAAACTCATAGCAGCACAGACCGCTCATGACAGAAACAAAGATGGCCGTGGGCACGATACCCAAAACCAAGCACAGGATAAAGACAACGGCGTAGACGATACCGGCGGCGGCACGGGTAATAAAGCCCGCCAGCCACGAACCGGTACCGTTCTTCGCTGCAGGCGCTCCCGCAGCGGCAGCTTTGCGCGCAGGCGTCTTGGGAGCAGATGCCTTGGGACGATCGGACACGATTAAGCCTCCTCGGTCTTGCTCAGTCCACCAAACCTACGGTCACGGCCCTGATAGGCCAAAATGGCGTCGACAAGGCCCCAACGATCAAAGTCGGGCCAATAGGTATCGGTGACGTAGAACTCGGAATAAGCCACCTGCCACAGCAGATAGTTCGAAAGGCGCAGCTCACCAGAGGTGCGAATCACAAGCTCAGGATCGGGAAGACCGGCGGTATAGAGGTGGGAAGCCACCATGTCGTCATCAATTGCGGCAGGATCGATCTTACCGGCGGCAGCGTCGAGTGCAATCTGACGGACAGCGCGGGTAATCTCGGCACGCGCGCCGTAGTTGACGGCAAGCGCCAGCGTCATACCGGTATGATCGGCGCACTCGGCAAGACCGCGTTCAAAAACGTCGCGGGTCTTCTTGGGCAGCGCGGAAATGTCACCCAAAAAGACAACACGCACGTTTTCGCGCTTCAGAAGCGGCAGCTCGTCGATAAACGTCTTGGCAAACAGATGCATCAAAACGTTGACCTCATGCTGCGGACGGTTCCAGTTTTCGGTAGAAAACGCATAGGCAGAAAGCACGTCGACGCCTAGGCGCACGCAGGCGGTAATGATCTCGCGCAGCGAGACGATACCTGCCTTATGACCCTCGGTGCGCGCAAGACCGCGCGACGTAGCCCAACGACCGTTGCCGTCCATGATGCACGAGATATGGTGCGGAATCTTATTGAGGTCAAGGTCGGAAAAACCGACGCCCGCAGGGGCGTCGGCAAAGTACTCGACCAGTTTATGCTCGTCGTATTGCACCTTAGATCTCCATGACCTCGGCTTCTTTTTCCTTCAGAAGCTCCTCCACCTTGGCGACATACTCATCGGTGTGCTTCTGGACCTTGGCCTGCTCGCGACGGACATCGTCCTCGGTGAGCTCCTCATCGCGCTCGAGCTTATTGTTGAAGTCGCGACGGATGTTACGGATAGACACCTTGGCCTGCTCGGCGTACTCGCGGCACTCCTTGACGAGCTCGCGACGGCGCTCCTCAGTGGGGGCCGGGAACGGCAGACGAACGACGGTGCCATCGGAGTTGGGGGTAATGCCCAGATCGGAAGCGCCGATGGCCTTGACGATAGCGTTGATGAGCGCCTTGTCCCACGGCTCGATGAGCAGCATGTGAGCCTCGGGGGTCTTGACGGCGGCAACCTGCGTGACCGGCGTGGGGACACCGTAATAATCAACGGTGATGTCGGACAGAATGTTGGCGTTGGCGCGGCCGGTACGAACCTTGGAGAAGTTGTGCTTGAGGGACTCGAGCGACTTGTCCATATGGGCGGTGATGTTCTCTGCCATGCTTAATCCTCCTGATAGACGAGCGTGCCGACGGGCTCACCCGAAAGCGCGCGCTTGACGGTGTCCTCGCCATCGATGTTGAGGACCAAAATCGGCATACGGTTATCCTGACACAGTGCCGTAGCCGTGGAATCCATAACCTGCAGACCGCGGACGAGAACCTCGTGATAGGTAATCTTGTCAAAACGGACGGCATCGGCGCACTTGACGGGATCCTTGTCGTAGATGCCGTCAACCTTGGTGGCTTTAATCAGAATCTCGGCGCCAATCTCGCACGCACGAAGAGCCGCGGCGGTGTCGGTCGTAAAGTACGGATTGCCCGAACCGGCAGCGAAGATGACGACGTTGCCCTTGGACAGATGGTTGATAGCGCGGCGACGAATATAGGGCTCGCAGATCTCGTTCATCTGGATAGCGCTCATCACGCGGCAGGGTACATCGTTATGCTCGAAGGCATCCTGCAGGGCAAGCGCGTTCATAACGGTTGCCAGCATGCCCATGTAGTCGGCCTGAGCACGCTCCATGCCACCGGCAGCGCCGGCCATGCCGCGGAAAATATTGCCGCCGCCGACAACGACGCCGACCTCATGGCCAACGGCGAGCAGCTCCTTGACCTGTTTGGCAAGATGGTCGGTAACCTTGGGGTCGATGCCATAGTGGCCGTCGCCCATCAGTGCTTCGCCAGAAAGCTTCAGAAGCACGCGTTTATATCGGATGTCGGACAAAGCGATCCTCCTTTAGATTGAACTCTCAACATTCTATCAAAGGCTCTAAGAAGAGCCATGAAAAAGCAGGCTGTGAGTAAAACCCACAGCCTGCTCATTACCAGCTACAAGAGCTTATTTACTCGCCACGGACCAGACGGTCAAAGGCAACGACGGTAATGGTGTCGCCGAGCTCCTTGGAGACCTGCTCGGCGTACTTCTTGATGGTGAGGGAGCTGTCCTTGATGAACTCCTGCTCGGTGAGCACGGACTGCTTGTAGAACTTCTCCAGACGGCCGACAGCCATCTTCTCCTGGATAGCCTCGGGCTTGCCGGACTCGGCAGCCTGAGCCATGTAGATCTGCTTCTCGTGCTCGACGGTCTCGGCCGGAACCTGATCGCGGGTGGCGCAGATCGGGGCGACGGCGGCAACCTGAAGGGCAACGTCGTGAGCGAAGGTCTTGAAGGACTCAGCCTGAGCGGTCTCGGCCTTCTCGAAGGCGAACTCGACGAGGACGCCGATCTTACCACCCATGTGGATGTAAGAAGCGAGCGCGCCGTTCTCGGCCTTGCGGGCGGCGAAACGGGAAATCTTCATGTTCTCGCCCATGATGTGAATCATCTCGGTGAGCTCGGAGGAAACGGTCTCCTCGCCCATCGGCTTCTCGAGCAGGGCGTCGACGTCAGCAGGCTCGGTGGTAGCGACAACCTCAGCGACCTTGGAAGCAAAGCCAGTGAACTTGGCGTTGGAGCCAACGAAGTCGGTCTCGCAGGAGAGCTCGAGCAGAGCGCCGGTCTTGCCATCCTCGGAGACGAACGCGGCGACAGCGCCCTCGTTGGTCTCACGGCCAGCCTTCTTGGCAGCCTTGGCAAGGCCGTTCTTACGCAGAACGTCGACAGCGGCGTCCATGTCGCCGTCAGCCTCGACGAGAGCCTTCTTGCACTCCATCATCGGGGAGTCGGTCATCTCGCGGAGCTGCTTGACCATAGCGGCGGTAATCTGGGCCATTGTGGTTCCTTTCAAAGAGATGAAAAAGAATTAACTAAGACTGATTTACTCGGCCTTGGGCTCAGCGGCCATCTCGGCCTCGGAGACCTGCTCCTTGCCGGAGCCAGCGAGGCAGGCGTCAGCCATGAGCTCGCACATAAGGGTGACAGCAGAGATAGCGTCATCGTTGCAGGGGATGCCGTACTCGACCTCGTCGGGATCGGAGTTGGTGTCGATCAGAGCGACGACGGGGATGTTCAGGCGCTGAGCCTCCTTGATGGCGTTCTCCTCGCGCTTGGTGTCGATGACGAAGAGAGCCTGGGGCAGACCCTTCATGTCGCGGGCACCACCGAGGTTGGTCTGGAGCTTGGTGAGCTCCTTGCCGAGAACAGCCTGCTCCTTCTTGGGGAGCACTGCCATGCGGCCGTCCTCGACCATGGCCTCGAGCTCCTCCATGCGGTTGATGCGGGAGCGGATGGTGACGAAGTTGGTCAGCATGCCGCCGAGCCAACGCTGGTTGATGTAAGGCATGTTGGCGCGCTCAGCAGCGTTCTTGACGGCCTCCTGAGCCTGCTTCTTGGTGCCGACGAACAGCACGTTGCCGCCCTTGGCGACGTTCTTGACGAAGGTGTAGGCCTGGTCGGCGTCGAGGATGGTCTGCTTGAGGTCGAGGATGTAGATGCCGTTGCGCTCACCGAAGATGAACGGCTTCATCTTGGGGTTCCAGCGACGGGTCTGGTGACCGAAGTGGCAGCCGGCCTCGAGCAGGGTGCGGATATTAATCTTGGTAGCCATGTTAAACCTCCTGTGGTTTGCCTCCGCGCGGGGTCATCCTCCAAAACCAACCCGGACATGTGCTACCAAAGCCCGGGCACCACGGTATGAAGTAGCCGCGCGTGCGTGATAAAAACCTGTTGCCGTGAAGCAACCCGATGAATGATAGCAGGAATGCATCTTCCTGCCAACCCGCAATCAAAACCACACACCTGAGCGCGGCGCGGGACGTCCCAGCCACTATTCGCCGCGGGGATGGGCTTGAGACACAGCCCGCTTAAGCCGATCGGGTGTGAGATGCGTGTAGATCTGCGTCGTGGACAGGCTCGCATGGCCCAGCAGCTCTTGAACCGAGCGCAGGTCCGCACCGCCCTCGAGCAAGTCGGTCGCAAAGGTATGGCGCATCGCATGCGGGGCGATGTCGGCAGGCATGCCGGCGAGCGTCGCCAGCGTATGAAACCGCCGCCTGAGCATGGCGGCACTCATGCGATTACCGCGCGCCGATATAAGCAGCGGATGCGGCCCGGTAACGGGGTCACGACGCTTTGCCTGAGCGAGCAACTCCGGCCTCCCCTCCTCAATATAGAGACGCGTCGCCTCGAGCGCACGACGATACAGAGGGACGATACGTTCTTTGCTCCCCTTGCCCCACAGGCGCAGCGTGCGTTCGGACCACGCAATGGACTCCACATTGAGTGCTGCGAGCTCAGAGATACGGGCGCCCGAGGCATAGAGCAGCTCGAGCATCGCCGCATCGCGCAGTCCCGCGGGTGTTGAGGTATCAGGCGTCTTGAGCAGCGCCTCCACCTGTTGGGTCGTCAGCACACCGGGTAGATCGCGCGGGAGCTTGGGCGAGGAAATTGCCGAGACCACATCGCCCTCCACGACCCCCTCGGCAGCCATCCATCGATAGAGCGATCGGATAGCCGACAGATGCGCCGCAAGCGTTCGGGGAGCCACCTGCTCACGCGAAAGCTCGGCAAGATAGCGGCGAATGGTGCGCACGTCGGCAGCGAAAGCATCGATATCCTCGCGCTCGCACCAGGCAGCAAAGCGCTCCAGCCTCGAGCCATAGGCCGTCACCGTGTTGGGAGAAAGTCCCTCGACACGTGAGATATAGGCGATAAACGAGTCGACGGTGTCGTACAGGTCAAAGGCTATGACCGGTCGCCTCCAAACAGATCAGGACGAGTGGCCAGATAGGCATCAAGGGCCTCGAGCGCACGGTCCGTATAGGCCTGGTAGCGGTCGCGCTTGCTGTGGCGCTTACCATCCTCGAGTGGCGGCACCAGGCCAAAGTTGACATGCATGGGCTGATAGCCCACGGTGGCAGGATCGGTCGCATAGCCCACGAGCGCACCCAGGGCACCCACACGCGGCAACTCGACGCCCGCGGCACCGATAGCATCGGCATAGGTGTTGAGCGCTGCGAGCAGACCTGTCGCCACGGCTTCCATGTACCCCTCGGTGCCGGTGATCTGACCGGCCAGGCGCACACCGGTACCGGGCACGGCGAAGGTGCCATCGAGCACGTGCGGGGCGTCGACAAAGGTATTGCGGTGCATGACACCGTAGCGGAAGAACTCAGCGTTCTCCAGGCCCGGCACCATATGGAAGACGCGCTTCTGCTCGCCAAAGGTCAGGTTGGTCTGGAAGCCCACCAGGTTATAGGCGGTCTTCTCCTTATTCTCGGCACGCAGCTGAATCGCCGCCCAGGGACGACGACCGGTTCGCGGGTCGGTGAGGCCGACGGGCTTCATGGCGCCAAAGCGAATGGCGTCCTTGCCGGTGCGCGCAACTTCCTCGGCAGGCTGGCAGGCCTGGAACAGATCGCCGCCCTCAAAGTCCTTGAGCACCACGCGGCCTGCCGTGGTAAGCGCCTCGATAAAGGCCTCGTACTCCTCCTTGTTGAGCGGAGCGTTGAGATAGTCGCCGCTCCCCTGCTCCTCGTAGCGCGACTGCGAGAACAGCACGTCCATATCGAGCGTGGAGGCATCGACGATCGGCGCCGCGGCATCGAAGAACGCAAGGGCGTCGCCACCGACGAGCTTCATGACCTCTTCGCTCAGCGCCGGCGAGCACAAGGGGCCGGCGGCAATGACCACGTGACCTTCGGGAATCTGCGTGACCTCGCCGTGAATGATCTCGATATTGGGACGGGCGGCAACCTCGGCCTCGACAAGCTCGGAAAACTTGACGCGGTCGACCGCCAGGGCACCGCCGGCGGGAACAGCCGCGCGATGGGCGCAATCGAGCAGGACTGAACCCATGCGCTCAAGCTCGGCCTTCAGCAAACCAGCCGCGGAATCCGGACGGGTCGACTTAAACGAATTGGAACAGACGAGCTCTGCCAGGTGATCGGTATGGTGGGCCGGGGAGCTCACCTGGGGGCGCATCTCGCACAGCTTTACGGAAAACCCGCGATCCGCCAGCTGAATCGCGCACTCCGAACCCGCCAGACCGCCACCGATAACCGTCACCTGATCAAACAGCATCTGCAAACACCTTTCTAATTGACATGTTTTCCATTGTGACCGAAGGGTGTCTGGGCGTGAAGAGCAAACTTGGAGGGCGCATACCTTCCATCCATCATGCGCTCGATAAGGCCCTCGAGCTCAAGCGAACCCAGGAGCTTAAGTACGCCAACGGCATCGAGCGAGACGAGTGCCGCGATGTCGTCGACCTTGAGCGGAGAGGCGATGAGTGCATGCATCACGGTCTGCTGTGTTTGATCTAGGTCGGCAATGCCGGGAGCATCGGGGCGCGAGTAGCGCAGGGTGCCGTAGATGCGTGAAATAGCCATCTCGATAGATTCCTCGTCGATGATGCAGCAGGCACCGTTCGCAATGAGGTAATTCGTGCCACGCGACTCGGGCGATAGGATCGACCCCGGCACGGCAAGAAGTTCTCGCCCCAAATCCATAGCAGCCTCGGCTGTAGAAAACGTCCCGGAAGGCATACCCGCCTCGGATACAAAGAGGGCTTGCGACAAGGCCGCGATTACGCGATTGCGGCGCGGAAAGGCAAACTTGCGCGGACCCATGCCCCACGGAGAGATCGACACGACCGCGCCACCCGTATCGAGCGTGCGCGTAATAAGCCCCGCGCTCGAACGCGGGTAGACCACGTCGGCGCCCGTCCCCAGCACCACGACGTGTTTGCCGCCAGCGTTGACCGCAGCCCAACCCGAGGCCTGGTCACAACCGACCGCGCCGCCCGAGACTACCGTCACGCCCGCCTCGACCGCCACCTTTGACGCAAGCTCTGCCACGGCAAGACCATACGGCGAGGCCTTGCGCGCGCCGATGATGGAGAGCGCGGGCGTCGAAAGCACCTCGGGGTTGCCGCGCACATAGAGCGTCTGGGGTACATCAGAAAGCTCCAAAACGGTCTCGGGATACAACGTATCACCTGGATGCAGCTCGAAGGTTCCCTCGGCCATCATTGGTCCCTCCTTCCCTGGTACATCGCCGCCTCGAGCACGTGGTCCTGCGTCACATGCTCGCTCCCGGCGACATCTGCGATCGTGCGCGCAATGCGAACCAGGCGCACGATGCCGCGGCCCGTGAGATGCGTGCGCTTCGACAGGCCGAGCACACACTTCTCCGCCGCATCATCGAGCTCAAAGGTCGAAACGACGCCGTCAATGGACCGTGTCTCGTCATCCTCGGCCTCGGCATCCGCATCGTCCATACGGGATTCGCGCCAAGCGCGAAAAGCGCGACCGCGCACAACGTAGTCACGTAACTCAGCTGACGACATACCCTCCGCGCCCTCGATAATCACCTGAGGGTCGGGACGGGTCACATCGATCATCATGTCGATACGGTCGGCCAAAGGACCGCGCAGTTTAGACCGATAGCGCTCGACCATCGCCGCCGAGCAGCGACACGGTACCTCACGATCGCCCAAAAAGCCGCAGGGGCAGGGATTGCTCGCAGCCAGCAGCTGAAAGCGCGACGGGAAGGTAAAAGCCCCGTCGACGCGTACGATCCTGACGTAGCCGCGTTCGATGGGCTGACGCAGCGTCTGCAGCACACCCGTGGGAAACTCGGCAAGCTCGTCCAAAAATAGCACGCCGCCATGAGCAAGGCTGATCTCACCCGGGTGCACCGGGCGCCCACCGCCGATAAGACCTGCGGTCGAAATACTGTGATGGGGACTGCGGAAGGGCCGGTGCCCCGCCAACAAGCCATCAATGTTCTCACCCAAAACCGAATGGATGCACAGCGCCTCCTGTTGATCCTCAACGGAAAGCTCGGGCAGGATGCCGGTCATACGACGCGCGAGCATCGTCTTGCCCGATCCCGGGGACCCGATCATGAGCAAGCCGAGTTCTCCTGCCGCCGCAAGCGCCATGCCGCGTTTAGCGACTTCCTGCCCCAGCACGTCGGCATAGTCGAGCTCAGGCTCAAAGGTCGCCTCGACGCCCTCGGAATCCAGATAGTGCCGAGCCGCCTCGCCCATGCCATGGGCAAGCTGAGACAAATGATCGATGAATCCACAATCCACGCCCGCGAGCGGCACATGCTGATCGGACCTGCCGGCGATAAAGGACAGCCCCATATCACGCGCCAATAGCTGAAACGCCACCTCGCCCTTGACGGGAAGCACCGTACCGTCCAAGCCGAGCTCGCCGGCGATAAGGCAGCGATCGAGGTTGTCACGGGGAATCTGCCCATCGGCCGCCAGAACCGCGATGGCGATGGGCAGATCAAAGCCGCTACCGGTCTTGCGAATATCGCCGGGCGCTAGGTTGACCGTAATGCCCGAGCGTGGGATCTCGAACCCGGCGGAGCGCATCGCGCAGCGAATACGACCGCGTGACTCCATCACCTCCATACTCGGAATGCCGAGCATTTGGATGCCCGGAACACCACCGGCAAGCGAGACCTCGACCGTGACATGAATCGCCTCGACGCCACGGATGCAGGCCGCGTGAACGGCAAACGTCTCGAACGCCATCACGACACCTGCCAATCGAACGCGTTGTACTGATGCTCGATCTCGGCGATATGCCCGCCACGAATGGTGACACCCACGGCATCGAAGCGAATCGCCTTGAGCGGATAATGCTCCATGAGATAGCAACTTGCGATGCGGCGGTAGCGGCGTTGCTTTTGGGCGTCCACGGCCTCCTCGGGAAAGACCCGCGTGCTGCAATCCAGTGCGACGCGTCTGGTCTTGACCTCGGCCATCACCACGACATCGTCGAGTTCATCGAGCAGCACCAGATCGGCCTCGCCCTCGGAGCAACGATAACCCTGCTCCAGCAAGGTGTAGCCGCGCTCGTTAAAGTAGTCGATGGTGATCAGCTCGCCCAGCATGCCCAGCTCGCGGGGACTGAGTCCCTTGATAAACTCAGGCGTCATCGCCCCGCAGTCGAGCTCGCCGTTTTCCCAACGCTCCTTGAGCTGCTGCGTCTTGCTCTTTTTGCTTGCGGCACTCATGGGGTCTCCTTTCCCGCACGCTGCATTGCCCCGATGATGAGGGCACCTTTCGTGCGGGTAAGTACCGGAAGCAAACCAAAAGCTGACCAAATGCCGTCAAAAAACGGGCCGTACGCAGCAATGGTGTTGCATACGGCCCGCCACCAGCAGGTTTATAAAACCCCAGAGGTCCCTGTCTCCACAATTGACCTAGAAAAGGCGCTCAGTCTGCAGAAAGTTTCCGCAAAAGCTCACGCGGTGCAGTGGACAAAGTCCATGTTTGCGAATGGCCTCGATATGCTCGGGGCTTGCGTAGCCTTTCGACTCGGCCAGATGGTACTCGGGATACTCGGCGTCGTACTCGACCATCATCTCGTCACGCGTGACCTTGGCCATGATGGACGCCGCGGCGATGCAGGCGATTTTGGCATCGCCCTTCACCACATCGCGCTCGTTAGGAACGGCGCCCAAGGGGTTACCATCCATGAGGACGCAGTCGGGCTCAAGTCCCGTATCGGCCACGGCGCCCGCAACGGCAGTACGGATAGCACGGGCCATGCCCATTTCATCGATATCCTTCGGCGCGATATGGCAAAAACCGATCGCCGTCGCCACCTCGGCAATCTTCACTGAGAGCAACTCGCGGCGCGCGGGCGTGAGCTTTTTGGAATCGTTGATACCCCAGACGCGCGGCTCCATAGGAAGACAGACGGCGCATACCGTCAAAGGGCCGGCCACCGATCCGCGACCCACCTCGTCGACACCAACGACCACCCCATCGCCACCAAGCTCATGCATAAGCTCGTACATGTCATTGACGCGCTCGCGCTCGGCAAGTTCCTTGGCATGGCGCTTAAGAGCACGCTCGCAAGCCTTGATCACCTGCTGGCGCGGGTCCTCGCGATAATGCTCCACGAGGGCGGGGATCTCCTCAAACGTAGCGCTCGCCAACTCACCGGCAACCTGCGATGCCGAAACCGAGCTCGTCATATTGGCCATACCAGGCCCTCCTTGCATGCAAATCAGATAAAAAGAAGGGCCACCCGAAGGTGACCCTTGTGTCCAAACGAGTGGACAGACGCTGCGATCTTCTTAGCGCTTCTCGGGGATGCGAGCAGCCTTGCCCACCTTGTCGCGGAGGTAGTACAGCTTGGCGCGACGGACGCGACCATGACGAACGACCTCGAGCTTGGCGATCTTGGGGCTGTGAAGCGGGAAGGTACGCTCAACACCGACACCGAAGGACATCTTGCGGACGGTGAAGGTCTCGCGGGCACCGGCGCCGGCCATGCGGATGACGTCGCCCTGGAAGACCTGAATGCGCTCGCGGTCGCCTTCCTTAATGCGGTAGTGAACCTTGACGTTGTCGGCGACGCGAACCTGAGGAATGTCCTCGCGGATCTGCTGACGCTCGATTGCGCGGATGTAATCCATGTGCAATTCCTTACTCTTCTAGAGGTGCCGTACCATCTTGGCCGGCACGTAGTTGAACAAACGTATTTAAGTATACACGCGCGGGTTTCTGCTGCAAGAACAATTTTTTACGCAGACAAAAAGACAAAACCCGCACATGATAACCGCCCGCCTCGCGAATGAGACGGGCGGCATGAGGGGGGCTACACTAGGCGTCTACACCCAAAACGTTAGGCGTTGCGCTTGGCCTCGAGCTTGGCCTGAGCGGCAGCCAGGCGCGCGAGGGGCACGCGATAGGGCGAGCAGGACACGTAGTCCACGTCGGCCACGTTAAACAGGCCCTTGATGGACTTGGGGTCGCCGCCGTGCTCGCCGCACACGCCAAAGTGCATGTCGGGATTGGTGGCGCGGCCCTTCTCGACGGCCAGGCGCACGAGCTCCAGCACCGCCGCGTCGATGGTCTCGAAGGGGTTGTCTTTCAGAATCTTTTTATGCATGTACAGCGGGATGAACTTGGCCTCGGCGTCATCGCGCGAGAAGCCAAAGGTCGTCTGGGTGAGGTCGTTGGTGCCAAAGCAGAAGAAGTCGGCATGATGGGCGATCTCGTCAGCGACCATGCAGGCACGCGGCAGCTCGAGCATCGTGCCCACGGGAATATTGAGCCCGACGCCCTCTTCGGCGGAAACCTCGGCGATTACGCGCTCAATGACCTCGCGGGTCTGGACATGCTCGGCCGTGATGGAAACGAGCGGAACCATGATCTCGGGGCGCGGGTCGACACCCTCCTTGATAAGGCGGGCAGCGGCCGTGGCGACGGCGCGAACCTGCATGAGCGGCAGATCGCCAAAGACGACGGACAGGCGCACGCCGCGCAAGCCCAGCATGGGGTTGGACTCGACCATGCCGTCGATGCGACGCAGGCGGGCGCGCAGGGCAGTGAGCTCCTCCTCGGGAGCGCCGGCGGCCTCCTTCTTGGTGATGGCGACCTCGAGCTCGCGAGGATTATCAAGGAACTCATGAAGCGGCGGATCGAGCAGGCGGACGACCACATCGCGACCGGACATGGTCTTGAACATCGCCAGGAAGTCCTCGGTCTGAACCTTGAGCAAGTCGGCCAGGGCCTGCTGCTTCACGGCCTCATCGTCAGACAGGATAAAGCTCTGGATGATGTTCTTGCGATCGCCCAGGAACATGTGCTCGGTGCGGCATAGACCGATGGCCTCGGCGCCAAACTCGAGCGCGAGCTCGGCATCCTCGGGGTTGTCGGCGTTGACGCGCACGTGGTTGGCGTGACCGTCGGTCTCGTCCAAACGGATCTCATCGGCCCAAGACAGGATGGTGTCCAGGTCGCCGGTGAGCTCTGCAGAGACCAGGTCAACCGCGCCGTCGACGACGATACCCTGGGTGCCGTCGATGGAGATGACATCGCCCTCGCGCAGCACGCGGTCGCTGCCCTCGATGCGCACGACCTTCTCTGCCGCGTCAATGTGGAAGCGCTCAACGCCGCAGACGCAGGGCGTACCCATGCCGCGGGCGATAACGGCGGCATGGCTCGTCTTGCCACCGTGGCTGGTCAGGATGCCCTCGGCGGCGACCATGCCCTTCAGGTCGTCGGGGTTGGTCTCCCAGCGGACCAGAATGACCTTGTGGCCCTCGTTGGCGCGCGCGACGGCGTCATCACTCGAGAACACGACCTCGCCCACGGCGGCACCAGGGCTGGCGTTAAGGCCGCTGGCCAGGGCCTCGTACTTCTTGGAGGCGTCGAACTGCGGGTGCAGGAGCTGGTCGAGCTGCGCGGGATCGATGCGGCTCACAGCCTCCTCGCGGGTGATGAGGCCCTCCTCGACCATTTCGATAGCAATGCGCAGGGCGGCAGTGGCGGTGCGCTTGCCCACGCGGGTCTGGAGCATCCAGAGCTTGCCCTGCTCGATGGTAAACTCGATATCGCACATATCGCGGTAATGATCCTCGAGCGTCAGGAACACGCGCTCGAGCTCCTCGCCTGCGGACTCGAGGCCCGAGGTGGTCTTGAGGTCGGCGATGGGCTCGGTGTTTCGGATGCCGGCGACGACGTCCTCGCCCTGGGCATTCACCAAAAAGTCGCCATAGAACTCCTTGGTGCCGTCGGCCGGGTTGCGCGTAAAGGCGACGCCGGTCGCAGAGGTCTCGCCCTTGTTGCCAAAGGCCATGGCCTGGACGTTGACGGCGGTGCCGAGCTCGTCGGAAATGCCGTGCTGCTTGCGGTAGATGCAGGCGCGCTCGTTCATCCAGCTGCCAAAGACGGCCTGGATGGCAAGGCGCAGCTGGAGCTCCGGATCGTGCGGGAAGACGGGCTTACCGTCGGCGACCTCGAGCTCGGGATACAGGGTCGCCTCGACGTTCTCGGAGAAGATGCCCTTAAAGGTCTCGACGAGCTCCTGCAGGTCCTCGGCCGAAAGCTCGGAATCGACACGAACGCCGGCGACCAGGCGGGCCTGGGTCAGGGCGTTCTCGAATAGGTCGGCGTCGACGCCCATGACGACGTTGGAGAACATCTGGATAAAGCGACGGTAGCTGTCCCAGGCAAAACGCGGGTTTTGCGTCTGGGCGATAAGGCCCCGGACGGAATCGTCGTTGAGGCCCAGGTTGAGGACCGTGTCCATCATGCCGGGCATGGAGAACGGAGCGCCCGAGCGAACCGACACGAGCAGCGGATCGGAGGCATCGCCGAGTTTCTTGCCGCAACGGGCCTCGAGGTCCGCCTCAGCGGCAACGATCTCATCGAGTGCGCCCTCGGGCCACACATTGCCGGCACCGGAGTACTCGACGCAAGTCTGGCAGGTAATGGTAAAGCCACCGGGAACCGGCAGACCGATGCGGCTCATCTCGGCAAGGTTTGCGCCTTTGCCGCCAAGCACGAAGTTCATGGATTTGTCGCCCTCAGTGACACAGGTGCCCTGGGCGTCGGTTCCAAAACGGTAAACCCTCTTGCAATCGCTCACGATACTTCCCCTTCCATGCACTTACGCGCACGACCGTGGTAACGAATCGACCCGCCGAATGCGAGCCGTGAGGGTACTATACGGCGGGTTTTGGGCGGGCTTGCGCAGAGGGCGCGGGGGTTGGTAAACGTGGTAAATATGGCGGTAAACGGTAGGTAAAGTTGGTTACCTTATGAAGATACCAATGCAAGATGCTTGCAGGTCAAATGCTAGTTTATTGCTAAATCGCTTTACCAATATCGTGCATTATTTTTAGGTAGTCTTTTAGAGACGGGCATTTTTAGCTACCCCAATAAGCTAGCTTTGCTGGGCTCGGCGGGCGGCGCGGCGGGCACGGGCATCTTGGATTTCCTCCAAGTGGCTAATGATCTCGGCAGCGCTTTCCTCGATGGCCTTGCCATCGGTACGCACCACAAAGCAGCCTAGGCGCTTCATGAGGGCACGGGCTTCCTCAAGCTCGCTGCGCACACTCTCGGGCTCGGCATAGGAGCCGGCAACGGCACGGGCGTAGTCATCGCCCAAGCGACTATCGCGAATTTCGGAAATCACATCGACGGTCGAGATCAGACCAAACAACCGCATCGGGTCAACCTCGTAAATCGACTTCGGCGGCTCCATGCCATGCGCCAGTGGGACATTGGCGACCTTGTAGCCCTGATAGGCTAAATACATCGACAGCGGCGTCTTGGATGTACGCGACACACCCAGCAGCACGATATCGGCACCCGACAGATCGTCGCAACCGCGCCCGTCATCGTGCTCAACGAAATACTCCATGGCCTCGATACGATGGAAATAGCGGTCATCGGTCTTGTGAATCACGCCCGCAACGCACTTGGGCGGCACACCGATGAGCGACGACAGCACGGCAAGCGTCGGGCCGATCAGGTCGACCGAACGGATATGCAGCATACCCAGGTAATCGAGCACGCGGGCGCGAAGCGCCGGATCGACAATGGTATGGAACACGGCGACATCGCGATGGTCGGCATCGACGCGCGGCCCCACAAATGACTTGACCTGCTCCACGGAGGTCACCTTGGGCAGGCGCAAAACGCGAAAAGCCCCTTCATCAAATTGCCCGGACGCCGCAAGCACCACCTCACAAGCGGTATCGCCGAGCGAGTCGGAGATAACGATAACGGTGGGACGAGCGGTGACCGGGCAATCCATGCGGGGCTCCTTTTGCGCTTATGCGCAGGCTGGCTTACTTTTTGCGGGCAAGCTCACCGATGTTGGCAATGCCGGAGAAAACGGCCTCGAAGCGGTTGAGCAGCTTAAGGCGATTATCGCGAAGCAGCTCGTCCTTGTCCATGACCATGACCTCATCGAAGAAACGGTCGATGGGCGCGCGCAGGGCGGCGAGGGCGGCAAATGCGGTCGGGTAGTCCTCGGCAGCAAGGGCGGCATCGACGGCGGTCTGAGCAGCCTCGGAGGCGTCGGCGAGCGCAAGCTCGACCTCGCCCATCAGGCTGCGGTCATACTCCACACCCAGCTCGGGCTTGGAGATATGCGCGGCGCGGGCATAGGCGGTCGCCAGGTTGTCGAACGTCTCAGCGTCGTTCTTGCGGGCCTCGTCGAGGGCGGCGCAGCGGGCGAAGAAGACGGACGGGGCGATGATGTGCACCGCGGAGACGGCGGCGACGGTATCGGCCGGAATCTTTTCGTCGCGGGCCATGCTCACCAGGCGGCCATGGAAGAAGTCACGAACCTGCTGGGCGACCTCGGCGGCGTCGAACTCAATGCCCTGCTCACTGTAGAGTTCGAGGGCAAAGTCGATGAGCGACGTGGGGTCGATCGGCAGACGGTCGCGCAGGATGTTGATAATGCCGATAGCGGCACGACGCAGCGCGTAGGGGTCGGAGGAGCCGGTCGGGGGCTCGCCGATGGCAAAGATACCGGCGATGGTATCGAGCTTGTCGGCGCAGGCCACGATGCAGCCAGCGGTGCCCTCGGGCAGCTCGTCACCGGCAAAACGGGGACGATAGTGATCGCGAATAGCATGGGCGACCTCGTCGTTCTCCCCCATCGCGGTCGCGTAATAACCGCCCATCACGCCCTGCTGGCTCGTGAACTCGACGACGGCGTTGGACACCAGGTCTGCCTTGCACAGGTGTGCGGCGCGAGCAGCGTCGGCGGCAAGATGGGCGCCCAGGTGAGCCTCGCGGGCGATAGCGAGCGCGAGCTGCTCGATGCGCTCGGACTTGGCGAGCACGCTACCGAGCTTCTCCTGGAAGGCAACCTTGGACAGACGCTCACGGAACTCGTCGAGGGAGATCTTCAGGTCCTCCTCGTAGAAGAACTTAGCGTCGTCCAGACGGGCGCGCACGACGCGCTCGTTACCGTCGATCACTCGCTCGGCGTTCTCGGGCTTGCTGTTGGAGACGACCACGAACTCACGCGTCAGCTTGCCCTCGCCGTCATAGATCGGGAAGTAGCGCTGGTTGGTGAGCATGGACTCGCAGATAATCTCGTGCGGGACCTTGAGGAACTCCTCGTCGAAAGTACCGACGAGCACCGTCGGCCACTCGCAGAGGTTAATGACCTCCTCAAAGACCTTCTTGGGCGTATCGACATGGCAGCCGGGGCGAGCGGCCTCGACCTCGGAGATACCGGCAAGGATGGCCTCGCGACGGCGCTCGGCAGAAAGCACGCCGGCGTCCTCGAGTACCTGCTCGTAGGCGGCGGGGCTGGCGACAACGTGGTCACCGGGGCCGAGCACGCGATGGCCGCGCGTGGTGTTGCCGCTCGTCACGTCGGCAAATGACACAGGCACAACATCCTCGCCCAGAAGGCAGCAAATCCAGCGGACCGGACGCACGAACGTCGCGTGCTCGTGGCCCCAGCGCTGGGAGCGGTAGTTGGGCCACTGCAGGCCGGCAATGGTCTTCTCGCACAGGGCCGTCAGGATCGGGGTTGCCGGTGCGGAGGGAATGTTCTTCTCGGCAAAGACATACTCGCGACCGTCGGTATCCTCACGACGGACCAGGTCCTCGGCAGCCACACCGCACTTGCGGGCGAAGCCCTGGGCGGCCTTGGTGGCGTTACCGTCAGCGTCGAAGGCGATGTTTGCCGCGGGGCCACGCTTGACCTCGTGAACCTCATCGGTCGCGGTGGCAACGTCGGCAACGAGCGCAGCCAGGCGACGCGGGCTCGAGATCACGCGGACCTCGCCGTGGGCCAGACCGGCCTCGTCGAGACCCTTGGCGATCATGGTACCAAGCTGCTTGACGGCATTGTTCAGCGGTGCAGAGGGCATTTCCTCCGTACCGATCTCAAACAGGAAATCCTTAGCGTCTGCCATGGCTTACGCCACCTCGCCTTCCTGGTCGGCATTCTCGTTGACTCCGGCGACCTCGGCCATGTAGGCCTCGCAGCACGCCTTAGCGACGGCGCGGACGCGCAGGATGTAGTTGGCACGCTCGACCGCGGACAGGGCGCCGCGGGCATCGAGCAGGTTGAAGGCGTGGCTGCACTTCATGACACAGTCGTACGCCGGCAACGGCAGCTTGCGCTCCAGGCAGGAATGGCACTCGGCCTCGTAGTCGTCAAACTTCTGACGCATCATCTCGACGTTGGCGACCTCAAAGTTATAGGCACTGAACTCGCGCTCGTTCTCGAGGAACACGTCGCCGTAGGTCATGGGCGTGCCGTCGGGCAGATAGCTCCACACCAGATCGTAGACCGAGTTGACGCCCTGAGCATACATGGCGATACGCTCCAGGCCATAGGTGATCTCGACGGGCACGGGGTCGACCTCGATACCGCCCACCTGCTGGAAGTACGTAAACTGCGTGACCTCCATGCCGTTGAGCCAGACCTCCCAGCCAAGGCCCCAGGCGCCCAGCGTCGGGCTCTCCCAGTCGTCCTCGACAAAACGGACGTCATGGTCGTTGGGGTCCAGGCCAATGGCAGCAAGAGACCCCAGGTAAAGCTCCTGAGCATTAACCGGAGAGGGCTTAATGAGCACCTGGAACTGATAGTAGTGCTGCATGCGGTTAGGGTTCTCGCCGTAGCGGCCGTCGGCGGGACGGCGGCAGGGCTGCGCATAGCAGGTGCGCCATTCGGCGGGACCGAGCGAGCGCAGCGTGGTCGCGGTATGGAAGGTACCGGCACCGACCTCGGAGTCATAGGGCTGCATAATGACGCAGCCCTGCTCGCCCCAGTACTGCTGGAGGCGCAGGATGATGTCTTGGAAGGAAAGCGATGAAGCGTTCATGCCTCTAATATCCCCTCGTCGAAACGATTACACGGTTAGGTACTGTACTATAGCGGTTTTTAGTCGATAGCGCCGATGCGGTTGAGCGGCCAGTAGCGCACAAGCGCCACAGCGATCAAATCAGAGCGATCGACGGGACCAAAGTAGCGCGAGTCGGCAGAGTTTTCGCGGTTGTCGCCCATCACCCACACGCACCCGTCGGGAACGGTGTAGGGATAACTCACCTGGGCGCCAGGCGCTTGGACCGAAAGCGGCCAACTCATGCCGGTCGTATAGTCCTCATCGAGCGCCTGGCCGTCGACGACGACCTTGCCGTCCTGCAGGTCGACCGTCTGGCCGGCCGTGGCAATAACACGCTTGACAAGAACATCATGCTCGGAGGTGCCATCGGGGTTGTGGAACACCACGATATCACCCTGTTTGACGGGCTGACCGAGCTCGAGGCTCACCTTTTGTGCCAGGATCTGGTCGCCAATCTCGATCGTGTCCTCCATGGAGCCGGTGGGTACCACAAAGGGCTCGACCACAAAGGTGCGGATCAGGAAGGTGGCCACAAGCGCGATCGCGATGACCGCGACCCACTCAAAAGCGCCCCTCAACGCGGAATGCTGCGATGGAACCATTCTCACTCCTCGCTCTGCGAATACGAAGCGTCCAGAATCTCCTGCGCGTATGCGCGCTCCTGGGGCGTAAGCCGTGCCGTCTCGATCAGGTCGGGACGCCAGCGGCAGGTGCGCTCGATGGCATTCTTACGGCGCCAGGCATCGACCATGGCATGGTCACCGCTCACGAGCACCGGCGGCACGCCCTCGCCGTTGAATTCAGCAGGGCGAGTGTACTGCGCATACTCGAGCAGGCCTCCGTCCTCGGCGGTCGAGAACGACTCGTCGACGTTGCTCATCTCGTCACCAAGGGCGCCGGGAATCAGGCGTACGACAGCATCGGCAACGACCATAGCGGGAAGCTCGCCGCCCGTGAGCACGTAATCGCCGATCGACAGGCGCTCGTCGGCATACGCATAGGCACGCTCGTCGACACCCTCGTAACGGCTGCACACAAACAGCAAGCGCTCGCTTTTGAGCAGGCGCTCGGCCACATGCTGCGTAAAAGGCTCGCCGCACGGGGTGAAGAACACCACCGTCGGCTTGGGGCCCTCCGCGCTAATGGCCTCGATGGCCTCGGCGATAGGCTCGACCTTCATGAGCATGCCCTGCCCGCCGCCGTACGGCTCGTCATCGACGGTACGATGGCGGTCGTGCGTCCAGTCGCGCAGGTTATACGCCTTAAAATCAAAAAGGCCGGCCTTGCGGGCGCGGCCCAAAATCGATGTGGACATGACGGGCTCAAACATCTCGGGAAAGACCGAAAGGGTCTCAATCAGCATGTTGTCCTCCCTACTTGTCCATATCGATCAGGCCGTCCATAACGTGGACGGAAATTGTTCCTGTGTCGGGAAGATCGAGCACAACCTGCTCGATCACGGGAATCAGTACCTCGCCGTACCGATCGCCCTCGACATCCCAAACATCGTTAGCGGGCGTCGACATGATCTCGACAATCGTGCCGAGCGAACCGAAGCGCTCGTCAACCACCTCGCGACCCATCAGGTCGGTATAGGCGGCGTCGAGTGAATCGAGCTCAAAATCGTCACGATTTGCCAGCACATAGCATCCCGTGATGCCCTCGGCGGCCGTCAAGTCGTCAATGCCCTCAAATGAGACCAGATCGCCATCGCCCGTATCGGTGACGGACACAACCGTGCAAAAGCGGTCGCGCTTGAGCGCCGGCGGCGTCAGGGCGACGCGCATACCCGGCTCTAATACAGAAGGAAGCCCCCGCAGCGGCTGCGCGAGGACCTCCCCCTTCCTTCCGTGCGGCTTGACCACACGGGCGATGTTTTTGTACTGGGACCTCAAGGTCCTAGCCCAGAACCTCTACCTCGACAGCAGTGTCGAGGCGAGCGGCCAGCGCACGGGCGAGCGTGCGAATGGCCTTGATGGTACGGCCACGACGGCCGATGACCTTAGCGACGTCATCCTCGGCGACCGAAACCTCAATCGTAGAGGCGTCGTCACCATCGATGACCTCAAGGCTCACGGAATCCGGGTCGTCGACGATCTGAACAACGAGATATTCGACGAGATCGGCGATGCGATCTGAGAGCATTGCCTCACCCTCGAGCTGTGCAGCGTCAACCTCAGGCACGATTTACTCCTCGGCGCCCTCAGCGGCCTCAGCGGCAGCCTTAGCGGCCTCGGCCTCTTTGGCGAGCTGCTTCTTGGACTTCTTGACGACGGTCTCGGTCTTCTCGCCCTCGTTGGCGGCCTTGACCAGAGCGGCGACGGCGTCGGTGAGCTGAGCGCCCTTGGACTGCCAGTCGGCGATCTTCTCGAGGTCGAGGTTGATGGTCTTGGGGGCGGTCATCGGGTTGTAGCGGCCAACCTCCTCGATGATACGACCGTCACGCGGGGCGCGGGAATCGGCGACGACGACACGGTAGTACGGACGCTTCTTAGCGCCGTGACGAGCAAGGCGAATCTTGACTGCCAAAGGAAACTCCTCCAACCAAGCAGCTTTAGGCTGCAACTACAAACAAACAGTTGAATATAATACGCCATCGACGCGGGCAGGTGAAGTCCGTGAGACCAACTTCTTCGGTGTAGTCGAGGGCAAATCCATATCTTAGACAAGAATTCGGGATTTGCAAGCACATACACGCACCCCACATGAGCTGCGCGGTATACTCATGACATGGAAAGACGCGAACATACATACGGTTATGAGGATGCCATGGGCGTCACACCGCCTCCCTGGACGGGTTCGGCGGTGGGCCTCATGGACCTCGATGCGTTTTTTGCGAGCGTGGAGATGCTCGATCATCCCGAATGGCGCGGAAAGCCGCTCATCGTGGGCGGAGACGCCGATTCGCGTGGCGTCGTGTCCACGTGTTCGTATGAGGCACGTCGCTTTGGCGTGCGCTCTGCCATGGCCTCGGCTGAGGCGCGGCGCTTGTGCCCGCAAGCCATTTGGACGCACGGGCACTTTGATCGCTACCGCGAGGTGAGCGCGCAGGTCATGGCGATTCTTGCCGAGGAGACGCCGCGCGTTGAGCGCGTATCCATCGACGAAGCCTTTATCGATATCACACCGGGTCGCTTTGCGCCCGAGGACCCACTGCTGGTTGCACGGCGTATAAGCGACCGTGTGGCAGCGCTGGGAGTGACGTGCTCCATTGGCGTGGGCTGCAACAAGACGGTCGCAAAGATCGCAAGCGAGCGGGATAAGCCGTTTGGGCTGACCATCGTGCGCCCCGGAACCGAGCAGCGCTTTTTGGCCGCGCTGCCGGTATCTGCCATGAGCGGCATCGGGCGCTCGGCCGAGGAGCGACTGCGCCGTATGCGCATCTACACGCTCGGCGAGCTGTCACGCGCGCCGGAATCCACCTTGGCCTCTATTTTTGGCGTCAACGGCGAACGTATGCGTCAGCGTGCGCTGGGACTTGAAATCTCCGAAGTCACGAGTCTCGATGAAGAGCGCAAGATCAAGTCGGTCAGCAATGAACGCACCTTTGCGAAAGATTTAACTGAGCGCGGAGACATCGAAGCGGCGATTGCACTGTTGGGCGAGTCAGTTGGACGCCGCCTGCGCCGTCAGGGACTGACGGGCGGCACGGTAACGCTCAAGCTCAAGTATTCGTATGGCAGCGGGCGTACGGCACAGCGCCGGCTGCCTCATCCGACCGACGATGAGAACATCTTTGTGGCGGTTGCGCTCGAACTGCTCGACAACATCTGGCAGGAAGGCATGCATGTGCGTCTGGCGGGTATCGGGATGAGCGACTTTGACCATCAGGGCGGCATCCAGACCGACCTGTTCTGCGAAGTCGACGACCGCGGAGCCCAATCCAGCGACCGACGCGACCTCTCGGTTGCTATCGACGCCGTCCGAGACAAGTTCGGCGACACCGCCCTATCCTTCGGCCGCCAATCCCGCTTCAACGATTAACCGCCTTTGGGCAAAAAGAAAGCCGGGCAGGTACGGAAAACCGCAACTGCCCGGCAAAATGCGCGAGGCTAACTAAAAGCCCCGTATCAAATGAGCCACTAGAGGAGGTCGAGGGGGAGCTGGGGAGCGTCGCCCCAGAGCTTCTCGAGACGGTAGAAGTCGCGCGCTTCGGGAGTGAAAACGTGGACGACAACCGAACCATAGTCCATGAGCATCCAGGTCTTCTGCTCGCGGCCCTCGATGGAGAACGGATGCTCGCCGCAAGCCTCGGCGACCTTCTCCTCGATCTCGTCGACGATCGAATCGACCTGGCGGTTGTTGGTACCGGTGGCAAGCACAAAGTAGTCGCACACGTCGGAAAGCTCGGTCAGGTCGAGCACCTGAACGTCCTCGCCCTTCTTATCGTAGGCGGCCTGCGCGGCGGCGCGGGCGACATCCTCGGCGGCGACACCGCTCGTGGACAGCGAGGCGGCGGTGCGGTCGGACGTGGCAATGAAGCTCTTGTGCTCCACGCCTTCAAGAATCTGCTCGTCGGTCATGGTCTCGTCGGCCATGGAATACCTCTTTCTAGACAGCCCGAGCTAGCGTAGCTGGGCGTAATGGTTGTAAATCGAAATAGCCGTGGGATAAAGATAGCGCCCAGACTGGATCACATAAACCAAACCCTGCGCAAAACAGGAGAAGAACAACTCGTCGAGCGTCGACTCCCCCACCATCTTGCGCAGCGCATGGGCATAGTCGCCGTGGCGGTTGGGCTCGATGGCATCGGCCACAAAGACCACCATATCGAGCGGCGTCATGTCGCAGGCACCCACGGTGTGACGGTCGACAGCCTGGAAAACGGCCGGCGACAGCTCGGGAAAAAGCTGCGGAAGCTCATAGGCGGCAACAGGGCCATGCAAAAGCGGCGTCGCGGCAGACGGAGAGCCGGCAATCTTAATGCCGTAATGCAGGGCGCGCGTGACCAGCTCGTCGTCGGAGAGCACTTTGTCCCAGTCATGGATCAAGCCGGCGGCAGCGGCATCAAAGCGGTCAACGCCGTAGATCTCGGCCAGATGAAGTGCGGTCTCGGCAACACCCAGCGAATGCACATAGCGCTTGCGCTTATCCTTCATGCGAACATCGAGCAGCTCTTGAATGCGCTTGAGCAGCGCGCGCTCATCGCCCTCAAACTGATCCTCTACCGACAACGTAGACCCCCATCACTCAAAATCTTCTTGGCCCAAATCGGCATATAGCCTGCGCTTGCGAATGTAGCCGAGCACGGACTCGCTCGTAAGATAGCGCACGCTCATGCCGCGGGCAACTCGCTTACGGATGTTCGTCGAGCTGATCGCCAGCGCCGGAATCTGAATATAGCGCACGTCGAACGGCAGCCCCGACTCTTTGATTCGGGCACGCGCCGTATCGATATCAAAGCCCGGTCGCGTCGCCGCAATAAAGGTAGCAAGCTCAGCGATTCGTTCGGCATCATGCCAGGTCACAATATCGATAATCGCATCGGCGCCCGTAATAAAGTAGAGCTTTACCTGCGGCGGGTAAAAGTCGCGAAGGGCATGAAGCGTATCGGCCGTATAGGTTACACCCGGACGGTCAATCTCGAACCGGCTCGCCAAAAAGGCCGGGTTCGCGGCGGTGGCGAGGACCGTCATGGCATAACGGTCCTCGGCAGGCGTAACCGGCTTGTCAAGCTTAAAGGCGGGAGAGCCCGCCGGCATAAAGAGCACAGCGTCCAAGTCGAGGGACTCGCGCGCCTGCTCGGCAGTCACCAGGTGCCCGTAATGAATCGGGTCGAATGTGCCGCCCATAATGCCAAGCCGAAACTCCTTGCCCTCTTTTATGGGCAGCTCGGGCAAACCGATTCCACCGCGCAGCGACATGGCTTACTCGCCCTCCGAGGTCTCGGCATCGTCCGCGGCATCCGCCGCATCGACAACCTCGACGCCTTCATCCGCAGCATCGGCCACGTCAATGACTTCAACGGCAACGTCCTCGCCAGCATCCTCGAGCTCCTCGTACTCCGAGAAGTCCTCGGCGCCCTCAAAGTCAAAGGCGCGCTGGCAAATGCGGACCTCGTCGCCCGCACGGCAACCGGCCTTCTCGAGCGCGTCGTCAACACCCATACGCGCAAACTTATGCTGCAGGTAAATGACGGCTTCCTCGTTTTCCCAGTCGGTCTGGATGACCATGCGTTCGATGGCACGACCGACCACGCGGAAGGCACCGGGCTCTTCCTGAACAATGCGGAAACGCTTCTCGCGCTGCAGACGACGGCGCTCCCACTCATCGTCGCGCAGAACGACCGGCTCATCGGAGACCGCCAGCTCGGCACGCAGCTTAGCCACCTGCTCGCCCACGGCAAGCATCAGCGTGTTGAGGCCGGCGCCCGTCACAGCAGACACGGCAAAGAACATATGACCATCGTCGAGCGCCGCACGCTTAAGGTCGGCAATCTTGTCGGCCGTGCCCGGCGCATCGCACTTGTTGGCGACAACGATCTGCGGGCGCTCCGAGAGCTCTGCGCCATACTGCTCGAGCTCACGGTTAATAATGCGATAATCCTCGACCGGATCGCGATCCTCAAAACCACCCGTCATGTCGACGACATGCATGATCAGGGCCGTACGCTCAATGTGGCGCAGGAACTGGTGACCCAGGCCCTTGCCTTCGCTCGCGCCCTCAATAAGGCCGGGGACGTCGGCAACGACGTAAGAATATTCGCCGGCACGCACCATGCCGAGGTTTGGCACGAGCGTGGTAAACGGGTAGTCGGCAATCTTAGGACGGGCGGCACTCATGCGCGCGATGAGCGATGACTTACCCACCGAGGGGAAGCCCACGAGTGCGGCATCGGCCATGAGCTTCATCTCGAGCTCAATCCAGTGCTCCTCGGCCGGCTCGCCTAGCTGGGCAAACGCGGGCGCGCGACGCACCGACGTCACAAAGTGAGTGTTGCCCAGGCCGCCGGCGCCACCGGGCGCCACGACGACGCGCTCGCCGTCGTGTACCAGGTCGGCAATCTCGAACATCGGGGTCTGCGTCTCGGGATCGAGCTCGCGCACCACGGTGCCCATAGGAACCTTGAGAATCAGGTCCTCGCCGCTCTTACCGATACGACGGGCACCCTGCCCGTGCGTGCCGCGCTCGGCGCGGAAGTGATGCTTAAAGCGGTAATCGATCAACGAAGACAGCTGAGCATCGGCCTGGATGACGACATTGCCGCCACGACCGCCGTCGCCGCCATCGGGGCCGCCCTTGGGGACAAATGCCTCGCGCCTAAACGACATGCATCCGGCTCCGCCGTCGCCGCCGCACACGTTAATGCGGCTGATATCGGTGAACTGTGACAACAGAATCGCCTCCTACAAAAAGAGGGAGACCCTTGAATCCTAAAACTCAAGTGCCTCCCACATATGTGCTCTATGAAGGGTGAATTACGCGTTCGCGAGCGGGCGTACGCTGACCCTGTGCTTGATACCCTTGTGGAACTCAACGGTACCGTCGACCAGCGCGAACAGCGTGTCGTCCTTGCCACGGCCAACGTTCTCACCCGGGTGGATGTGAGTGCCGTGCTGACGGACGAGAATCGTGCCCGTGGTTACCGTCTGGCCGGCATAGCGCTTCGTGCCAAGGCGCTGACCGCGGGAGTCACGGCCATTACGGGAGGAACCGAGTCCTTTTTTGTGTGCCATTGTGTATACCTACTCTTTCGTTACGAGTGTAATCTACTCGGCGACGGGAGCCTCGGCAACAGCCTCGGCCTCTGCCTTGACAGCCTTCTTGGCGCGGGACGTAGCCTGGACCTTCACGATCTTCAGCTTGGTGAGCTGCTGACGGTGACCCTTCAGACGACGATAGCGCTTGCGCTTGTGGAACTTGAAGACCAGCTGCTTCTCGCCCTTGAACTGCTCAACGATCTGAGCGGTAACCTTGGCCTTGGCCAGCTTGTCGGGATCGGTGACGATCTTCTTACCATCGTTGAGGAAGATGACCGGCAGGGTGACCTTGTCGCCCTCATTGCCCTCGATCTTCTCGACGGTGATGACATCGTCGGTGGCGACCTTGTACTGCTTGCCGCCCGTGTTAACGATTGCGTACATGTTTACTTGCCCTTCATGCATCAGTTAGTGCAACAGTCGAATATAGTAGCAGGCGAAAATACCCCCGTCAACGAGTATGTGGAGCAAATCCACAAGTTCGCACAGGTATGGGGCTGACGAGTCGGCCCTCGTCGTCCTCGCATGCTTGATTCTGACGCTCGACATCGTAGGAGCAGATGGTCACGAGGTCTTGCATACCGGTGGAAACAATAGGTGCATCCACGCCCGGGGTCAAGCCCTGCAACAAAACATCAGCAGCAGAAAGCAAAATTTCCGGACGCATGGAGCCCTCGTTGTCGGCATGGGTGTCGAGCATGAGCACCAAATGGTCCGGGCGCTCCCCCGCCGTGAGCTCATAGCCCACGAGCGTGTGATCCAAATCCAAGCGCTTGCTCTTTTTGCCGCGCGCGTAGTCGATGCCATGGTCCGCGCGCAGCGTGTCGATCGCACGACGCACCTCGTCGGCGCTTACGGGCGCCTCGGGATCCAAGTGCAGGTCGATGCGATACGACAGACGCGTGAGTTGCGCCGTCAACGCCGGCGTGCGCACGTCGATATACGCCGCCTCGATGGGCGTCAGATCGGCCGGAGACGCCGCAGCCAGGCGCCCAAACGCCTCGTCGAGCGCCACGAACTCGGTCATAAACAGGTCATACCACTCGCAGATCGACGACGTACCCACCGGTAGCGCCGAAGAGAAGCCCACTCGCATGTGCGGAGAGAAGCCCTGCGTGACGGCATAGGGAAGTCCCGCACGGCGCACGATGCGCTCAATGGTATGGATTACTTCGAGATGGCCCAGGTACTTAAGGCGATCGCGCTTGCCATAGCGAACACGAAGTCTAAAGAGCGTGGGGTTGTCGGTCAGGCGCTCACTCATGCGCGATCACCCATCAATACATTCTTGGCGTGGAGCGTGGGGCAGATTCCGCAGCCGGTGCACGACGTGCGGGTGCAGTCGGGCGTCGTGACGCCCTCGAGCGAACGGCGGTATTCGCGCTCGAGGAAGCCGCGCGAGCAGCCGGGGCTCACGTGCTCCCAGGGCAGACGCCAGTCCAGCTCATAGGGCAGGTGCACGAGCTCGTTGAGGTCGATGCCGTTTTTGGCAGCGGCCTCCTTCCAGTTGTCGAGCGAAAAGTGCTCCACCCAGGCGTCGAAGCGCGAGCCCGCACGCCAGGCATCGATGATGACCGGCGTCATATCGCGACCGGCACGGGAGAGCGCAGCCTCGATGAGCGAGGTCTCGGCATCGTGGTAATGCACGCGGACGGCACGGTTACGAACGCTCGTGATGAGCAGCTTCTGGCGGCGCTTGACGTCGTCGTAATCGAGCTGCGGGCACCACTGGAAGGGCGTTGCCGCCTTGGGGATGAACACCGAAACCGAGATAGACACCGAGATAGACCCGCGGCGCGCCTTGGGCACCACGGAACGGCCAAGCTCCAGCACGTGATCGGCCAGGTTGGCGATAGCCACGATGTCCTCATCGCGCTCGCCGGGAAGGCCCATCATGAAGTAGAGCTTCATGCGGTTCCAGCCGGCCTCGAAGGCTGCCTTGGCCGCGCGATCCAAGTCCTCCTCGGTCACGTTCTTGTTGATGATGTCGCGCATACGCTGGCTGCCCGCCTCGGGCGCGAACGTCAGGCCGCCCTTCTTTTCGCCGGCGACCGACTCGGCCATATCCACGCCAAACGAATCCAGGCGCTGCGAGGGAATGGACACGCGAATGCCCGTGTCTTCCAGACGGCGGTTAAGGCGACCGAGCACATCGCGGATGCAGGAGTGGTCGGTCGTCGAAAGCGAGGTAAGCGACACCTCGTCATAGCCGGTCTTTTCCAGGCCCTGGATCACCGACGAGACGATCTGGTCGGCCGAACGCTCACGCACCGGGCGATACGTCATGCCGGCCTGGCAAAAACGACAGCCGCGAGCGCAGCCGCGCAGAATCTCGATAGACAGGCGGTCGTGAACCAGCTGCGCATAGGGCACGCACGACTGCGACAGCGGATTCGTGGCGCCGAAATCCTCGACGACGCGTTTGTAGACCACGGTCGGCGCATCCTTGCCCTCGCGCGGCACGGTGTAGCCATGCGGCGAGCAGGGCTCGTCGTGACGAACCTCATAGAGCGACGGCACGTAGTTGCCGGCAATGGATGCAAGCTGCTCAACAATCTGCGCGCGCGGGACTCCTTCGTCGCGCAGGCGGCGATGCAGCTGGCAGGTCTCGAGCAGCGATTCCTCGCCCTCGCCGATGAGGATGGCATCGAAGAAGGCCGCGTACGGCTCGGGGTTGTACACCGAGGGGCCGCCGGCGATGATGATGGGGTCGTCTTCACCTCGGTCGGCCGCTAACAGCGGAATGCCAGCGAGGTCGAGTGCCTCAAGGAAGTTCGTCACCGCCATCTCATGCGGCACATGCAGACCGACGATATCAAACGAAGCGACCGGCGCTGCACCCTCGAGCGACAGCAGCGGAATACCCGCCTCGCGCATGGCGTCACCCATATCGGGCCACGGCACATAGCCACGCTCGCAGGAGATGCCCTCGGCCTGGTTAAGGATGTTGTAGAGGATGGCGATACCCTGGTTGGGCAGACCGACCTCGTACACATCCGGGTAGATCAGGCAGCAACGGTAGTCGGCATCGGCCTTTGAAAGCGTGCCCCACTCGTGATCGATATAGCGACTCGGCTTTTCGACCTTGGCGAGCAGCGGCTCAATTAAATGAAAACAGTCTTGATACGGAACGCGCAACGGAAAACCCCTAAGCAGCGAGATCGGATGCGTCCTCGTAGGACGCCATAGGACGGGTAGCGCCCGCGACCGTGGTCACCAGATCGCGAACGCGGGAGAACGTGGCAGTGACCACCTCGTTGGCACGGCTGTAGTCGACATCGCGCTCGTAGAGCGAAACGAGCGCACGGCCCATGCCATAGGTGCCCGCGGCGGCAGTAAGCGCCTTGACGGCAAACCCAATATGCGGCGTCTGCTTGACGAGCGCGCGGGTGAACGCGCGGATCACAAGACCGCCGGCAAGCACGCCCGCGACCTCGTAGCCGCGCTCAGGCTTAATGCCGCGTCCAAAGACGGCAGCGAGCTCAAAGAGCATGCCCACCTGCGCCAGCGCCATCACGGGATAATCGGCGCCCGGCAAAAACACCAGCGCACCGGTCGCCATATTGGTGAGCGCGCACGAGGTGATGATACGATTGGCCGCCGCGATGCGCATGAAGGCAAAGTTCGCCGCAAAAGCCGTTTCCTTGTCGGTGCGATCGAGAATCCAGCGGGCAAGCGTCTCGAGCAGATACGTCTTATCGGTTGCCGCTACCACGCCGAGCATAGGCGTGGACTCCTCGATAAACGGCACCTCCACAGCAGACTCGGCAAGCACGCACACGGGCGCGCCGGCGATCACGAGCTCCTGCACGGCACTCTCCAAGCGGTCGGAGCCGCACGAGAGCACCAGTACCACATCGGTATCGGTCTTTGGAGCAATTCGCTCCTCCCCCAGACGCTCGACGCGCACAATGCCCGAGGTCGTCTGCGGTACAAAGGCGTCACGCACCGTCTCGGCCAGAAAGCGCGAGGCGGACGAATCCAAATAGACCGAGACGCGCACCGGCGTATCGGAATCCTTCTTAACGGACGCGCCCATCTTAAAAGCGCGGGTCAGCTTATCTACGGGAATTTTCATAGCAAACCCCTCCAGCGGTTACGCGGCGCCCGAACGATGCCGCCATATGGATTGTACGATACCCACCGTCAGCAGCTGAATCATCATCGAAGACGAACCGAAGCTAATAAACGGTAGCGGAATACCGGTAATCGGCATCATGCCGATGCACATGCCGATGTTTTCGAAGGTCTGGAACGCCCACATGCCAACGATGCCCACACACGATAGGCGCAAGAACAGCGACTCACACTTAAAGGCGACGCGAATCGTCGAAAAGATCAGCAGCACGTAGAGGCACAGGAGCAAAAAGGAACCGCAAAAGCCAAAGGTCTCGGACAGGAAGGCGAAGACGAAGTCGGTGTGGAACTCGGGCAGAAAGCCGCCGGCCGACTGCGTCGCATGGCCCAAACCCTTACCAAAGAAGCCGCCCGAGCCAACGGCGATAAGCGACTGCTGCAGGTTGTAGGCATCGTCCGAATCGGCATTATCGGGGTCGATAAAGACCGTCAGACGGTTCATCTGATACTGCTTGATGAGCACATCGTGGCCGAGCAACGAATCAAAGACCGAATCGAGCGCCAGGACGAGGGCCACCAGGCCCACGAGCAGGGCCAGGGTCGACAGCACCCATTCGCGGCGTGCACCGCTCATGCAGATGACGATGGCGCCCGAGACCAGCACGACCAGGCCCGAGCCCAGGTCGCCCATGGCGACGACGGCCAAAAACGGAATGGACAGCATGCCGCAGAGCTTGACGTAGTCGCGAACGGTATCGATGCGGGCGTTATACTGCGAGCCAAGCGTGGCGATAAAGAAGATGGTGATGAGCTTGGCAAGCTCGACCGGCTGGAATGTCAAGCCGATACCGGGAATCTTGATCCAGCCTGTCATGCCCAGACCGCCCGTATAGGACAGACCCGGAATCTTGGGCGAGAAGATCACGATCAGGTCGATGACGAGCAACGCCGTCGAAAAATTGGAAATACCGCGCAGATCGGTACGCCAGACGAGCACCGCAAGCACCGCGCCAATGCCAATGCCCAGCAGGTGGCGCGAGAATGAGGCGTCGGCCTTAAACTGTGACGCCGACCAAATAATGATGGCGCCATAGGCAACGAGCGCGACGGTAGCCAGCAGCACACCGATATGCACCTTTTGGCGAAACGTACCGCGCGAGGCCGAAAGTTGCTTGTTGACGCGGTCCAGGCTGCTGCGAGAGCCGGTCTTGGTTGAACGGAACAGATCCGCCGGAGAAAAATCCATCGCAACCTCCTATCGAACCGAAGAATCGCCCGAGGCCGAAGAGGTATCGGGCTCGTCATAAATCACGCCGAGCACGTCGCGCACGACATGCATCGCGGTATCCGAACCACCGCCGCCCTGCTCCAGGACAGTAGCGATGACATACTTGGGGTCATCGGCCGGTGCATAGGCGCAGAACCACGCGTATTCGTCCTCGCCGCTTTTCTCGCCCGTGCCCGACTTGCCGTACACCTGCGGCGTCAGGGTGCCAAAGTGAGCCGCCAGGGACGTCGATGCCGTGTAAATCACGTCGTGCATGCCGTTGCGAACAAGAGTCAAATCCGAATCGCTGTTGATCTTGGCCTCCAGGCGCTTCTTCTTGCCCTTGCCGTTGTACTTATAGGCATCGCCGTCGCCATCGCGCGACACGGCAGACAAAAACACGTGAGGCACGTACTGTTTGCCGCCGTTGGCAAGACCCATATAGGCGCACGCCATCTGCAGGGGCGTCACCAGGATGTCGCCTTGGCCGATGGCAATGTTGGTCATATCGCCGGCATTCCACTTGCGGTCCTCGGCAGAGGCGTCGGTAAAGTACGACTCTTTCCACTCGGCATCGGGAATACGGCCCGCGCCCTCACTCGGCAGATCGATACCGCAGGTCTTGCCTAGGCCCCAGCGACGAAAGACCTCCTGCAGGCCCTCGGAATGTTGCTCGTCATAAAAGAAGGCCTTGCCCATGTCGTAGAAGACGGGGTCGCACGAGTTGGCGATACCCGACTGCAGCGTCATGGTGCCGTGGCCAGACGTCAGCCAGCAGCGCTTGCCCCAAGCCTTGCCCAGGCCCGTCCAATAGCCCGTGCAGTTGGTTGTCTGCGTTGAAGTGTAGGTTCCAAACTCAAGACCGGCCAGTGCCGAGAGCGGCTTGATGGTCGAGGCCGACATGTACTGTCCGCTAATGGCGCGGTTGAGCAGCGGGTGCGAACCCTTGTCATCATTGAGCTCGGTCCACACGTCATTTGAGACGCCGCCGATAAAGACGGACGGATCGAACTTGGGCTCGCTCGCCATGCCCAGGATCTCGCCATTGTTGGGATCGAGACACACCACAGCGCCGTTGCCGGCATTGCTGTAGCCAGTGGTCTTGGCAAGCTCGATGGCGCTCGCCAGCGCCGTCTCACAGGCCTGTTGGATCTTAAGATCGAGCGTGAGCTTAATGTCGGAGCCGGCCTTGGCGGGCACGGCGCCGGCCTGACCAGTCACATTGCCCGAGGCATCGACCTTGACGGTCTGCTCGCCACGAATACCCTGCAGCAGGTTTTCGTAGTAGCTCTCAACACCCGCCTGGCCCACGATATCGCCCGACTGGTACGTAATCCGGCCAGCAGAAGCATCATCATCGCCAGAGGTTTTCTTATTCTGGGCCTCGAGCTGCTCGGAGGTAATGGTGCCGGTATAGCCCAAGATATGGCATGCCGTCTCGCCATATGGATACTGGCGCTCGGTGCGCTCGGCAATCTTCACGCCAGGGAACTCGCCGGCGTGCTCCTGAATATAGGCAACCGTGGAGCGGCGCACGTCCGTCGCGATGGTATGCAGGCTCTGGGCGCCCTCGGAATTGTCCTGGATATTGCGCAGCACCGCGACGTAGGGCATACCGAGCACGTTGGCAAGATGGCGAACCAGAACCTCATCCTCGGCAAGGTCGCGGTAGGCCACGACAGCAAGTGAGGGACGGTTCTGGACAAGTGCCACGCCATTGCGGTCGAGGATGCGGCCACGCACAGCGGGTGTGGTAACGGTGCGCGTCTGATTGCTATTAGCCTGCTTTTCGTAATAGTCCGACGAGACCATCTGCATGCCCCACAGCTTGACGGCAAGCGCCGCGAACATCGCGCCCACACCCGTGGTGAGGATGGAGAAGCGGCCCTTAAAGGCGGTCGCCGCGGTATTGCCCTCGCCCTCGGTGGCGCGCGGGGCCGTTCCATGCTGCGTATCGTAGGTAAAACGGGAATCGCCGCGACGCATGATGACCAGCGCGACCACGATGGCCACAACCAGCACGATACCGGCGATAATAACCGTCATCTGGGAAGACATCTACAGGCCTCCCCTATTTGAGCTTGCGGGTCTTGGGCTTAAAGCGCATGCCCGTCTGGCGTCCGCCACGTGCGGAGAATCCATAACCGGACTGCGGCACGACGCCGGACATCAAAAACGGAATGGCAACCAGACCCGTCAGGATCGAAGACGGCAGCGCATGACCGAAGATCGCCACGACAAAGCTCGTCTCCAAACCCATAAACAGCAAGATGATGCTGTAGATCACATTAATGACGAGCGCGAAGGCGCCCACAGTGATGCCGCGCGCACTCGGGGTACCGCCCGTCTGACCGGCGGCGCTATGCACCAGGGCAAAAGAACCCACGGTCAGTAGGAGCGACATAACGCCCACCGGCACGGCAGCGGAAAGGTCATAGAACAAGCCACTGCAAAAACCGCACGCGACGGCACGGGTCGGGTCGCCCGAGAACACGCTTAGGCACACCAGGATAATCATGAAGTTGACGCGACCGCCCGCAATGGAGATCTGCGGTGCCAGGCCTGCCTGCAGCAGCACGCACACGATGGCGGCGATTACAAACGTGCGGGAGCTCATCCCCTGCTCGTGTAGATCCATGGACATGCCCCCCTATTCGCTCGAGCCGGAATCGGTCGTCTCGGACGTGTCGGAACTGTCATCCGAACTCTCGTCCTTCGTCTTGGTCGCAGCATCGCGCGACATTCCCTGCGGCGTGCTATTAGCGGTGCTCACGTCCTCATCCGAGGCCGACTGTTCGTCGGTCAGCGAGGTGATGACCAGCACTTCCTCGTTGTTCTCGGCCGTCGTCTGGGCGCGCACCACAATGGTGTAGTACACGTCGTTTGCCGATTTCTCAACCGACGAGACGGTGCCGAGCGGTAGACCCTTGGGGAACACACCGCCAATGCCCGAGGTCACGATGATGTCGCCAACCTTAACGTCGGAGTCGACGCTCACGTACTCAAGACGCAGCGTGCCGTCAGCCTGACCCTGCAGCATGCCCTGGGCGCGCGTGTCCTGCAGCATAGCGGACACGCCCGAGTTCTCATCGCCAATCAGGCGCACGGTGGACGTCTTGGCCGAGACCTCGATAATCTGGCCTATGACACCGGCAGAACTCGTCACAGGCATGTTGATGGTAAGACCGTCGGCAGAACCCTTATCGATGGTGACGGTCGAGGTCCAGGCATCGCCCGAAGCGCCGACGATACGAGCTGCGGTTGATTTGAGGTTGTAGGTCGACTGCAGGCCGACCAGCCCCTCCAGTCGCTCGGCGGTCTTTTGAGCCTCGGAGAGCTCGGCAACCTTAGAGGTCAGTTCCTCGTTTTGCTTCTTAAGCTCGTCAAGCGTGTCCTGCGACGCCGTAAGGTTAGAGAACACGTTACCGATCGCATTGAAGGGAGCCGCCACAGCCGAGCCCACAAAGCGCACCGGCGAGGTAATCGTCGTCACGCCCGAGCGCACGGCATGAATCGGTCCTGCCTCGCCCTCGCGGATGTAAAACGTGAGCAGCAACACCGAAATCAGGCTGAAAACAATCAACGGGCGCATACCCGTTGATTGTCGCTTGGTATTCAGATTTGTGGAGAAACCCGAAGATCGTGCCAAATGGAATCCACCTTTTGGAAATTAAGCATTGGTCTGGACGAAGCCGCCATCAAACGCATTGGCCTCGAGCACGCGGGCACAGCCGTTAACGACGTTATCGAGCGCCGTGGGGCTGACGTTGACCGAAACACCGGTCTCATCGCGCAGGCGCACGTCGAGACCGCGCAGCAGCGCGCCGCCACCGGTCAGCAAAATGCCGTAGTACATAAGGTCCGAGGCAAGATCGGGAGGCGTAGCGTCGAGTGCGTCCTTGACGGCCTTGGCCATCTCGTCGAGCGGCTTGTTGAGCGCGCGACGAATCTCCTCGCTCTCGATGCGCACGGTCTTGGGCAGACCGGTGATCACGTCGCGGCCGTTGACCTCGACGTCGAGCTCGTCCTTGAGCGGCACGGCGGAACCGACCTTGATCTTGATGTCCTCTGCCGTACGCTCGCCGATGGCCAGGTTGTAGGCATCGCGAACGTGCGTGAGGATGGCCTGATCGAACTCGTCACCGGCAATACGAATGGACTGCGAAACGACGATGCCGCCCATAGCGATAACGGCAACCTCGGTGGTACCGCCACCGATGTCGATGACCATGGAGCCGGTGGGCTCCTCAACGGGAAGGTCGGCGCCGATAGCGGCTGCCATAGGCTCTTCGATCAGATAGGCCTGGCGGGCACCGGCCTGGATCGTGGCCTCAAAGACAGCGCGCTTCTCGACCGACGTGACACCGGAGGGAACGCAGACGACAACACGCGGACGCGGAGTCCACGGATAGCGCTTCTCGGACGCCTTATCGATAAAGTAGCGAAGCATGGCCTCGGTAACATCGAAGTCGGCGATGACGCCGTCCTTCAGGGGACGAACGGCCACGATGTTGCCGGGCGTACGGCCGAGCATGCGCTTTGCCTCGATACCGACCGCCAGGATGCGCTCGTCGTTCTTGTCGATGGCGACAACGGAGGGCTCGCGAATGACGATGCCCTTGCCGCGCACGGAGACAAGCGTATTGGCGGTGCCGAGGTCGATGGCAAGATCGCCCGCATAGCTACCGAAGAACATATCCATCAAAGAAAACAACGCAACTCCTGATGTGTTGGATGATTGCTGGAAAACTACTAGCTCATCATACTAGCGCAAGCCCGGCACCTCACTTGCGGTGAAGCGCCGGGCAAAGCTAAATCCCATAAGGTCACTACTGGTTGTCAGCAGCCGAGAAATCCATATCAAGCGAAGAAACGGCCCAGCCGATATGGTTGTCGGAGCGCACGAATTTGACGGTGTACTCCTGCTCGCCGCCCTTGGACAGCGATGCCTTCACCTTGGCGGTCGTCTCGGTCATGGACTGATCCATGCCCTCGACGGACACGGTGGCACCCTGCGGAATCGAGGAGATGATCATCGACTTAGCGTCCTCGGACAGGCTCGAGGCCAGGCAAGACTCGGCCTTTGCGGCGTCACCGTCGCCGGCAGCCTGGAACAGATCGGTAACGACAGACTCCTGAGACGGGAAGCCAAAGCCGCGCGTGTAGGCAAAGCCCAGACCGCCCGCGGCGATCAAAATAAGCAGAAGCAGAACGATGAAGACTTTAAGACCCGTATGGCGATGGCGACGACGGACCTTGGCCTGCTTACGATCCTGACGGTCCTGCTGGACCATCTCGGACTCGGACAGCGTAAAGAAGCCGGTGTCCGAGGGATCGGGCATAAACTGACCGGTCGCGCCCGTAGGATCGAGAGGATCGACGGCAGGAGCGTCCATCGCGGGCGCCGGAGCCGTGGCCATAGCCGTCTGGGCAGACAGCGCGGCAAGCGAATCGTGCACGCGGGCAAGCTCATCGGCCTGCTCGGAGGTGAGCTGGTAGATGCCATCGGCAGTAGCGGCGTTAAAGGCATCGAGTGCGTCGGAGGGGCGGCCGGCGGCAGAAAGCGCCTGACCCATGCCGGCGTTGAGCGCACGCGTGTCGTCGCGGGGGCCGGCAAAGTCGATAGCCGTGCGGTAAGTCTCCACGGCATCCGCCGGACGGCCGAGCTTAATGAAGCAACGACCGAGCTCGCCGAGCGCGGCGGCAGGAGCCGGATTGGCGCCGTCGATGGCAGCCTGACGGAAGGCGGTTCCCGCGTTGGCATAGTCGCCCGACTGGAACAGCGCATTGCCCAGGCCCAGATAGGCCTTGAACGGCGTGGCATAGGAAGCATCCTGCGTAGCAGCAGAGAACGCCTGAGCGGCCGTCGTGTAGTCGCCCACGGCGGCAAGCGCCTTGCCGCGGTTGGTGAGCAGCGCGCCGCGCTTGCCGTAGGTGCCGTCGTTGAGGGCGGCGGCATAGGCCTCGGCGGCCTCGGCATACATGCCCAGGTGCATCAAGGCGTTGCCACGAAGGTGATCGGCCTCGCCCATAATCTCATCGGGAGTCTTTGCCGCCCCAAGCATCTGGGCTGCAGCGGAAAAATCACCCGCGCGGTAAGCGGCGCGGCCCTGTTGGATCAGCTGGCTATTCAAGGAAGTCCCCTTTACTCGTGAACGATCTCGACATGGACGATCTCGTCGCCGGCACGCAGCTGCGAAATCACATCGAGACCCTCGACCGTGGTACCAAAGACGGTGTAACCGGAATCGAGGTTATGCTGGGCACCCAGGCAGAAGTAGAACTGCGAACCCGCGGAATCGGGGTCCATGGAGCGTGCCATGGCAAGGGCGCCATCGACATGGCTGTTGCGCGGATTGGTGGCAAACTCGCCCTTGATGCAGTAGCCGGGGCCACCGGTACCGGGCATGCCGTCGGGGCCCTCAAGACCGGCGGCGACGTCGGCGCCGGACATGTCGCGGGTATTGGGGTCGCCACCTTGGATAACAAAACCGGGCACATAGCGATGGAACTTAAGGCCATCATAGAAACCCATCGTGGAAAGCTCGCAGAAGTTCGCGACATGAATGGGAGCGCCCTCGCCGTCAAACTTGACCTTGATGGTACCCTTCGACGTCTCGATTACGGCGCACTCGTCGCCGACAAGCTGATACTCGGGCGTGTAGAGCTCTTTCTTAAAACCAAACATGTGGTTCCTTCCTCGTGCGTTTAAAGCATATTTGTACGAATTGTAGCAATAAGCACGGGCTTACATCAATTGCGCACGTAGGTTATGCCGACTATGGCGAACTAATTTTAGGAACGCTGCTGCGGCTTCCAGGAACCCACATTGGCGTCGTACTGGTTCAGCGCGCTGTTGCCACCCTGCGCGATGGGCGCCAGGATCTCGCTTTGGTGGGAACTCATCGACTCGCCATCGGGAATGGCCAGCGAGATGTCCCAGCTCTGGCAGATCACGTCGACGCGCTCATACATCCACTCGGCAAGCTGCTTTAAGTGGGCGATGTCATCCGCATAGACCGTATCGTCCTGTACTTTCAGGTTGTTAAGCTCATCTTGCGTCTGTTTTATCTGGTCACGCAGGGCGTAGGCACTCTGCGACAGCTCCTGACGGGTGGACAGCGGCGTTCGGAGATAGCCGTTGTTAAAGGAATCGATGACCTCGCCGATCTGGTCTTCGTCAGCGTAGGACACGATGGTCTGATACAGACCGTCGAGCCTGGTATAGAGCTGATCATCGGTGAGCACGGTTTCTTCCTGGACCACCTCGGCAGAATCGTCCTGCTTGGTATCGTCCTCAGTCGCCTCGCCCTTTTGGCGCGTGGGGAAGGTGGTTTGTGCAGCTTGGCCAAACTGGTCGTAGAAGCCGGGCATAACACCCATGGGATCGGTCGTCACGAACCAATAGGCACCGCCGCAAACGACGGCAAGGACCGCGATGACGATAAGCGGCTTGGGAATATGACGCTTGTGCTTGTGATAGGCGTCCTCGTCGGGGTGCACCTTGCGCTTGGGTTTTTGAGCATCGTCATGCAGGGAAACGGGCATGGGAATATCGACCTTGGGGATACCGAAATCCTTATCGAAAGCCGGCAGCACGCAGGTCTCATTGGGGTCGGCGGCGTCTGAAAGCACCGCAGCGGCAGAGGCCGGCGCATGCGGCACCTCGGTATCGATCTGCTCTTGCGTTAGGCGCGGAAAGCCCGCCGTGCGGCCCGCTGCCAGGTCGGATGCTGCCGCGTCCTCGGAGAGGATACCCGGAGCGGGGCGTCCGCATTTGGGGCACGTACGATCATGCGGAGAAAGACGGGCACCGCAGCCCTCACAGAACACGAACTCGGTGTGCTCCGGACCATCGCCCGGACCCACATAGGCGTTGCAGTAGGGGCAGAACGAGGCGCCGTCCTCGATGGTCTTAAGGCAATGCGGACAGATCACGGCATCCTCTTTTCGAAGCAATTCAAACAATCGAGGTTAGAGCATAACATCGCCACGGCCCCACAGGAGCAAGGCACCAATTCAACATCGCCAGGGCGCGTAGTTACTTCTTCTTTTTGCTTGGCATCGAGACCTTAATGCCCTGGGCCGATTTGGTCACGCGGGAGCGCTTGACTCCGGTACTCTTCTTTTTCTTGGGCTGGGCCTGGGCCACGCCCTCGAGTGCGCGGGCCTCGGCCTCACGAACGGTGCGAGCTTCGCGGCGCTGTGCCATGTCGGCGGCGACGCGCTTGGCAAAACGCTCGGCCGTCGAACCCGTCGAGCTCACCTTGCCGCCACCGCGACCCAAGCGGACGCGCACACCGCGGCCAAAACCAGTTGCGGCATGACGACGACGCGGCTTGAGCGAATCCATCATTGTGGCGAGCTTAAAGAACACCGAGCAGGTGATGACCACGATGACAGCCAAGATAACCATCTGGCCCATCGACAGGTTGGCAATAGACAGCAGCTTCGGGAATCCGATAACGCCCGTCAGGATGCCGGCAACTACAAACACAAAGAGCGCCACGCGTAAGGGCGTGAGGGGCTGCGAGATACGCCAGATCAGGCTGACACTCGCAGCGCACGACGTAAGTAGGCACATCGTAGACAGCGTGAGCTGGCTAAAGCCAAACACCCGCGCCACAAAGATATCGAGCGCTGCAGCCAAAATGACCGCAATCGACGCCGGCAGTGCCCGCTTGAGCACGTTCGTCAGGAACGATCCCTTCACGCGAGCATTGTTGGGCTCCAGGCCCAACACAAAGCCCGGCGCGCCAATACAGAAGAAGTTAATGAGCGTCATCTGGATGGGCTCGAAGGGGTACGGCGGCAGCGCGATGCACAGCGCCGCCAAGCCCATCGAGAACAGCGTTTTGGTCAGGAACAGCGCCGCGGAGCGCTGCAGGTTGTTGATGGAGCGACGGCCCTCGGCCACCACGGCGGGCATCGAGGCAAAGTCGTTGTCGACGAGTACGATCTCGGCCACGTTACGCGCGGCGTCGGAGCCAGCCGCCATGGCGACGGAGCAGTCAGCCTCCTTGAGCGCCAGCACGTCGTTGACGCCGTCGCCCGTCATGGCCACGGTGTGCTCGCGGCGCTTGAGTGCCTGCACGAGCTCGCGCTTCTGCTGCGGGGTCACACGACCAAAAACATGGTAGCGGTCCACTGCGGCATCGAGCTTGGCCGGCGTATCGAGCGTCGTGGCGTCCACATAAGCGTCCGCCCCCGGCACGCCCACCACGCGCGCGATCGACGACACCGTACGCGGGTCGTCGCCACTGATCACGTTAAGGGTCACGCCCTGCTCGTTAAAGTAGCCGATGGTCTCGGCCGCCGAGGTACGAATCTCGTCGCGGATGGTCACAAAGCCCACGGGCTCGGCCTCGCCCACCATATCGCCATCGGGCGTAAAGCCGTCCACGCGCGCCACCACGAGCACGCGGCAGGTATCGGCAAGCTCGGCGACACGGTTCTCGACCTGGGCAAACGCACGATCAGAGAGCACAAACTGCGCCGCACCCATCACATAGGAGCCCTGCGCAAACGAGGCACCACTCCACTTTTTGGAGGACGAGAACGGAATGACCGACAGCGGCTCAGACACCTCGACCGGGCGATCGGCGTAATAGTTGAGCAGCGCCTGGCAGGTCTCGTTGGCATCGGCCGAGGTCGCACGCGCCACGTTAGCCAGCGCAAAATCGAGCACCGTGGTATCGACGGGAACGGCGGCGTCGCTCTCCCCCACACCCATACCCTCGACCGGTAGCGGATAGGTACCCTCGACCTCCATGCGGCCCGACGTGATGGTGCCCGTCTTGTCCAGGCACAGCACGTCGACGCGAGCGAGCGTCTCGATGCAGTAAAGCTGCTGCGCCAGCACCTTGCGGCGGGCCAGGCGCACCGTGGCGATGGCGAGCACCGACGAGGTCAGCAGCACCAGGCCTTGCGGGATCATGCCCAGCAGGGCGCCCACCGTGGACAGCAGCGCCGACGAAGGCACATGACCAGCCAACAGCTCGGAGAAGCACCACGAAAGCGCGCTATCGCCCGGGGTTCCCGCGGCATCCCACAGCTCGCTCACACTCGAGGCAAACAACGCCAAACCGAGCGGGATCATGATGATGCTCGCAAAGCGCACGATGGCGTTAAGCGCGTTCATGATCTCGGAATTGACCTTTTTGACGTACTTCGCCTCGTTATTAATTTTGGCCACGTAGTTGTCGGCGCCGACATGGATCACGCGGGCGCGCAGCAAGCCCGAGTCGATAAAGCTGCCGCTCATGAGCTCGGAACCGGGCTGTTTCTTAATGAGGTCGCTCTCACCCGTCAGCAGGCTCTCGTTCACGAGCGCCTCGCCCGAAACCACCACGGCGTCAGCGGGAATCTGGTCGCCGCGCCCCAGGCGGATGATATCGTCGAGCACGATCTGGTCCAGGTCGAGCTCCACCTCGGCGCCGTCGCGCACCGCAATGGCCTTCTTGGAGGTCAGCAGCGTGAGCTTATCGACCATCTTCTTGGAACGCATGGACTGGATGACGCCAATAGCAGTATTGAGGAACACTACGAACAGGAACGTCAGATTCTTAAACGAACCGGTCAAAATGACTAGGAACGCCAAAATCACGTTGATCAAATTGAACAGCGTGCAGAGGTTCTCGATGATGAGCTCTTTGACCGACTTGGTCTTGAGCTCCATGTTGCGGTTGATCTTACCGGCGGCGATGCGCTCCTCGACCTCGGCGGTCGAGAGTCCGCGCTCGATATCCGTTGCTGCCATACCACGTCCCATCACGTCGCGTCGGTATAAGAAAAACCGCCCGGACCATGCGAGGTTCGGACGGTCTCACGTTCGATGGTGCCCCATGTTGGATTCGAACCAACGGCCTTCTGCTCCGGAGGCAGACGCTCTAATCCCCTGAGCTAATAGGGCCAACGTTTGGCATTATACCCAAGTGCACCACGGGCTATCAAAATAAAAGAAAAAGCTTTGCAATTCCGGGGAAGACGCGGCGCAACGGCTCACTTTAGAAGGCAAAAGCGAATCAGATAGTATAAACTCTCATGCACCATATATACACGGCTCGCGATGCGGGCCGGTTTTGCAAGGGTTATCCATCGAGGTGAGAGGCACACCATGATTGCAATTTTAAAGCAGAGCGCCAGCGACGAGGCCGTCAGCCATATCGTCAGCTGGATTGAGAAAAAGGGCCTGAAGACCGACGTCTCGCGCGGCGAGAACGAGACGATCATCGGCCTGGTGGGCGATACGACCAAGATCGACCCATTCCTGCTCGAGTCCATGGACGTCGTCGAGCGCGTGCAGCGCGTCTCCGAGCCGTTCAAGCGCGCCAACCGCAAGTTCCACCCCGAGGACTCCGTCATCGACTGCGGCCACGGCGTACATGTAGGCGGCGACCAGTTCCAGGTCATCGCCGGCCCGTGCTCCGTCGAGGGCGAGAACCTCATCCGCATCGCCCGCCGCGTGAAGGCAGCCGGCGCCACGATGCTGCGCGGCGGCGCCTACAAGCCCCGCACCTCCCCGTACGCCTACCAGGGCATGGGCCCCGCCGGTCTGGACCTGCTGTGCGAGGCATCCGCCGAGCTCGACATGCCGATCGTCACCGAGATCATGGACCCGCGCGACGTGCAGGTCTTCCTCGACAAGAAGATTGACGTCATGCAGATTGGCGCTCGCAACGCCCAGAATTTCCCCCTGCTCAAGGAGGTCGGCAAGACGCAGACCCCGGTTCTGCTCAAGCGCGGCATGTCCGGCACCGTCGACGAGCTGCTCATGGCTGCCGAGTACATCATGAGCGAGGGCAACGACAACGTCATCCTGTGTGAGCGCGGTATCCGCACCTTCGAGACCCGCACCCGCAACACCTTCGACCTCAACGCCGTGCCGGTGCTCCACCACCTGTCGCACCTGCCCGTCGTTGCCGACCCCAGCCACGCCACCGGCTACACCCGCTACGTTGAGCCTATGGCGCTCGCGGCGACCGCCTGCGGCGCCAACGGTCTGGAGATCGAGGTCCACGACGACCCGAGCCATGCTTGGTCCGACGGCGCTCAGGCCCTCACCCCCGACCAGTTCGACGACACCATGCGCCGCATCCGCGCCATCCGCGAGGTCGTCTGCCAAGAAACCGTTCAGGAGTAGCCCATGGGCACGGTGAGAAACGCACGCGTTAACCAGGGTGGCCCCAAGTGCGCCGGCATCGTGGGCCTGGGCCTCATCGGCGGCAGTTTTGCCCGCGGCTATGCGCAGGCGGGCGTCCGTGTGCTGGCCTGGGACCCCGATGACGACGTCATGACGGCCGCCAGCATGGGCACCGTTGCCGGCGAGCTCAACGACGAGACGCTCGGCGAGTGCGACATCATCGTCCTGGCATGCTACCCCGAGGCCTGCATCGAGTGGCTCGAGGCGCACGCCCAGGCACTCGCCGACGCCACCGACACCGAGGCCATCATGGGCCCCGTGGTGATCGACACCGTAGGCGTCAAGGGCATCGTGTGCGAGCGCGCCTTTGAGCTTGCCCGCGAGCACGGTTTTTACTTTGTGGGCGCGCACCCCATGGCGGGCACGCAGTTCTCGGGCTACGCGCATTCCCGCGCCGACCTGTTCCAGGGCGCCCCACTCGTGCTCGTGCCGCCCGCAGTGGACGATGCGCTCAAGCTGGAGCTTTTAGGCCAGGTGCGCGAGATGGTGCGCCCCTTGGGCTTTGGCAAGTTCAGCGTGACCAGCGCCGCCGAGCACGACCGCGTCATCGCTTTTACGAGCCAGCTCGCGCATGTCGTCTCAAACGCCTATGTTAAGAGCCCGACCGCTCAGGTCCACCACGGCTTTTCGGCCGGCAGCTACCGCGACCTCACCCGCGTGGCACACCTCAATCCTCAGATGTGGTCCGAGCTCATGATCGACGACGCCGATGCGCTCGCCTTCGAGATCGACCATCTGATCGAATCGCTTGGCGCCTACAGCCGCGCCCTTAAGGACCGCGACCAGCGCTATCTGGAGAATCTCCTTGCCGAGGGCGACCGCATTAAGCGCGCGCTCGACGACGAGGCCTCCCACTAGACCACCCATCACGCCAGGTCGAAAGGACCGAAGCTTATGGCGATTACTATCGATATCGACACCGCACGCCCCTACCAGGTGCATGTGGGCACGTTTTTGCTGGAGCAGGCAGGTCCGCTCGTCCGCACCACCGCCGGCGGCACCCGCGCCGTCATCGTGACGGACACCAACGTGGGCCCGCTCTATCAGATGCCCGTTAAGCAGAGCCTGGAGGCGTCAGGCTACGAGGTGAGCATCTGCACCTTCGAAGCCGGCGAGGCCCATAAGCGCGCCGAAACCTATGTTGCCATTTTGGAGTTTGTGGCCGAGCACGAGCTTTCGCGCTCCGACGTGATCGTGGCACTCGGCGGCGGTGTCGTGGGCGACGTGGCGGGCTTTGTGGCCGCCACCTACATGCGCGGCTGCAAGTTTGTGCAGATCCCGACGAGCCTGCTCGCCATGGTGGATTCGTCGGTGGGCGGCAAGACCGCCATCGACCTGGCTGCCGGCAAGAACTTGGCCGGCGCCTTTTGGCAGCCAAGCGTGGTTATCGCCGACGTGGGATGCCTGGCGACCCTCACGCCCGAGCAGTTCGCTGACGGCTGCGGCGAGGTCGTCAAGCACGCCGTGATCGCCGACCCGGAGCTCTTCGCCGAGCTGGAGAAGACCCCGCTCACGCTGGAGCTGCTCAACCGCGACGTGGCCCGCGTAGCGCTCATCATCGCCCGCAATATCGACATCAAGCGCGCCGTGGTCGTCGCCGACGAGCGCGAAACCAACCAGCGCAAGCTCCTCAACTTTGGACACAGCGCCGGACACGCCGTCGAGGCCTGCGAGCACTTTGAGCTCGGACACGGCAACTGTGTGTCGATCGGCATGGGCATCATCACGCGCGCCGCGGCCCTACACGGCGTTTGCGATGCCGCACTGCCCGGTCGTATTGAGGAACTCTGCGCCCGCCATGGCCTCAAGACCCGCTGCGACCTAGATGCCGATGCCGTCTTTGCCGAGGCGCTCCACGACAAGAAGCGCGCGGGCGACACCATCGACCTGGTGATTCCGCACGGCATTGGCCGCTGCAGCATCGACCGCACGCCACTTTCCACTTTCCACGAACTCATTGCCGAGGGCCTCGGCCAGAAGGGAGACGCATCCGCATGCTAGCCCGCATCACCCCGTCCCCGCTTAAGGGCACCGTTCCCGCCATCGCGTCCAAGTCGATGGCGCATCGCCTCATCATCTGCGCTGCGCTTGCCAACGGCGAGACGCACGTCACCTGCAACACCACCTGCGCCGACATCGAGGCCACGGTGCGCTGCCTTACGGCACTGGGTGCTCGCATCGAGACCGTCGAGGACGGCTTCCAGGTCCACCCCACCATGAAGAGTGTTGAGTTTGGCCTGCTCAAGGCCCTTGCCGGCGGCACGCTTGACTGCGGTGAAAGTGGCTCCACGCTGCGCTTTATGCTGCCTGTCGCCTGCGCGCTGGGTGCGGATGCCACCTTCGTAGGCCAGGGCCGCCTGGGCGCCCGCCCGCTCTCCCCGCTCTCGGACGAGATCATCGCCGCCGGCTGCGACCTACAGGGTCTGGGCGGTTTTCCGCTCAAGACGAGCGGCCGCATGCGCCCGGGCACCTTTGTGCTTCCGGGCAACGTGAGCTCGCAGTACATCTCGGGCCTGCTGCTGGCAGCCCCGCTGCTGGCCCAGCCCTCCTGCGTGCAGGTAACCGGCCTCATCGAGAGCCGCCCCTACATCAACCTGACGATACAGGCCATGAAGGCCTTTGGCGTCGAGGTCAACGTCGAGCGCATTCCGGCCAAGGACGACCAGCCCGAGGTCACGAACTTCCGCGTGAGCAGCGGCTCGTACCGCACGCCCGGCAGCGTAGCCGTCGAGGGCGACTGGTCCAACGCCGCCTTTTGGCTGTGCGCCGGTGCCATCGGCACCGACCCAATCACCGTCGAGGGCGTGTCACTGAGCTCCGCACAGGGCGACCGTAACGTGCTTGCCGCGCTTTCGCGCTTTGGCGCCCGCATCGTGCGCTCCACCAACGCCGCCACCGTGCAGTCCGACAAGCTCGCCGGCTTTGAGATGAGTGCCCACGACATTCCGGACCTGGTGCCCGTCATCTCGGCCGTGGCCTCGCTGGCACAGGGCCGCACCTTTATTCGCGATTGCGCCCGTCTGCGCATCAAGGAATCCGACCGTCTGGTCACCACCACCCGCGAGCTCACCGCGCTGGGCGTGCAGGTGCGCATTGCCGGCGATGACCTCATCATCAAGGGTGTCGATGCCTTCACCGGCGGCGAGGTCGATTCGCACAACGACCATCGCATCGCCATGATGGCCGCTATCGCCGCGAGCCGCGCCACCGGCGAGGTCGTGATCCACGGCGCCGAGGCCGTCAACAAGTCCTATCCCGATTTCTTCGACCACTACCGCCTGCTGGGCGGCAAGGTCACACTCGAGGAGGAATAGCATGTCCTCGACCTTTGGCAACGTCTTGCACTTAAGCATCTTCGGCCAGTCGCACTCCCCCGCCATCGGCTGCTCACTCGATGGCATTCCGGCGGGCATCGCCGTGGACCAGGAGCAGCTGCAGGCCTTCCTCGGCCGTCGCGCCCCCGGTCGCGACGAGACCGCAACCAAACGCCGCGAGGCCGACGCCGCGCACATCATCGCCGGTGTTGTCGATGGACATACCACCGGCGCGCCCATCGCCGCGATTATCGAGAACACCAACACGCGCTCCAAGGATTACTCCGAGCTGCGCCGCAAGCCCCGTCCCGGACATGCGGACTTCCCTGCGCGCGTGAAGTATCACAACATGCACGATGTCGCCGGCGGCGGACACTTCTCCGGCCGCCTAACGGCACCCCTGTGCATCGCCGGCGGCATTGCGCTGCAGGCACTCGAGGCCCGCGGCATTAAAGTGATGGCGCATGTAGCGCAGATCGGCGGCATCTCCGACCTGCCGATGGACGACATGGTCTATCGCGAGGCCGACCGCAAGGCGATCCTTACGAACGATCTGCCGTGCATTGACGCCGCCGCCGCCGGCCGCATGCACGAGGAAATCCTAGCCGCGCGCGACGAACTCGACAGCATCGGCGGCATCGTGGAGTGCGGCATTTACGGGCTTCCTGCGGGCATCGGCGACCCCATGTTCGATGGCATCGAGAACCGCATCGCGCAAATCGCGTTTGGCATTCCCGCCGTAAAGGGCGTGGAGTTTGGCATGGGCTTTGCCGTGGCCGCCATGCGTGGCAGCGAGAACAACGATCCGTATCGCATCGATGCCGAGACCGGCGAGATCGAGGTCGAGTCCAACAACGCCGGCGGCATCCTGGGCGGTATTTCGACCGGCGCGCCCGTCATGTGGCGCATGGCCGTAAAGCCGACGCCCTCAATTGGCCGCGAGCAGCAGACGGTGGACATGGACGCTATGGAAAATGCCGAGCTCTCGGTCCACGGCCGCCACGATCCCTGCATCGTCCCCCGAGCCGTCCCCGTAGCCGAGGCAGCCGCCGCCCTTGCCATCTGGGACGCCCTCCTCGAAGACGCCGCCCAGCGCTAACTACCCACCCCTCAACATCCCCCGACACGTGAAAGGGGTCTCCATGGACCTTGCTGACATCCGCCAGGCCATCGATGGCATCGACACCACGCTCCTCAACAGTTTTGTCGAGCGCATGGACATTGCCACCGAGGTCGCCAAGTCTAAAATCGAGATGGGCAAGGCCGTCTTCGACCCCGCCCGTGAGCGCTCCAAGCTCAACAATCTCGCCAGCCGCGTGCCCGAGCGCTACGAGGCCCAAGCCATCACCCTGTTCCGCCTCCTCATGAGCATGAGCAAGGCCGAGCAACAGCGCTACATCAACGAGCTCAAGGGCATCACCGTCTCACAAAAGGCCCACGCCACGGCTGCAGCCTTTGACACGCCTTTCCCCCAGACGGCTAGCGTCGCCTGCCAGGGCGTCGAGGGCGCCTATAGCCAAATTGCCGCGTGCAGGCTCTTCGACGTGCCCGACATTGCGTTCTTCGAGACCTTCGAGGGCGTTATGCGCGCCGTGCGCGACGGCTTCTGCGAGTTTGGCGTGCTGCCCATCGAGAACTCCACCGCCGGCTCAGTCAACGCCGTCTACGACCTGCTCGCCCAGTTCGACTTCCACATCGTGCGCTCGCTTCGCCTCAAAATCGACCACAACTTGCTCGTCAAGCCCGGCGCCAAGCTTGCGGACGTGCACGAGGTCTACAGCCACGGCCAGGCCATTGCCCAATGCGCCGGCTTTATCGAGGCGCACGACCTGCACGCCACCAAGTACCCCAACACGGCCATGTCGGCCGAGATGGTCGCCAGCTCCGAACGCACCGATGTTGCCGCGATCGCATCGCGCAGCTGCGCCGCACTCTACGGCTTGGAGGTACTGGAGCCCAACATCCAGGACTCGGACAACAACTACACGCGCTTTGTCGTCATCACCCGCGAGCCACGCGTCTACCCCGGCGCCAACCGCACCTCGCTCATGATTACCACGGCCAACGAGCCGGGCGCACTCTATCGCGTACTCGAGCGCTTCTACGCGCTCAATATCAACCTCATCAAGCTCGAGAGCCGCCCCATCCCCGGGCACGACTTTGAGTTTATGTTCTACTTTGACCTGGACTGCCCCTTTGGCAGCAAGGCCCTCGATGACCTGCTCGATTCCATCGACGACGTGTGCGAGAGCTTCACCTTCTTTGGCAGTTACACGGAGGTGCTCTAGATGACCGATGTCGCCGCAACCCGCCCCTACGGCGTGCTGGGCCGCGTGCTGGGCCACAGCTACACCCCGACCATCTACAAGGAGCTCGCGGGGCTCGAGTACGTACGATTTGAGCGCGAGCCCGAGGACCTCCAGGCTTTTATGACGGGTAACGAATGGGAGGGCACCAACGTGACCATCCCCTACAAGCGCGCCGTCATGGAATACCTGGACGAGCTGAGTCCACTCGCCGAGCGTATGGGAAACGTCAACACCATCACGCGCCTGCCCGACGGCCGCCTGCGCGGCGACAACACCGACTACTTCGGCTTTCAGTGCCTAGTCGAGGAGCTGGGCGTTGAGGTCGCCGGCAAGAAGGCCCTCGTGCTCGGTGCCACCGGTGGCGCCGGCACCACTGCCAGCATGGTGCTCGGCGACCTGGGCGCCATCGTCGTGCCGGTCGGCCGCACGAGCGAAGTCAACTACGACAACATCGCGCAGCAGTCCGACGCCGCACTGCTCGTCAACTGCACGCCCGCCGGCATGTTCCCCCACTGTCCCGATGCCCCCTGCACGCTCGAGGGGCTCGATGCGCTCGAGGGCGTCATCGACATTGTCTACAACCCTGCACGCACGGGCCTGATGCTCGAGGCCGAGCGCCGCGGCATCCCCTGCATCGGCGGCCTGCTCATGCTCGTGGCCCAGGCGGCGCAAGCCGTTGAGCGCTACACCGGCCAGGTCACTCCGCGTGAGCGCATTCTGGACGTAACGGAGCGCCTGTCACGCCGCGAACAGAACATCGCGCTGATCGGTATGCCGGGCTCGGGCAAGACCCGCGTGGGCGAGCAGATTGCCCTGCTCACGGGGCGAGAGCACATCGACTTGGACCGCGCCCTCGAGGAGCGCCTGGGCATGCCCTGCGCCGACTTTATCGTCGAGCGCGGCGAGGCGGCCTTCCGCGAGCAGGAGACGGCGGCGCTGGCCGGCATCTCCAAGCGCAGCGGCCTGGTGCTTTCCACGGGCGGCGGCGTGGTCACGCGCGACGAGAACTACCCGCTACTGCACCAGAACAGCCAGATCGTGATGCTCAACCGTAAGCTCGACGAACTCGCCCACAAGGGTCGCCCCATCACCGCCCGCGATGGCATCGACAAGCTGGCCGAGCAGCGCATGCCGCGCTACCGCGCCTGGGCCGACTACATCATCGACTCACGCGACTGCGCCGTCAACACCGCGGCCGCCATCGTCGAGACCCTCTAACCTGCCAAAAAGGGACAGGTTTATTTTGGCAGGTTTTATCTGGGCAAACGCCGAAGATCGCATGACCAGCCACACCGCCCAACCGCAAAGGAAGCAACCATGAAAGCACTCGTCATCAACGGCCCCAACCTCAACATGCTCGGCATTCGCGAGCCGGGCATCTACGGCAGCGACAACTACGACCGTCTGGTCCAGATCTGCCAGGAGGCAGGCGCCTCACAGGGCTTCGACGAGGTCGAGGTTTTCCAGTCCAACCACGAGGGCAGCATCGTCGACAAGATCCAGGAGGCCTACGGCAAGGTCGACGGCATCGTCATCAACCCGGCGGCTTACACGCACACGAGCGTCGCGATCCTCGACGCCCTCAAGGCCGTCGCCATCCCGGCTGTGGAGGTCCACATAAGCGCCGTCGAGACCCGCGAGGACTTCCGCCAGATAAGCTACGCCCGCCTGGCCTGCTTCGCCACCATTACGGGCGAAGGCCTGATGGGCTACGCCCACGCACTGGAGCTGCTGAAAGAGTATCTGCTACACTAATCCATGGGACTAAATAATCAGGTTTGTTTGTCCCAAAGCTTAAGTAGCTGTTCGATTGACATGCAAAGGAGCATATCCATGTCCCAGTACGATTACCTAGTCGTCGGCGCCGGCCTCTCTGGCGCCGTCTTTGCCAATGCCGCCAGGCGCGCCGGCAAGTCGGTCCTGGTCATCGACCGCCGCGACCACATCGCCGGCAACGTCTACACCGAGGACGTCGAGGGCATCCAGGTCCACCGCTACGGCGCGCACATCTTCCACACCTCCATGAGGGACGTCTGGGACTACGTCAACCGCTTCGCCGAGTTCAACAGCTACGTCAACTCGCCGGTAGCCAACTTCCACGGCAACATGTACAACATGCCCTTCAACATGAACACCTTCGCCAAGATGTGGCCGGGCGTCGTCACGCCGGCGGACGCCCGCGCCAAGATCGCCGAGCAGGTGGCCGCCGAGAACATCGGAGAGCCGCAGAACCTCGAGGAGCAGGCGCTGTCGCTCGTCGGCCGCGACATCTTCGAGACGCTCGTGAAGGGCTACACCGAGAAGCAGTGGGGCCGCGACTGCAAGGACCTGCCCGCGAGCATCATAAAGCGCCTCCCCTGCCGCTTCACCTACGACAACAACTACTTCAACGACCGCTACCAGGGCATCCCCGTGGGCGGCTACACCAAGATGGTCGCCAACATGCTCGAGGGCATCGAGGTGCGCTGCGGCGTGGAGTACAAGGAGCTGGTCGCCGCCGAGCCCGATATCGCCGCCAAGACGATCTACTGCGGCCCCATCGACGCGTTCTACGACTTTAAGCTGGGCACGCTCGAGTACCGCAGCCTGCGCTTTGAGACCGAGACGCTCAACGAGCAGGACCACCAGGGCGTGGCCGTGGTCAACTACACCGAGCGCGAGGTCCCCTACACCCGTATCATCGAGCACAAGCACTTCGAGTTCGGCACGCAGGACAAGACCGTCATCACGCGCGAATACCCGGCAGACTGGAAGCCCGGCGACGAGCCCTACTATCCCATCAACGACGCCAGGAACGAGGCCCTGTACAGGCAGTACGAGGAGCTGGCGGCGCAGGAGGGCGACGTGGTCTTCGCCGGTCGTCTGGGCGGCTACAAGTACTACGACATGGACAAGGCCATCGCCGCGGCATTCGAACTCGTCCGCAACGAGCTAGGTGTGGAGCCCACGGAGGCGTAGGATTAAGCATTAATAATTGCCGGCTACTCTGAATGCTAGACGACATTTGGTTTAAGAGTTGCGCATAACAGTCCATAACGCCTTTTTGATAAAAGTCTCCCCCGCTCACGCATTGGAGGGTTCGAACAAATGACATTTGCTCGAACCCTCCAATGGATAGTAAAACGGAAAGTAATGCCTTCAGCTGTTCAGGTTCGCGATAGCATCTGACAAAACCGAACGCAAAGGAACCATTAATGCAGCTTACGCATAAACAGTTTAACGTTCTCTATGCCCTGAGCAGACGTCCCGGCATTACGCAACAACAACTTGCGAGCGAGTGCGAGATTGGGCTTACAGCGGCAAATGCCGCCGTAATAGACCTCTCAGAAGCCGGCCTCATCAAGGACGCCCGTCTCACGCCTAAGGGCATGACCGCGCTAAAACCCTACGCCGTGGACAATGCTGTTATCCTTGCGGCAGGCCTCTCCAGTCGCTTCGCCCCCATCTCCTATGAACGCCCCAAGGGACTTCTCAAAGTTCGTGGCGAAGTCCTGATCGAGCGCCAAATTGAACAGCTACACGAAGCCAGGATTTTCGACATCGTCGTCGTTGTGGGATACAAGAAGGAGTCCTTCTACTACCTCGAGGACAAATACGGCGTTAAGGTCATCGTGAATTGCGCCTACGCTGAGCGCAATAACAATTCCTCGATTATGCTCGTGCGTGAGATGTTGGGCAATACGTACATCTGCTCCTCGGACAACTATTTCGAGAAGAACCCTTTCACAGACCATGCCTGGAAGGCCTACTACTCAGCCGAGTTCAACCAGGGCCAGACACCTGAATGGTGCCTGGAAACCGACACCCACGACCGCATCACCAAAGTTAGGGTCGGCGGGTCCGATGCATGGTATATGATTGGCCACGCTTATTTCGATCGAGAGTTCTCAACTCGTTTTCGAGAGATTCTTGAGGCAGAATACGACCTCCCCCAAACCCGCAACAAACTCTGGGAAGATCTCTATGCCGATCATATCAACGAGCTTGACATGCAAATCCGCAGGTACGACCCGCCTACCATCCACGAGTTCGACTCACTCGACGAGCTGCGCAACTTCGACCCTCTTTTCATCGAAAACCTTGATTCCGAGATTTTCGACAACATCGCTGCCGTCTTGGGATGCGATAAATCCGAAATTCGCGACGTCTATCCGCTCAAACAGGGACTTACGAACCTCAGCTGCCACTTTACGACCGATGACGGCGAGTGGGTCTACCGACACCCCGGCGTAGGAACCGAGCTCCTTGTAGACCGCAAAGCCGAAAAAACCGCACTCGAGACTGCACGCACGCTCGGCCTTGACTCCACCTTTGTTTTTGCGAATCCCCGCCGCGGCTGGAAGGTGTCACGATTTGTGAAGAATTGTAGAAACCTCGACGTTCACGACGACGCCCAATTGGCCCAAGCCATGCAAATGGCCCGCAGTCTTCACGATAGCGGTGCAAAAGTTAATCGCTGTTTTAGCTTCTATGAAGAGGGAAGGGGCTACGAACGTGCCATTCTAAAACACGGGCTCATCGATGTGCCGGATTTGCCCGAGATGGACACGCAGGCAGCCGAACTGAACAGAATGCTCATTGCCGACGGTGGCGATCCAGTCCTCTGCCACAACGATTTCTTTAGTCTCAACTTCCTCGTAAGCGGCGACGGCCATGTCGATCTCATTGACTGGGAATACGCCGGTATGAGCGACTATGCCAACGATTTTGGAACATTCTGTGTTTGTGAACAGTTAACCGAGAAGAAAATGTGCAGGGCACTAGAGCATTACTTCAGCCGCAAGCCAACCGATGCAGAATGGCGTCACAACCTGGGCCAGGTGGGCATGGCGGGCTGGTGCTGGTACACATGGGCGCTGCTTAAAGAGGCAGAAGGCGATAACGTTGGCGAGTGGTCCCATATCTACTACCATTATGCCAAAACTTACCTTAAGAAGGCGCTCGAGCTTTACAAGGAGCACAACGGGTAAGCAGCGGATTATCTCCCCATCACATATTTAAAAGGAACAAGGTCAAGGCGGCATCCTCAGCGGCGACGACCGCCATGGCAAGGGGTGCCGAAAAGGAAGCGGACACACTTATTATCCTATAAGCCTCGCAACCAAGCATGCAACCACTATCGAAATAAGGCTACAAGTCATCCCCATGCCTTACAGCCCATGTTAAACAATATCACGACTGAACGCTTGTACAGCAAAGACCCGGCATGATAACCGGGTCTTCAAAAACTCTTTTGGTGCTCCATGGCGGATTCGAACCGTCGACCTTGGGATTAGAAGTCCCCTGCTCTATCCAACTGAGCTAATGGAGCATAATGTCGCGCGTCCAAGCGGGCACAAGTTCACACGGCGCATAAATTATAACCTACTTGAACTGGTCGTGGTATGCCTTGCAGACCTCATCCACGGGGCCATCCATACGCAGGTCGCCCTTCTCGATCCATACAGCACGCTGGCAAATACGCTCAACCTGTTCCATGGAGTGAGAAACGAATAAGACCGTAACGTCGCCACTTTCGATAAAGTGCTGAATACGGCGCTCGCACTTCTGCTGGAAAAAGACATCACCGACAGAAAGCGTCTCATCAACGATCAGAATATCCGGCTCGGTAATCGTAGCGATAGCAAATGCAATGCGCGCAACCATACCCGAAGAGAAATTCTTCAGGGGCATGTCGACAAAATCTTTGAGCTCAGCGAACTCGATAATCTCGTCAAAGCTAGCGTCAATAAACTCCTTGGTATATCCAAGCAGCGCACCGTTAAGGTAAATATTCTCACGAGCGGTAAGCTCGGGATCGAAACCAGCACCAAGCTCAATCAGCGGCGCAATATTGCCGTGAACCTTAACCTCACCTTCGCTGGGCTCCAAAACGCCAGCGATGATCTTAAGCATCGTAGACTTGCCGGAACCGTTAGTTCCAACAAGGCCAACGACCTCGCCGCGATGCACATCAAACGAAATATGCTTAAGCGCACGGAATTCCTCAAAGAACAGCTCGTGCTTTGCGAGCTTAATAAAGTACTCCTTGAGGTTTGTAAGCGACTCAGACGCCATGTTAAAGATCATGGTGACGTCTTTGACCTCAACAGCAAGGGGCTGCTTGCTGTAATCAATAGCAGATTCAGTCATGAACAGCACTCCTTAGATGTAGAGAATAAACTTGTGCTCGGTCTTGTGGAACACGGTATAGCCAATGGCAAGGGCAAGAACAGCCCAGACAGCACATAGGCCAAACGTAAGCGAAGAAGGCACGGTATTGAACAGGAAGATGTCACGCATAAACTGGAGATAGTTGTACATGGGGTTCACAACCACCAACACCTGAATCCAATGAGCCATATGGCTGATGTAATCGGTGGTCCAGAAGATCGGCGTCAGGTACATCCACGCGGTGATAACAACGGTCCAAAGGTGCATAACATCACGGAAAAAGACCGCCAGCGCAGACAGCATCATGCCCAAACCCATGCAGAAGCACATAAGAAGCAGCAAACACACCGGCAAGAGAATTAAATGCCAACTAGGAACCACATGGAACCAAAGCATAACCAAGGCGACAGCAACCAAAGAGAAGGCGAAGTTAACGAGCGAGAACAGCACCTTCTGCACCGGAAAGACCCAGCGGTGCACCTTAACCTTCTTAAGCAGCGAGGAAGCCCAAATGATGGACATAAGCGCTTGGTTCGTCGACTCGGACATGACAGAAAACGTCACGTTACCGACGATCAGGTAAAGCGGATACATCTCAGGCGTAATGGAGCCATTGCGCCCTTGGGCAAAGATTGTTGAAAAAACAATCGACATGACAATCATCATCAACAAGGGATTGAGCACGGACCAAGCTACGCCCAAAACGCTGCGCCGATACTTAATCTTAAAATCCTTGGTAACCAGCTGCCTAAGGATAAATTTATCCTTCTCAAAATCATTTTTAGCGTGAGAGGCCGGTTTAGCCACCGCTTTCTGACTCTCAAGATTGTCAGCCACGGACCATCTCCTTGTCTCGCAAAACATAACAGTGGAAAGTATAGCCCTCCCGCGTAGACGATAACCCACCGCAAAAAATCTGGAGAACTAACCCATATCTAATCAAAGGGATAGGTGATGGTTATACTTTCGAACAGTTGAGTCATTAAAGGAGGTCCTATATGGACTATTCGAATATCGCCGTCATTATCCCTTGCTACAATGAAGCATTAACGATCGGCAAAGTTGTCGATGACTTTCACCGCGAATTGCCAGACGCAACAGTATACGTTTACGACAACAATTCCGCCGACAATACGGCACAGATAGCCAAACAGCACGGGGCCACAGTGCGACATGAACCAAGGCAGGGCAAAGGCAACGTCTGCCGCCAAATGTTTCGCGATATCGACGCCGATTGCTACTTGATGGTTGATGGAGACGACACGTACCCCGCTGAAGCCGCCAAATCGCTCTGTGAGCCCATACTTAATGGCGAGGCAGACATGACCGTCGGCGATCGCCTCTCCAACGGAACCTATGCCGAAGAGAACAAACGAGCATTTCACGGCTTTGGGAATAACCTCGTTCGCGCCATGATTAAATGGATATACGGCTACAGCTTTGACGACGTTATGACAGGCTATAGAGCCATGAGCAAGCCTTTCGTAAAGACCTTCCCCGTCTTGAGTGAGGGCTTCCAAATTGAAACCGAGCTCTCCATCCATGCCGTCGACCATCGCTGGCGTATTAAAGACGTACCGGTTGAATACCGTGATAGGCCCATAGGCTCTGAGTCCAAGCTCAACACAGTAGGTGACGGTATTAAAGTTATCGCAATGATTGGAACGCTTTTTAAGGATTACCGTCCACTCAAGTTCTTTAGTCTTATTGCATTCATCTTTGCCATCATAGGTCTCACTCTCGGAATCCCAATTGTTGCGGAGTACTTCCAAACCGGCTTAGTCCCCCGCTTCCCCACAGCCATGCTCGCGGCCTCATTCATGTTTCTGTGCGGGCTGAGCTTGGCAACCGGCCTCATCCTCGACTCCGTAGCAAAAGTTGAGAAAAAACAATGGGAACTGCAGGTGTATAGCAAAACAGCATGCAATCACTAGCGATGCCACAAATTTTAAGGCGGTATACATATTATATTTAGCATTTAATCATGCTATCCACCGCTTAATGGGAGCCGGGCTCCACTCAACCAGATTTAATCAGTCGTCGAAAAACCATCGAGCTACGTAGGCTATATTAAACAGAACTTTATTCTCAACACGAAGGATACAGAATGAGCATCCTGTCACGTATCGCCGACCATCTTCCCGCATCAAAGCGAGCAATTAGAGATCTTCGCTCAGATGTCTATGAACTCTATGAACTGAACCGATCCATCAATGCGAGGATCGAGCAGGCTGACAACGGTATTAACGACAACCTGAATTTTAGAGCCGAATGGCTTAAAAGTGATAACGACGGCGTTTCGATGAGAATCGAAACGATGCTTTGGCAGCTTTACCGAAACGACAACGAAGATCTGCAAGACGCAAAGAAGCGCTTTTTTACATCACTTCCAAAAGCCAACGGCGGACTCAGGGCCATGCAACTAGGATGCGCAAAACTACTAGGAGAGTTCGACACATTATGCAAAGACAACAATCTTCAATACTGGATTGCATTCGGAACGCTCCTTGGAGCAATCCGTCACCAGGGCTTTATTCCTTGGGATGACGATAGCGATCTCGGCATGATGAGGTCGGAAATTAACAAACTTATCAATATTGTCAGCAATGACGGACGGTATCGAATCTCAATCGTTTACGATGTTTGGAATTTCTGTAAGCAAATTCGTTTTATGTATGAGGAAGTTAATAATCCCTGTTTTTTAGACTTATTCATATTTGAAGAAAGCAGAAGCGCCGATAAGAAGGCATTTGAGGAACAGCTAGGACTAAGAATGAAAATGATAGCGGAGATGAAAACCGCTTCATATTACAGCGAATGGAAAGAAAAGGAATTCATTCCAGCATCTGATCCGCTGGCTAATCGGATAGAAGAAACGTTTGCAAAATATCGGTCAATCGAAATGAGCCAGGGAATAATTGATGACCAAATAACTAATGGAATGCTGTGGGGCATTGAAAACATCTACTTTTTGTCTGATTACAAATGGGCTTGCCAAAAGCGAGAAGTGTTCCCGACGCAGACAATTTCATTTGAACGGATTCTTTGCCAGGCACCAAAAAATCTAAGAAAGTTTACCGAAGATGTATATGGAGATATCTATCGCGTTCCGATGGACATAACTACACACTGCGAACATGTCAGCAAAGAGCAACTCCGCGCATTAGAGAACCAAGAGTTATAGGGCGCTGCCATCAATGGATTGGCGTTCGACTCAAAACACCAATCCATTAAATGTGTTTAAACTTCATTATGACGACCGTGTAATTGTCCCTGCAATAGCACGGTCGAATCTTCTATGCCGGCCACTCTATGACGAGCGCCTGAATAGACTATATAAACTATCTAAATCGCCTAATCAGGGAAACCATTTTAAATATAACTTTATGTCGCTTTGTCCCAACTGGAAATAACGTCCGCTTTAATCCAAGCGGTCGGTATTCCGAAAGCGTAACTAAAAGGGACTCATACGCATCCATACACCTGGCCAAACGCCAATAATCACGACAAAGTGCATTCGCCGGTTCAGAGAATGGAGTCGTATCCGACGAATAGAGCAACAATCCGCTTTCATCGGAGGCCTTATATCGCTTTGCCGTGCACTCGTTGGCCCACATGCCAACTTCTTCAAAGGAAGCCACGGGCATACTGCTCGAATACGGGATAAGGCTGAAATTCAGCTTGCGCATCATAAGGCTTCGAACAGCAAATACACTTAGCGGTAAGCAGAAAGCATCTTTAGCGCTGCCCGGTTTCTTTTTATGCAACTGATACTTTTGAAACTCTTTAGCCAAATCGCCTCTTGGATCGATGCCCAGTTCAGATGCACAGGCACAGTACAACTCATATGGTTCAGGACAGATGATAGAAAGCTGAGACAAATCAACTATAAGAGCGGACGCCTCGCTCATCTCCCAACCATCCGCAGCGGCAAGATATGAGTCGCGCAAACGAGACGAAGCCGGCTTATTAAGCTCTTTCTCGAGGAAAACGCTCTTTACGGCAGCGAGTGAATCTTCTACGCCATTAATGATCTCGGCTGGGTCTTTTTTAAAGAAAGCACACCCCTCAACCCAAAGAACTCGATGGCGACCAATCAAATCGAAATTCATTATGCGAGGGAGTATAAAAGGCAGAACAATATGCGCTGCGGTAGCATCCATAGAACCAAAGAGGTCGTTGGGTCCAACTACCGGGAAAGTCGCTTGTATGATTTCCAGATTCTCCGGAATAGTCTCAAGTATGTTGAGGCAATCGCCAAAGCTAAACTGACAATTATGAATTAGAAGCAATCGATATTTTCTGGTCGCGTCAAGCTGACGAATTAAGCTCTCAAGCGCGACGGCAAATTTAATAGGCGACGATTCCGCATAGCGCCATACGATATCAACCGTTTGGTTATCGACGGCAGCAGCATTAAACGGAGCAGGCGTCTCTTCAAAGAAAACAAGCGGACGCTCAGCGATCTTAATCCCTCTCTTAGAGATATGAGAGACGAATACGCTATATAGAATCTCACCCAAATAGCCACAAATACGTTTGTGAGTAGTCGTTTTGTTCTCATAGTCATATTCAGAGTCAAACTGCTGGAGAATCGAAAACTCAAACGCACAGAGTTCGTCGAAGAGAGTCTTCTTCATCACGAAGCAGTTATAGCCCAAATACTTGGAACCGTTAAGATATGCGACGAGCTCGTCTACATAATCAGGCTGAACAAACTTGCAAATATCAACCATATGGTCCAGTTCGGCTTGAGTGACAAGGCCATAGGCACACATATGATCCTTTATAGTTTTCTTAGGACCACAAGGGGTGGGAACTCCCCTCACATCCCAATAAGGAGCACGTACAAGGTCAACCTTCTCGACACAGTCCCTGATCAAAGCCTCGTTTGCTAGCTGATACTTTTTAATTGAGAGTGGCGACAGACAGTCATCCTCAATCTGAGCATGATCGTTCGACTCATATTTCTTCTCATCAAAATTGAAAAAACGTCGGTAATGGCATTGGCCAACATAATCAGCCTCTAAGTTTTTCCAAGCCCAATACTGACCGCTCATTTCACAAAAAGTGAAATTTCGTTCGGAGATGTTTTCACCGCAATCGTCGCGTTGGCATCCAGGAATAGTCTCTTTACCCAAAGAGCCGACGTGAACGGGTAAATACAGGTCGGAATCAGGCGTGCAGACAGGCTTATGGCATGAGACTAGGATTTTGATGTTGGGTTTAGACATTAATTCCCCCGTTATGCCTTTAACTTAAATTGATCACGATGATTAGCATGATACTCAACCATAGTCTTTGTTTGTGCGCCACCGTAGCCGAGATGGCCTACAACAATATTTTCATTTACCACCATCACACGACCAGTAAAACACGCGTAGTTACAAATATGCTCCTCATCATCCCCAAGACCATACGGACCTCCGACAAAAGTCAGCGGGAAGTGCCCAAACTCGTTCCAGGCGTCACGCGAAAACAAAATGGCACCGATGCTATAGCGGATCGGGCAAATAGAATACTGGAAACCTTCATTTTCAATCGAGAAGCGCTCTGTTAGCGCATCGATATCGCGCAACACAGGCTGAGACTCGCCCCACATATAACGAGCAACCTTAGGCTCAGAAATGACCTGACGATTGTGGTGCAATCCATCGGAATACTTCATATCCGTGAGTCCGGTATTCCTAAAATCATCCAGAAGATTCAATTTGTCTAGCAAGCGAAGATGCCCGTAGCAACTGACATTAATTAAAGGAGAGACAAACGCTGGTTTATATAAGGTCTTTGACTCAAGCTCCTTGTAGGTATCAAGCATTGCCTCAAAGAAGCCCTTAGTCAAAAACATATCCTCATCAAGCTTATAAATCCACTTAGCCCTCGGATGGCATTCAATCGCAATATTCTGAACAACAGATAAATGATTGACAGAAGTCGACAGATAGGACCAGTCGTGATCAGCGGCGATCTGCTTAAGCTCTTCATTCACAAGCCCGCTGGTCATAACGCATACGTCAACATCGGAAGGCACATATGCCGCAATACGCCCAAAAACGTCTTCCCATAATGTCGGCTTATATCCCGCGAGAATAATGCAGAGCTTATCGCTGCCCTTGCTGCGGTCGACAAAGTCATGGGTACCAGACTGAATAGCCCGAACTGCCTCATCGCCACGGAGATCGCGACGAGCCTTTAAGAACGCTTTACCAAACTTATTTGAGTTAACGGCATCATAAACGGTGTTTTTTAGAGACATGCAATACTCCTACGAATCAGTAACATCAAAAATAATAAGCCACCCGCTTATCGACGAGTGGCTTATCGCGAAGCTCTAAAAATGAATAGAAACGGAACTTTGCCTTAAAGACTATTAAGAGGATGCTTTGACCAAAACGAAAAGAATAATTAACTAAAAGAAGAATAATCTATCTCATAAAGTCGCATATCGTCTTCCGACATAAGAAGCTTGAGCCCCGGAGTCGAATCTTTGATCGAATTAATGCCTTGCCATTTGTCCCAAGTATAGTAACCGTAGTAGCAACGCTCGTCGTTGATCTCACCGCCATAGTCCAAATTAAGAATGTACTTAATACCATTCTCTTTAAGGATGCGTTGAACATCTCTATTTGTAGCAAGCTTGTCGAGATGCAACCTCAGCGTTTGGTTATCACACGTCTCATTACCGAGCATCTCTGCAGCAGACCGACGGTAAAGAAGGTTTAAATCGTATAAAGGATATGCGAAAGCGCTGCCGTCATCTGCGTTGTTATATATCAACCCATCATCATTTTCGAGAAACTCAGCTACACGCTTACAAAAAAGTCGCTCTCTGGGATCAAACAAGTTGTCGCGCTTCGAATCATTCGAAAGCATAGAACAGGCGTGATAATCACCCAAACCCGTGTATACCCGTCCAAATCCGGGTAAATCGAAATCATTAATATAAAGAGCACACCAAGTGAAAATAAGACATACAGCGCAGGCTAAGAACTTCGCCCAAAGTTCGTATCCAAGTCTGTCAAATACCTTCACAGCAAGCGAAAAGAAAGTCGCAAGGCCAGCAGCAGCCAAAGGAATTGCCATAAGACCGGCACATGCGCCCAAACGGTACGGATCGGTATACCAAAAACCCGCAAGGAAGTGCTTTATAAAACCCGAAGATGATGCTCCGACTATATAAATGGCGGCAGCAATCAGATATGAGAAACAAAGCCACGAGCACTCGTTGTTGCGAAGCAAGACAAAGAAACCAATTGCCACGAATATAGCAAGAAGATAATTACCAGCCGGAAGTCGAAAAGAAAGCGACAGAACATTAACTATGGCCTGTAAATGCGAGGCGGTTATACCCCAAGTAAAAGAAACGGTGTTACTTAAAGCTGGATTAATAAAACAGACGATCCAAATAACTAGAATAAATAAAGAAGGAATCGCGAGGGAGATTAATCTCACAGAAAGAGACACGGCAGAATCCGCATGTTGTTTCTTTCCAATATACCAACTCGAAAACCGCAAAACAACATAAGGCGCAAGAAGGACAGCCATTGTAAATACTGCATTTGGATGAGAAAAATAAAGCGTAAGTACGCCAGCTAAAAACGCAAAGACATAACTCAGGGCGAACTGCTTCGTACATCCACTGAAGAAATTAATAAATATGGCTGCACAAGCCGGTACGAACATGAGACCCAAAGTGTTAGGGAACAAAGGGCCCGACACTGAAATTAAAGTACCCCAGGGAAAGCTATTAAATGCGAACAGAACCAGCGCCCCCGCAACAACAACACCAAGGTCATCGCGAAATACCGTTTTAAAAAACAACAACACGCTTGATGGAAAAACGAATAGTACCATTACATAATTAGTAACGTTAGCCGCAAACGCAACATCCTGTCCAGAAAAGCTTGCAACAAGAGCAGCAAGCAAATGCCAAGCCGCAGGATAAAAGCCGTTAGCAATTGAAAGAATAGAGCTAGACGGCACATCATGATATAGGCCGACATTGAAAGTCGAAAAATCACCGACATCTAAAAAAGATCGAATAACAGCGAGATGAAATGAGTTATCAGAATCTTGAATGAAAGATGATGGCCCGTCCAGTGGTAGTAGAAAAATTTTCGTTGCAACAACAAAAGCTACGCCACAGTACAGAAACAAAACAACCCAATTTGAATGACCAAAAAAGGACTCTGTCATAGTAGCTTTTCGAGAGCAATCGATTAATCTGCAAGACAAGAATATTGCAGCAAGAATAAAACTGATAAGACACAGGTTCACCCAAGTGGCGAATATTCCAAGCTTTGAAATAACAATACTCACTATTTCAAGCAAGGCGATTGAAAACAACGGTGCGATTAAGATCGAATCAAGTCGGCAGAATCGCATCATGCGTGAAAGCACAAAACCTGGAACCTCTAAGAGAAGCAAGAGAAATAGTGAGGATATAAAGAAAGGTATCCACATAAATAAATTACCAGCCTAGCAATGCATACGTTAGACGACACGTTTTCATGATTTGAGTCAACGAGAAAGACAGTTTGGCTACCGAATATAAAACGAAACACTCGTTATTAATAAGTCAATCCTAAGAATCATCGCTATCAAGCGCAATTGACTGAGCCAGGCCATTAATGCGCTCCTCTTGCTTCGAAAGGCGCAGACAATTCGAAAAGTCCCTTACCACGAGGACGGCAATAACATAAAGAAATACAAAATTTGAAGCTGAGACAAAGCCAAGTTCAGAAGAAATAAAAAGCGCTATCTCAGGAAAAATGCCAAATAACACAAAGCTTAAGCTGAATAAAAGCCAGAACATGGAATCAAGAACCCGCATCTGGGACTTCTTCAATTTGCGGATAACGAAAAAGAACACCAGGGCAGCAAAAAAAATAAGCAGCGCCCGCAATGTAAGAGTCATTTTATATCACCTAAACCATTGAACTACTAGCAGCGTAGCAAACACTCGAAGCATATACTGAATCGACTTAACTGGATTTAAATAGCTCTCGCCACCTTGGCGCTCACGCATTGATACTTGGACCTCGGAAACCAGGTACCCTTGCTTTAAAAACAACGCGATTGATTCTGGCTCAGGATTGAGAGTGTTGTCGTAATAGTATTCTTTGAGTACAGAACTACTAAATAACCTAAAACCTGATGTGGGATCGCTGATACGACGACCGGTCAACATCTTGATTAGAACGGTAATCATTCGCGAACCTATCATACGCATCGATTTGTCTTTGCGAACAGTTAGGAACCTCGAGCCAATAACAATATCGGAACCAGATGTTTCAGCTTTCTCAACTAAAGCAGCTATATATTCCGGTCGATGTTGCCCATCTGCATCAAACTGAATCATATAGTCGTAACCATGATCGATGGCATATCGAGCCGCAGTCTGAAAACCAACGGTCAGCCCGCAGTTAATTGGCATTGTAATAACCTTGCAGCTCAACGAACCGCAAATCTCACCCGTTCGATCGCGTGAACCATCATTGATAATAATGAAGTCAAACCCTGAAGCAACCGAACGGAGCTCGTTAACCGTGCTTTCAATGCACTCCTCTTCATTATATGCAGGAATCGCAATAAGCACATTCGATTTAGACGACAATCAAACACCATTCTCTCGTGACAAATCAATAGAACCTGAACATCCATTCAATATATCTTATGAGAAACCAAGTCATACGATAATTATAAATAGGTGGAGGCTGCATTACACCAGACGAAAGGATGCGCACGGACGCCCGCATAGTAGACATCATCTCTTCGCCTCACTTACATTTGCCAGGCTAGTATCAAAGAGATTCCGAACAAGCACTCAAAGACGGCTGCAGGATGGACGTCCGAGTTTAAAGAACATGCGTAACAACAAAGAGCTGGCTCACGAACATAATTCGAGCGGAAGATAATTTCAATTAGTGAGTAGAACTACTAATTGAAATTAGCAACAATCTGTTAGATTGCTAGAAACTGTTTTTACGCAGAAGAGAGTGATAGACAGAGAAACCTGGAAAACATAAACGCTGATGAGTAGCCACAGCTCGGTTCACCAACCATTCAGAGCGGCTGGGCAAAGGTTTATGTCAGTTCCGACCACAACAAGAGCCATGAATTACTTGAATAGAATCGAGTGAGATTGCATCGTTGAACAATCAATTTAATTCGCACTATTAAAATTGGTATAGGGGCGAGCCAGCCTCATCCCTATACCAGAAGTTCAAGATAATCGAAATGTCAAACTAACACAGCTTGAGATACTCCCCCAGCTCTTCCTCCCAGTCGGGCATGTGGAACCCGACCGACTCGAGCCCGGACAGGTCGAGCGCGGAGTGGACCGGGCGCGGTGCGACGGGGCCCTCGGCGCTCGCGTAGTAGTCGGCGGTCGATACCGGCACGACCTTCTCCCCATTGCCGTTGGCGGCCTCGAAGACGGCGCGTGCGATGTCCGCCCAGGACTTCACCGTGCCGGATCCGGTGCAGTCGTAGGTGCCGTAGGGGGCGTGCGTCCCCAGCACGTGGAAGATGGCCTCGGCCATGTCGCGCGTGAAGGTCAGGCGGCCCAGCTGGTCGTCGACCACGGTGACCTGCTCGAGCTTGTCGTCCGGGTCGGCGACGCGGTCGGACAGGCACTTCATCGTCTTGACGAAGTTGTGCCCCTCGCCGATGACCCAGGAGCTGCGCATGATGTAGTGGTGCGGGCACCCGGCCACGGCGATGTCGCCGGCGGCCTTGGTCTGGCCGTAGACGGACAGCGGGGAGAACGGCTCGTCCTCGTCATGCACCTCGGCCGTGCCGTCGAAGACGTAGTCGGAGGAGACGTGCACGAGCGTGATCCCGTGCCCGGCGCAGGTGCGTGCGAGAAGCGCGGGCCCCGTCGCGTTGGCCTTCCAGGCGGTCACGCGGCCCTCGGGGGCCTCGGCCCTGTCCACGGCCGTGTAGGCGCCGCAGTTGATGACCGTGCCGTAGAGCGACCAGTCGTACTGCGAATAGGCGTCCGGGTCGGACATGTCGAAGGTGTCGATGTCGCAGAAGTCGAAGTCCTTGGCGACGCCGCGCTCCTCGGCGAGCGCGCGCACCGCATGGCCCAGCTGGCCGTTGCAGCCGGTGACGAGGGTGCGCTTCGGCGCCATGGGGACGACGTCCTTGAGCATCGGGTGGTTCAGGTCGGCCTCTGATACGGTGGCCTGGTCGAGAGGGATCGGCCACTCGATGGCGAGCTCCGGGTCGGCGAGGTTCACGAAGGTGTAGGTCTTCTTCAATTCAAGGGACCAGTGGGCGTCCACCAGGTAGGTGTAGGCGGTGCCGTCCTCCAGGGCCTGGAAGGAGTTGCCCACGCCGCGCGGGACGTAGATGGCCTTGCTCGGGTCCAGGGTGCAGGTGAACACCTTGCCGAAGGTCTCGCTGCCCTCGCGCAGGTCGACCCATGCGCCGAAGACCGAGCCGCGGGCCACCGAGATAAACTTGTCCCAGGGCTCAGCGTGGATGCCGCGGGTGACGCCGCGGCTGTCGTTGTAGGAGACGTTGTTCTGGACGACGCGGAGGTCGGGGATGCCGAGTTCGGTCATCTTGGCGCGCTGCCAGTTCTCCTTGAACCAGCCGCGCGAGTCGCCGTGGACGGCGAGGTCGACGACCTTCAGGCCCCCGATGCCGGTCTCCGCGACGGAGAGGTCCTTCTCGAATGCGATGTCTGCCATGACTCTCCCCTCCTACTGCCCCTGGGCGCGGTAGCGCGCCTCGGTGGCCTCCTTGGCCGGGCGCCACCAGGACTCGTTCTCGACGTACCAGTCGATGGTCTGCTTCAGGCCCCCGGCGAAGTCGGTGTGCACCGGCCTCCAGCCCAGCTCGCGCCGCAGCTTGGTGGAGTCGATGGCATAGCGGCGGTCGTGGCCGGGGCGGTCGGCGACCCAGTCGAAGTCCTCGGGGTCGCGGCCCATGGCCGTAAGGATCATGCGCAGGACCGTGATGTTGTCCCTCTCCCCATTGGCCCCGATGAGGTAGGTCTCCCCCATGCGGCCCTTGGTGAGGATGTCCCAGACGGCCGAGGAGTGGTCCTCGGTGTGGATCCAGTCGCGGACGTTCTCGCCCTTGCCGTAGAGCTTGGGACGGACGCCGTCAACGATGTTGGTGATCTGCCTGGGGATGAACTTCTCCACGTGCTGGTAGGGTCCGTAGTTGTTGGAGCAGTTGGAGATCGTGGCGCGAAGGCCGTAGGTGCGGGTCCATGCGCGCACGAGCATGTCGGAGGACGCCTTGGTGCTCGAGTACGGGCTGCTCGGGCGGTACGGCGTCTCCTCCGTGAACCTGGCGGGGTCGTCGAGCGCCAGGTCGCCGTAGACCTCGTCGGTGGAGACGTGGTGGTAGCGGACGCCGTATTTGCGGACGGCCTCCAGCAGGCGGAAGGTGCCCTCGACGTTGGTGCGCAGGAAGGGCTCCGGGTCGGCGATGGAGTTGTCGTTGTGGCTCTCGGCGGCGTAGTGCACGATCGCGTCGTGGCCGGGGACCAGCCTGTCCAGCAGCCCGGCGTCGCAGATGTCGCCCACGACGAGCTCCACGCGGTCGGAGGGCAGCCCGGCGATGTTCTCGGGGTTGCCGGCGTAGGTCAGCTTGTCCAGGACGGTGACATGTACGCCCGGGTGGTTGTCTACGACGTAGTGCACGAAGTTGCTGCCGATGAAGCCGCAGCCGCCCGTGACGATGATGTTCCTGGGCTCGAAGAGCTCTTCAGACATGTTTCTATCTCCCATTTAATCGGATTAGTATTCGCGCGGGCTGTTGACGATCTCGCCGGCGGCGACCTTCTTCAGGTGCCGCCCGTAGACCGACTTGCCGTAGGCCTTCGCGGCCTCCTTGAGCCCCTCGGTGGAGATCCAGCCGTTCTCCCAGGCGATCTCCTCGGGGACCGAGACCGGCAGGTCCTGGGAGTGCTCCACGGCGCGGACGAACTCCGCGGCCTCGTGGAGGCTCTCCATGGTGCCGGTGTCCAGCCACGCGTAGCCGCGGCCCAAGGTCACCACGGACAGCGTCCCCTCCTCCAGGTACATCTGGTTGAGCGTGGTGATCTCCAGCTCGCCGCGGGCCGAGGGCTCCACCCCATGCGCCTTGGCGGCCACGTCGCCCGGGTAGAAGTACAGTCCGGTGACGGCGTAGGAGCTCTTGGGCTCCGCGGGCTTCTCCTCGATGGAGACGGCCCTCCCCTCGCCGTCGAACTCCACGACGCCGAAGCGCTCGGGGTCGTCCACGTGGTAGCCGAAGACCGTGGCGCGGCCCGACTCGGCGTTCTGGACGGCGCGCGTCAGGTGGCGGCTGAGGCCGTTTCCGTAGAAGATGTTATCGCCGAGCACCAGGGCGCACGGCTCGCCGGCGATGAACTCCTCGCCGATCGTGAAGGCCTGGGCCAGACCGTCGGGGCTCGGCTGCTCGGCGTAGAATAGGTTCACGCCGTAGCGCGAGCCGTCCCCGAGCAGGCGCTCGAAGTTGGGCAGGTCGGTCGGCGTGGAGATGACCAGGATGTCCCGGATGCCCGCCAGCATGAGGGTGCTAAGCGGGTAGTAGATCATGGGCTTGTCGTAGACCGGAAGCAGCTGCTTGGAGGTCACGAGCGTGAGCGGGTACAGGCGCGTGCCAGACCCGCCGGCGAGGATGATGCCTTTCATATAAATACCTCCGCTGGAACAATTTTATAAAGTATTACTATTTTGGCCTTTCGAGTATAAAACATTGATTAAACGCGCGATCTTATCTGGCCAAAACTGTCGAAGCATCAAGTAATCTTCCGTAGTGCGCGTATTATCTTTAATAAGTGCAGACGTTTCAGATTCAGAATGAATTCTATGCCTTGTGAGTTTTTCTGAACAATAGCAGAAGTCTCCATCCAGTTGAGAAATATGCTCCCATGCTTCCCAATCCAAATTCGATTTAAAGCCTTCCTTAAAAATCGGAGTTTTTAAATTGGGCAGAACTAAGGTCACCGATGGACAACAGATTGATGACCCAAAAGAAAGAGAAAGGCGTTTTACAAACTTTTTCGAAGATAATTGTTTACTTTTCAGGGGAAACAATAAAATCCTTTTTATGTTTAGAAGCAAACTCGACGAGCAAACCGAGCCATCGCGAAGCTCCTCATAATCCGTAAAGAAAATCAAAGGTTTGCGGCTCTGATTCACTCGCTCGAGCATACTTTCGACATATGAGCAAGAGTAGACATCGTCTTGATGCGCAATAGTAATTAGCTCAGTTGAACAATGATTGACAGCGCAATTCCAGTCATGAGCTATACCCGCAGCACCTTCATTGATAAATAAAGGCAAACCGTAACGATCAGCAACCGAAGCGATTAGATCGTTAGGAGTGCTTGTCGAGATAATGACATTAGATTGTATGGATTGATTTAAAAGTGATTCAACGCAGTCAATCAAATAAGGCGATTTTCCATACGCGCAAACAACAAAGGTATGATTGTATTTGCTATACAATTCCGCTCCCTGAAAGTCTAACAACTGTAAAATATTCTAGAACAACTATACAAGTGTTATTGGAGATAACTTGATGAATCTCGTTTATACGATTGATAACAATTTTGTTCCTCAATTGGCCGCGAATATTCAATCAGTAAAACAAAACAACCCTAATATCCATTTGAATTTCTATATATTATCGATGGGTTTAAGTAAAGCAAATGTTAACAACTTAACAGACTTTTTCTCTGATGAGCTATGCGATGTAATCATCATTGACATCAGCGATTTTAAAGACAGGATTGCATTTGAATTCGACACAACGGGATGGAATGAGATTGTCCTTGCACGACTCCTGCTAGACAATTATCTTCCGAATAAAATTGAAAGGGTCATTTACTTAGACGCTGACACAATTTGCAGGTCATCTTTAAGGGGACTCTGGCAAGCTGACCTAGATGGAAAGACTATTGCCATGGCACCGGAACCCACAGCAGACAGAAATAGAAGAACAAGCCTCGGCATTGGCTCCTATCCATATTGCAATGCCGGTGTCGTTCTCTTTAATTTGAAAAAATGGAGGGATAACGACATGGAGAAAGGAATACTAAATTTCTGCAAACAGAATAAAGAGAAGTTGTTCGCAAACGATCAGGATGCCTTAAACGTCTATCTCAAGGACGACATCAAAGTAATGTCAATTTCTTATAATTATTCAAATATATTCGATTACTATCCATTTGAATATTTAAATAAACTTATGCCAAACTTCTGCAGCAAAATAGCATTCGAACATGCAAGAGCAAATCCGGCTATAGTTCATTTTCTCGGAGAAGATCGACCTTGGCGAGCTGGAAACACCCATAGGTTCTCTTCAGACTATTTCTATTATCTTAGACAAACCCCTTGGTCTGAAGCTCCAATCGAATATGGCTGGGAGCAGTACTACAAGGCATGGGGTTTGTTCAATACAATTACTTCGCCCTTTCCTTCCGCGAGATACAAAGCCATCACCTCGCTTATTCCTTTATTCATGAAAGTTCGAGCAAAGAAAAGGAGGCAAGATGAATCCCGATAAGAACAAGGCGTGCGTCATTTTGCCAACCTATAACGGGGCTAAGTTTATCAATGAGACTCTAGTCTCGATTAACAATCAGTCCTACAACAATATAGATGTATTCATCAGAGATGACGGCTCCACGGATAGCACCGTTGAAATGATTAAGTCTTTTATTAAAGACAAAGATAACTTTACATTACTAGATAGCGACAATCAAAATCTTGGAGTCCCCGGCAGCTTCTATGAGATTTTGCGGAGGATTCCGTCTACTTATGGCTATTATTTCTATGCTGATCAGGACGATTACTGGGAGAAACAAAAAATAGAGTATGCCATCAAGTTATTAAATGATCAGCACAATGATATTCCTAAGGTGTACTTCTCTTCTTTTGAGTATTGCGACTCCAATTTAAATCACATCCGCTATTCTTCCGACCAAACTAAGAACTGCGATTTTTATCACAGCTTATTTTACACACTAGGACTTGGTTTCACTATCGCATTTAACCGTGAAGCATTTAACCAGTTTATTAAAAATGTTAATCCAGGCGACGAAATGCACGACAGATGGATAATACGCTGTGCCTGCGCACTAGGCCAGCTGGTTTACGATAAAAGACCTACAGCAAAGCATATCAGGCATGACGCAGCCGTAACCGCTTCTGATAACCACTTGATTGATTTATTCAAGTATTTTATTAAAGAGGAGTTGTTTGGCACAAAGGCACAAATTGAAGCAGAAAAACTTTCACATTTTAAGAATTGTTTTAACGATAAATTAAATAACGATGAATTGGAAGCACTAAACCTGTTCACTGAAGCAAAAGGCATACCAAGCCAGCTCAAAAAAGCGCTGTTCCCACATCGACTAAGACCAACTTATATAAGTGAATTTTGCCTCAGGTTCCTATTTTTGATTGGAAAAATTTAAGTTGCAAATACAAAATCCCCCCCAAGTTCAAATCGTAATGGCCGTTTATAACGGATCTCTCTATTTGAAAGAACAAATAGAATCGATTATCAACCAGGATTATAAAAACTGGCAACTACTCATTTCGGACGATAATTCAAATGATGACAGCGTAGAGATCATCAATCGCTACGCTGCTAAAGATAATAGAATCAAGGTTGTATTAAAAGATTCAGCCTTCGGTAATGCGGGCACACATTTCTTATCGCTATTAAAGATAACTACCAGCAAATACGTCATGTGTTCCGATCAAGATGACGTGTGGGATTCAGATAAAATAACCACATGCCTCAGCGCTATGATACAAGAAGAGGCGATGTCCCCTGACACCCCGATCCTCATTCATACTGATTTAAGAGTGGTTGACAGTAAATTAAATCGCATTGCCGATTCTTTCTATAAGTATTCAGGTATTAATCCAAACACCTCAACCTTCGAATTTCATATTGCAACGGCAAATGTTACTGGATGCACTATGCTAATTAATGACAGCCTAAGAGACCTGATCAAATTAACGAATGATGATCGCTACATTTGCATGCATGATTGGTGGTGCTCGTTAATCGCATCGGCATTTGGACGTATCGGCTTCATAGACAATCAAACAATTTGTTATCGTCAACACGAAAACAATACTCTTGGTGCACAAGAAAAATCTTTATGCAATTCTATACATCAGATAGAAAAGCTAAAAGCCGATACGATTAAAACTATTGAGCAGGCTGAGTCTTTCAAAGAAGTTTATGGCTCCATGTTAAGTAAAAAACAAATAACTCATCTCAATAGCTACATTCAATTAAAAAGCTGCAGCACCATTCAAGTACCAATTAATTTGAATAAGGCAAGAGTATGGAGACACAACCTGCGTGGTAATCTTGGGCTCATAGGGACCTTTATCTTAATATCAGTAACAGGCTCTGAAATAGATTCATAACGATTCAAAAATAGAGCTGTTATTTAGTTTTTAACCAATCAGGTGTATAGGGCATATTATATTTCCCCTGCTTAATATGCCTCAATACTTTTAAAGCGCTTGGTTCCTCTGAATTGATCATAGGAAACGTTTTGACGGTATTCTGGTTTTTAATTAGCCAGACATTCAATAAAATCTCTGAGACATAACCAAAAATACGTTTTTGCGACTTTGAATAGTCACTAAGATCAACAATATTCTCGAATTCAAAGAGAATCTTAAATAACCATTCGCAGTACGAGTCAAATAGTTGCTTAGAACAAATCAACATATTGCAATAATAAGCTGATCCTGAATTTAGAACAGCATCATATGTTTCAACATACTCCTTCGATTTATTAGATATGGTGTCTCGCAAAACACCTAAATCAGTCTCATGACCGACACTAAGTGCATAATTTGAAAATACAGTTCTATTTTTCCAAATATACTGCTCGGGCAAAACGAAATCGCAATAACTTAGCGCAGAGAGAATGTCATCTTCCTTTAAAAAATACTTATAGCTATTCGAAAATCGATTAGTCGATAAGTACCTACGGTAATGTTCAATGCCGATAAAACCATCAGAAGCTATATTCTTCCATAACCAATATACGGCAGTTAATTCACAGAATGTACTGTTTTTAGCAGAGATGTTGTCACCGCTGTTATCCCTAATTATTGGAGCATCGTTCCAAAAAAGCTCATTTCCAAAACCAACCTGAATAGGGCAATAGAGCGGATCGCGGGGAAACTCTGCCTGTTTATGCGTTACGACATAGATTTTATTGTTCACGAACAACCCCTATAACAAGAAATCGGACTGTTTTATAGTACAGAACACTAAAGCATAAATAAATGAAAGCGCCGAAGAGTATCAGACTGAGTAAATAGACCCACGAATAACCCAAATACGTGATGAATACAGGAGAAAAAATTGCAACCAAAAAGAGCATTAATACACCGATAATCACATAGGGAAGCGCACTTACAACCATACAGTATAAATTAAGCTGCTTTTTTACGTAACAACCCTGAACAAACAAGACGGTTAGTTCCGTGAGAACAGTGGCGATTCCAGCACCAATGGAGCCATACGGTTTTAATAGCAAACAACACAGTAATATATTTGCAATTGCTCCGAAAACAACGGACTTAGTGTATTGTTTGTCCATGTTCTTAGGCAGCATATATTGAACACCCAGTACATTGCTTGCAGCAATGATTGGAATCATAATTGCTACGATAGGAAGAACAATGGAACACTTTCCGAAGCCTGGCCCAAAATAGATATCTGCAATCGGCTTGGCAACCGCAACAATCCCAAAAGCAAGTCCAAGAGAAATAAACTGCATTATTTCAAAGGAGCTCTGGAGAAGAGATTCAGACTCTTTCCCATTACTTGAGCAACTCATAGATTCAGTCATATGAGGAAGCATCACGGTACCCAATGCAGTAACAACTGCCAAGGGCATTCTGGCCACTTTGTCGCTGTATTCAAACAGTCCAGCCTCATTCATACCAGAAACCAAACCTAAAAGAATCTTATCAAAAGACGAATAGAGCGATATAGCGATTACAGGTGCAAACAACCTGAGATTCGGAACAAAATGTCGCTTAATCTCTGCCCAGGGACACCTAATGAAATCAACATATTGATTTAAAAATGGGAACAGCATGAGGGCATTCAAGAAAAAGGGGAGCGAAATCCCCAACACGTATGCCCACAAATCATTAGAAGTTCTACAAAATACAAAAATGATAAAGGTACCGACTAATTTCGTGATAACACTTCTGACGGTTGGAACAGCGAACTCCTCCACCCCGAAATACAGCCAAGAAATATCAAGGGAGCTTGACACCACCCAAAATAGCCATAAAAATGAGCTGGCAATATAATCTCTATTACTGAAAGCAATTATATAAAGTACATATACACATACAATCGGAAGAGAGACTAAGACTTGCGCGGCCCAAGCGGAGCAAAATACCTTGGATCTCCGCTCTCTGTTATTACCACATTTAGCAATCTCTCGAACTCCATATTGAGCCATCCCAAGCGTAGCAAACAATACAAAATAGTTTGCTATCGAGTACGTATATGAATAAACTCCAACACCGTCCGTTCCAAGTACACGTGACACATAAGGAATGGTAAGTAAAGGAATTAATAAAGATAAAACCTGATACGTAGTATTCCACACCATGTTTTTTACTAATTTATTGCGAGACGACACTCCGAAACTCCAATTAATACCTAACCAACATAACAGGATAGCTCTCTCGCAATTAAGGCTATATGCTCACCATAACCTTCACCAGGAACAGCCCATTTCCCATTCAACTGTGTTAAATATTGAGCTGAACCCCTTTTAACCATAGAAAATCTTGGATCGACGCAATCTCCAAGAAGCGGATCCGTTGATGCATACGCCTTTAGATGCTGAGCCTGGGCCCGCAAACCAATACCCACCGAATCAAAAGAAGCACCGGCTACGCCGCTATCAGTTGACCCCAAGCCTCCAAAATTGCACTGTCCCGCGGAAACATTACCACCGAATCGAAGCCACCCAGTCTCAATCATAACTTGCGCAAAAAGAACTTCAGGACGAACTCCCTCAAACGATGCTTCGGCTATCAGGGTTTTACAGAATTCAATAATGGTGCCGGCGCCCTTATCTTTAAGAATATCAGAAGGGTAAACACCCATGCCAACCTTAGACAGATAATAACCTGCCATTTGATCAAAATTTACAAAAGAGACCCCCATAATCAGCTCGTCATTTGAAAAGGGAGCGCCGGATCGGCCTTCATAAAATCCGAAAGTAAGGTAATGCAAATAATACGAATCGAGTCGATTTCCATATGCAATTTGCAAATCAGTATATCGATTTTTATAGCTCTGCACGTCGAACGCCTCGTTGCCGCGGCGGCCCTCGGCCATGCCGCAGTTAATGAAGTGGCGCAGGACGGCGGCGTCGTCAATGAGGGACAAGGCGCCCACCTTCTTGGTGTAGCAGCCCTTGACGTCGGCGTTGTGCTCGAGATAGTGCTCCGGGTCGTAGACGGCAGAGTAGTCCGTGCCGCCGAGGGACGTCCGCATACCCTTGATCGACGCGCAGCCGGACGGGTGGCGGCCCTCCCCCTTGCCGAAGGTCGCGTAGTGCTCGTAGTACCTGACGATGTCGGTGCCGAAGGCGGCCCTCAGGTCTGGGTACTCGTTGTAGTAGCTCTGCACGTCGAACGCCTCGTTGCCGCGGCGGCCCTCGGCCATGCCGCAGTTAATGAAGTGTTGGAGAGCCTTGTCATTGTCGTTGTTAGCCCACTTAGCGACATCGGGATTATTCTTAAGATAATAGTCGGCATCAAATACAGCAGAGTAATCCATCCAACTAGAGCGCGGGAACTGAGCGATAATCGCGTCAGCGTCAGCCTCACCCAGACGCTTACAGCCGGCATCGCTAAAGTAATTCCAAACATCACCCGAATTTGAAATAAAGCCATGCTCAATCAAGATGCCGGGGATTCCCTGCTCGCGAGCACAACGAATAACTGCGAACTCATCACCGAGCTCCATTTGAAATACTCCGCGATAGCTAAGGCCAAGAGCATGTAAGTTATTCATTACTTTCTGAGCAAGCTCAACGGATGCCTGGGTATAGCTAGAACCGTTTGCCGTGGGGGCGTATACCTCAGCTCCGTGCGCACCGGATCCGCCAGAATTGATATGAAAACTAACAAATGCTTGGGCGCCCTGGCTTACACAACGCTGCACGCGATACAAGAAGTCATTGCCGCCATATGTACCATATTGGTCGCGGGACATAACAACTTTAAAGCCATACTGCTCAAGCTTGACCTTACAAGCAACTGCAATTTTCCATGTTAAGTCAGCCTCGCTTTTTCCATTGCCCTGGGCACCAGGATCCATACCGCCGTGCCCAGGATCAAGAGCAATTACATAAGCACCATTTACGGTGGTGCTTGCAAGCGAAAGTGACTGCTCACCATTTGCAGCAACAAGTGCATCACCAATCGAGGCAGCCTGAATCGCGTTGCCGGAATCGTCTGAATAGTAGACGGATGCATTGGTGTTGTCTTCAACAAGATCGTCATCCGCAACGGCGCTCGCATCGATGTCGAACGCATATCCGCATTGCATCAAATCGACAATGTGCTCCGCATCGTCGCCCTGCAAATGATAGGTGATCGAAATCAAATCATATCCGCACTCGGCATAATCCTTGCCGAACTGGAAAGCGGCTGTATTGGTATTAACTGCTGAAGATTTAACGAGGAAGGTGTAGCCAGTTGTGGACTCAAGTTTGAGCGTTGCGTCAACAATCACATCAGAATCATTTGGAGTAGCAAAAGCAATCACCTGATCAACGCCGACCGGCAGTTGAGGGTAAGCGATATAGAGATATTGATACGAGTCTGTCGAAACGTGGCTGCCCCCATCCAATGCAACGGAAGAATCAATTTCTTCTTCTGCAAGATTATCAGACGCGCCCTGGCTCCCAGTGGAAGCAGATGAGGCAGAGTCACTAGCCAAGTTTGAATTGTTCGCAGAATCCGTGACCCCAGCAGTTAGATCCTGTTGATTAGACTCTCCATTAATTGCATAGGCCGTGGAGACCGGCGCAATTAATGGATTGAGTCCGATAACTGCTACCGCAACAAATACAGCAAATAGCCGCAGACGACGCTTCATACCAACCCCCGTTAGTTACAAGTTCAAATGATGCTCACAAGAATATATTACAGGTAAAACCCGAGGAAACTACTGCGTCAAGTTCCTATCGGTTGCAGGAGCACAAAGAGCCTAAAGACGCTCAATGTATCGATCCCCAAATCGACGCTAGCGTTCCGACCGCAGCCACGGGACCTCCCTGGTCCTAATCCTTCTCGACATGTGGAACCTCCTCGTTCTCACGACTGCATGGCAGTTCGAGCGCAACGGGAGGACCGTTTAAACATACTTTGTAATCATTGCAAATTTCGAATCGAATAAATCTGCTCTTGATAACAACATTTCATATCCAGGATCAAAGCATGGTTGAGGGAATAGATTATTTTGAGTAAGAAGCTCTCCGTTCCCAAGCCATTTGGCGATATAGTCCAATCGTATTTTTGCTATGCCTATCAACTGTGAAGCTACATCGTAATAATTAGGGTTATTGTCGTCGGATCCTCTTCTACGCAGAACATAGGCATGCTGCGCATGCGGTCTAAGGAAGATAGAAGGAAGTGATCTTCTTAAATCTATCAATTCGAACCCATTACCTCGATAAAGCCCGTTTTCCATCGGAGACTTAATTTCTGGCACGCACACCATCAACAAATAACCGAAACCTATTGGATCGTTATCCCCTCTAGCAATGTTTGAAAGCAAATCATAGTTATCCAAATACCGACTTTTATAATGGGTGTAAATATCTATAGATTTAATAGTTTCCGGCTCATATAAACTCATCCACAAAGCAGTCCAATGATTGTCAACCAAATCAATAAAACGAGTGCTTATGCCATAGTGCTGCAGCGCCCCCTCAATAACAGAACGATTTGAGTTACAACCAGCAGGAAGATTGAACTGTTTGTTCAGAGGCGAGTCTGACATTATTTTATTAACAAGCGACTTGAGGTTATGCAGGCACTTATCGGAGTATTTCTTACCGCGCATCAAGGAGGGGGTCAGACTTCCATACAGTTGATTTTGACCTCGGTACAAAACTTTCCCAACATCCTTATTCATAAATTTAGAATAACCGATCAAACGATTTAAACCATGAATGCTAGACACTTCATAAATCGGTATATCAAGCGTTTGGCCAGCAGCATAATATGCTTCGCTCTTGACCCACTGTGCACCAGAGATTGTAAGGTTACTTTTAATAATATTTGGTCTGACATGGCCCCCATTTAATTCCGATGTCATTTTCAACTCCTTAAAAACCCATTCAATAGACTTAATTTATACAGGCAAACATATTATGCAAATCTAAATGCACCTAGGATAAAGAGATGATCGTCAATCGAAAGTAGCCCACCTCTCAAGTCGATGCCTATCCGGGCCCTTATTAACATCAGCAACCAGCACTGTTAAACAGGTACATAAATAAGATCGCAGAAGCCATTGCTAGAAACACGCTTGCCAATGAACCCAGCAAATACACCTCAGCAAAATCCTTGTCACTTTCTAGCTGTTTAAAACGCGCGATACTTTTTGCAGTAAAAATAAATGCTATAGCCGAATATTGGTTCAACAGAGAAAGCGCCGCGACAATCAGCCTTTCAAATATTCCAATCCACTTGCCTGAATGTGCGGTTGTCGTATCCGCCGACTGCTCAACACCCGGGTTTCGAAGAAATTGGAGCACCTTTGCAATAACAATGCTACAAGGGCGTCCACAAAAACACAGTGTCGAAATCCAAGAGAGCTCCGCTCCACGGGCGCCCAAGAGATTCAAAGCAATTGGCCGCATGGCCCACAAATGGCAACATAGAACGCTCAATATGAGCAGAATTATAATGTGCAGCACTTGATCGGCCAGAAAACTACCGACCGGCGAAAGGTCAAGTCCTGCAAACGCTCTTCTCAGGCTGCCATCGATAATCCAATGTGAAAGGGCAAATACTGTAAAGGACGCAGCAATGGCGGTTGCACTCGCCTCAAACAGAAGAGCTACTGTTGCTGCGGCGCCGACCGAGTAAACTAAGCAATGCATGGCAAGGGCAATTCTGCTGTATTCCTTCTCGCCTGCCATCTTATTCGACTGAAAATAAAAGTCGAACAGCATATGAAACAGAAGGAAACACCCGAATACCCTCATGACATCTCCAGCTCATTAAGGAAATGAACGGCGAAAGCAGCCAGCTCTCTTTCTCTTACAACATTCGCGAGTCTAAGGCTTTTCTCGAGCCCCTGCCTCGTCTTCCCCATCGCAACACCCATTTGTCCCGCAAGCCCTACATGGCTAGCCCTGATGCTATCTACGTTGAGGTTGAGCGAGCTGCCCAACGCCACTGGCGCGCAATCGCTCGGATTGCTTTTAGCGCCGTACTTTTTGCCTATACGCGCCTCGATTAGTTCAGCATACCTTTTGCTCAAAGTCGCGTCTCTGTCATCATGCAGCATAAGCGGTCGCAGTAATTCAACAACCTCACAGTAATTACGCTGCGACTCGTTTCTGCGATCAATTATTTCTAGACAACCCGCCGCGCACAGTTCCTTCTCGCGCGAAACGCCCGAAACATCAATGATCTTTAAATCGCTGTACTTATCCTTTTCAGACTCAGCAATTGCTCTACGCGCACGATGGTATGCTGACCCGTCTTGTTCCGTCGACAATGCGGACTGCATCCGAGTTTTCCATTCTCCCACTCCAATACCGCCCCTAAGATCAACCGTCTGGACGAGTATCTTAATAAATCTGTATGCCAAGAATGCGCCAGCCGTACTACGGAAAAGGCCCTGCAATTCATCGCCCGCACTAAACATTAGCGGCATTTCGAGCTCAGTTTTGAACAGCTCGTTTGTGCATTCCATTGCGTTTGCAAGATCCTCCTGCGCGCTTTGCCTTCTATTGTCCGAAAGACATCTCGAATGCCTCATGTCGACCATGAGAGCCGAATAGCTATTGTTCATCAGGCTTCCTTTCCTCATGGCGATTATAGCAACTAATTTAGTTGCTTTCGTTCATTTGCAACGGTTTTAGTTTCTTCAGAGCATATGCAACCAAAATCGTTGCTTTGCAATAGGGTATAATTCTTCCAAGTCGCCTAGAGAAAGTGTTTGAATGCTGACCGTAATCGTGCCTACTTACAATGCCGAGCCGTATCTTTCTCAAGCCCTAGGCAGTCTATTAAACGAAAAGAAAATTGAGCTGGAAATCCTCGCCATCAACGACGGATCTACCGACAACTCGCTCGCCATTATGCAAGATTTCGCTGCGCGCGACTCACGCGTCCGAGTGATCGATAAAGCAAACCAGGGTTACGGCGCAACCTGCAATCTGGGCATTCGCGAGGCAAAGGGCGACTGGATTGCCATCCTCGAGCCCGATGACTGGATTGAGCATGGAATGTACTCCGACATGCTTTCCTTTGCCGAGCGCAAATTTAGCGATCCGAACAAACTCGATATTATTGAGACCCCGTATTGGATCATTCGCAACCCCGATACCCCCCAAGAGGTCAAACTACATTGCGCATATCGCGGTCGCATTAAACCGCCTCGGCAACCATTCACCATTCACGACGCTCCACACCTGCTGGCCCACCATCCGTCCATTTGGTCGGCAATCTATCGTCGCGACTTCCTGATGCAAAACAATATCTGGTTTAAGGAAATCCCTGGTGCAGGCTGGGCCGATAATCCATTCCTCGTCGAAACGCTCTGCCAGGCAAAGGCCATCGCTTACTGGCCCAAGCCGTATTACTGCTACCGCGAAGAAACGCCCGAGAAGGCCGCCGCTCTTGCCAAGCGTGACCCCTTGATGCCGTTTAATCGCTGGAACGATATGGTCGATATTCTTGAGCGTCTCAACGTCACCGACTCCGCCGTCTGGACACCGCAAATCACACGCGGCTTCACCTATATGGGCATCATGATTGAGCACACCGGAATTGAGGGGCACCCCGAGATCGAGCAGGCCATCCACAAGATGTTCGAACGCATGCCACAAGAGCTGGTATTCGCCAATCCTCGCGTTACCCCCGCGGCCAAAAAGCTCTATGCCGAGTATATGGGCATCGCCAACCCTAAAATCAGCTACTGCGCATACGCCAAGGACCTCGCGAGCGAAGGCCTGTATAACGTATGGAACAAAGGTCCCAAGCAGACTCTAAAAATGATCACATCGCACTTTGGTTCATACAACGCGCGCGCTGGAAAATAGTCTGATGGGCAGAAAAGCAAGCAGAAATACCTCCATCGAAGCGCTTCGCTTGGTCGCGGTCGCTGGCATCGCGGTATTCCACACGTTTCAGTGGACCTTCCAGGCCGTATGCACCGGTCTACCGGAATATGCGCCGCTCGCTGCCTTCCCTTGCTCCGGAGCGCTCGGCTTCATCAACCTGCTGGGCTGCTGGGCCAACGAGGTCTTCTTTACGATCTCGGGGTACTTCCTTATTCCCTCGGCGGCACGCGCCCTCCAAAACGGTTCGTCCGCGCGGGGCCTCACGCTCAAATCACTTGAGCGCCTCAAGAAGATCGTCTTGCCCACGCTCTTTTATTGCGCAGCTTGTCTGTTTGTCTCGATGTACGTCTATCCCCTGCCCGAAATCTCACTGCACGAGATTGGCTGGCTTACGCTGGGCATCGAGTTTATCTGGGTCTACGCGGCATCTGTATTACTCGTCCCGGTTATTGCGTTGTTACGACAGCAAATCGGCAGCATAAGGGCCCCGTTTGTCGTAGCACTCCTCGTGCTCACAACATTTGGAATCAACTGCTACATCGCGGCGACGGCAAACAAAGCGGCCGGCATCGTTTTGTGGCGCAAGCTCATGAGCGCCGTTACTTACCTGGTCGCGTTTATTGCAGCCGGAGAAATGCGCTTTGTCCTCGAATGCCACGGCAACGCATCCGGCGCTCAAAAATCCAAGATCGCACTCATCGGACTCGTTGCCGTCACCATCGCGCTCGAGCTTCTGCTATCGGCAAACAGCCAATACGACGCGCTCTGGAAGCTCTCCTACAAGTCCACTTCCGTCATATCCTTTATCTTGGCCGCCGCATCCGTTGCCGCCGCAGCGCTCCATCAGCCGCGCCACGAAGTCTCAGCTGCAGACAAGACAATCATGTCCCTCGCCGCAGGAACGCTCGCTTTCTACGCCGTACAGTCGTTTACCTGCAATGTCTGGCGACCCATCTTTGACAAAGCAATCTACACCATGGCGACAGGCATCCAAACGGGAGAGCCTCATCCAGCCGGCGCCATTTTGCTCGGAATCCTTATGAGCCTTTGCCTCGCGCTTGCCCTGCTCCTCATGGATATCGTACGCAGAGCCGTAGTCGAGGCCATCAAGGCCCGCATGAGCAGCTAGGCGGCCTTCCGACTCCGCAAGCCACGAAGTGCACTTACACCCGAAGCAAATAGAATCGCAAAGACAATCGCCCAGTTCTTGCAGCCAAATACCGGAATATGAACGATCGCATGGTCATGCATAACAACGAAATAACCCAGAACAACCACCAGAGGCAGTACCATGAGCAGCGACTGGATCAATACCTTATGACGGCGACCGTCTTGCGCGCCACCCCGTATTGAGCATACGAATACGGCAATCCAGATCACCAATACGGCAGCAAACGAAACAAGACAAACGACGTTCGAGATCATCGCATAACCAGCAGTTGAGCAAATGGCGAACAGCTGCGGGCTCATGCAATAAAACTCCTTCAAAATCTGAGGCCAGTCAGCTTGGGGCAACAGTGACGAAGCCCCATGCGCAGACCAAAGGCCCATCTCGCCCAGAACGTTCGAAAAGACCTCGTTCCAACCCAGTACAAATGCCGCGACAACCCATTTCATCGCCCAGGTAAACACAAACGAAAGCCCAAACCCAAAGAGCGCCTGCATCATCGTGACGACGCAGCGCTTGGGGCGCTCACCCTCGGGGAGCGCAATGAAGGCGAGAAAGCAATGCAGGGCGACAACTGCGGCAGGAATCGTTAAAAAGTCAAGAAACGAAAACACGGCGCCCGTCGCTATCGACCAAAGGACGAGGCGGCTTGTAAAAGCCCGTGCGTTCGGAGCCGATTCCAAACGAAGGCTCATGCAAGACATCATGATGAGCGCCACAAAGAACGAGATGCACAGCAGTAGATCGCCGATAACATTGAAAAACAGATTGGTCGAGAACAACAGGATTGCAAGGAAACCCAACGTCAATGGCTTTGAAAACCGCTTCCGCAAGGCAACGTAAGCGCAAGCGGAGCCGGCAATCGCCAGAGCAGCTGCGGGCACCATGACAACATCGATATCGCCAATAAACAGGCAGACATTCGTAAGGAGCTGCCATCCATGCCAATACCGGTAGTACTGCTGATGCGTAATCCCGCCGGCTTTCGTAACGTCATAAATCTCGGCAACGGCCATCGTCTTAAACGGAGAACCTTGGTCCTTTTGCTGTGTGACTTCAATGATAAAGCGATTGTTATCAAAGCAAACAGGACCAGCTGCAACACGGTGGTCGTAGACATACATGTCAGACAACAGAGCCGAGGACTCCGAACCCTGCGCATGCGACTCGATAACGGACCGCGGAAGACAATTTGCCACCGTATTGCTCAAGACAAATGCGACCTGAAGAACCAAAAACAGCAACATGGCCTTGATGGGGAGGCTATCGGCAAAGGAGGTTAAACGAGTTTTATTCACGGGTCATCCAAACAGAAAGATTGCGTCCACAGGAATCGGCACCTATGTAATACCACAATGCGCGCATGCAATCTCGCTACGCCCACACGTCAACCAGGCTTGTAGCAAACGTTCTTGGTGATTAGCGGAACATTACCCGCGGGCGCCCGCCTACGCTTACAATAGTCGTGTCCCATGGGACACGTTGTTAATTCCGCAGGGCCGATACGCTGCCCACGCGAAAGGATATTCTCGTTCATGACTTCAACCCTTCCCGCTCCCATCGATAAGCTCGCCATTGTCGTCGTTACGTACAAGCGCCAGAAACTCCTGGCCAACTTGTTCGACTCCATGACCGAGCTTACGGCAGCGCCCTGGCGCATCGTGATCGTCGATAACGAGAATTCGCGTGAGACCGAGGCCATGTGCACCGCATTCAACGAGCGCCTGGGCAACCTGTGGGGCGCCGACATCGAACAGCCCGACGCGAAGGGCGGCACCGACCGCGTCATCTACGCACCACAGCTCGAAAACGGCGGCGGTGCAGGTGGCTTCTCTGCTGGCACTAAATGCGCCTACGATCTGGGGGCCCAGTGGTTCTGGGTGATGGACGACGACGTGCTCGTCATCCCCGAAGGCATCGAGCGTCTTGCCAAGTGGACCGACCGCTACGATGTCATCCAGGGTTCGCGCCTGGACTTTGACGGCGGCGCTTTCTTTTGGCAGTACCAGCTCATCCTTTCGCTCGGCATCCCTAACCCCATCGCCAAGTGGGACTTGGGGCCCGAGGGCCACCGCACCATGAACCAACTGTGCTTTGAGGGCGGCATGTTCTCGCGCCGCGTGGTCGACAAGATTGGCCTACCCGACGCGCGCTTCTTTATCTACGGCGACGATGCCTGCTATGGCTACGTGGCCAGCCAGCACTTCCCCGCCGCCGTTGTTGCCGACGTGGTACTCAAGCGCGCCCGCGCCGTCTCTAACTGGGATATCGCCGGCAAGCGCCAGCTCAACTCCACGAGCGACACCAACCGCTACTACATCATGCGCAACCGAGGCTTCCTTGCTCGCTACATGCAGATCTACGGCGACTACCACCCAGTGCTGTTCCGTCTGGGCAACGCCGCGACCTTCTGCAAGGAATTCATTCGCCTGGCCGCCGTTGACAAGTGCTTTAAGACCGGTATCCCGGCGCTGCGCCGTGGCATGAAGGACGCCCGCAAGATCGTTAAGGATCCCAACTGGAAGCCCATGCCGCCCATGAAGGACACCGAGTAACGGAAGCCGGAAACACCTCAGCGCTTAAAGCCGCTGGTACACCGTAGCCACATGCTGTCCATCAAACCCAAACCCCCAGCGCATGCGACCAACGCCGGGTCGCGGCACACGGATTTCGTCGATGCCGTCGCGCTCTATGTCGAGCAGCGCCTGCACGGCCAGCAATTCCAGGCCCAGCGCATCCACACCGGGGTCATACATCATGTTGATCGTTATCAGCGGACGTTCATCGAGCATACCGATCGTATCGGCTATGTCGAACACGGCGCCCGTGGGAAAAACCTGGATGTCCCAGCGATCCGCGCCACACTTTCGCCTCGAAGCAGGATTGGCATAGCCCGGCAATCCAAAGCAGAGTCCTTGCAAGAGTAGGTGATATGGCAGCGGAGCATCTGGGTCGGTCGCACCGATTCCCGCATCTCCCAAGATGCGGCTTAGCGTCCGCCTCACGGTATCCTCGTTCCCATGGCACAGCCCGTCGCGAAACGCATCGACGTCTCGAATGTCTTCTGCAGCGCACTCAAACCACTCAATAATCACTAGACGCAAGGCCTGGCGAAGCTCGTTATTGGGCAATCGCAAAGCACGGAGGCGATCGCCATGCTCTGGCTCCTCAGTCATATCCGTCGTGAGAAAACCGGACAGATACAGCGCTGTCCACATGCCATCGTCAGGCGAGACATCTGGCTCCGCAGTGCCCAAACAAAGCGGGACCTCAGCGCACCCATGGGCCTCGAGCAAATCAAACAAGACCGAAAGGCGGTCGAGATTCCACCCGGCAACTACCCTACTCAGGCAATCGGCATATCCATACAGATCGGCACGCACAGGCGCCGTACAGCCTCGGCCCAGAAAACCGATCACACGCTCTGGACTCGAGCAATAGGCCCTGCCAAACCGATACCCCTCGAGCCAGTCACGCGCATCATCCAGGTATTCCTCGCGCCCAGCATGATTCAAAAGAGCCTCGACCTCAGCATCCGAAAAACCGAAACATCGGTCACACCACGCCGACAGCGGCGTCGTCAGACAATACGAGCAGCCGCGCGAAGAAAGCGCCGCTTCGGCAGGACCGGGACACTCCCCCATCAGACACGTCAGCCGCAACGAATCGCGCGCAGTGGCAATGGCGTCAAACAGCACACGGTCAAGTAGTTCTGCCGGATCGGCGTCGGAAGCGTCCCTCGCGCTCGCACGGCGAGACCACGCCGCATCGTACCCATCAACGAGCAATACAACCTGCTCATCGCAGGCAATCTCCAGCAGTTCTATGAGCACACCGAGCACCGAGGCGACCTCGTCCTCGCTCGCCACCCCACGCGCGACACGTTCGATGTGACGCACCTTATCTCGAGCTAAATCCGGAGCCTCCAAGAGAGCCAACAAGCGAGCGCACTCGCCCGAAAGGGCATCGCGCACGACGCCGGCAAAAGCGGGGCCACGCCTCGCAGCGCCAGAAAAGTCCAGCGATATCACCGGATAGCAAGTATACTCATCCCGATAGCGCCCGCCGTTCGCATCCCAAATCTGAGCATCGGCAAACAAACGCTGACCAGAGCGACCGACCGCTGGACGCTCCAGAAAAGCCCTAAGCATCGACAAGTTCATGCTCTTGCCAAAACCCTCGGGTCGACAGCACACCACAACGGACGCGTCGCAGTCCAACACATCGGCAATAAACACGGTCTTGTCAACCAGCATGCAGCAACCAAGGGCCTCCGCATAGTCGTGCATGCCAATGGGCAAAACCGCATCGTCGGCACAGCCGATCAAGCGCACGCCAAAGCCAGCAGCACAATCAACATTTGCCTGTTCAGACACCAAAACGTTCCCCCTAAATCGCTGCACGATGCCAATTGTAATGACCGCCTCGCGCGTACCGACGACGCCGCGCGAACATATCGGGCAACGGTAGCAACAAGAGGTGTGAGGGGGCATAACTAATCGTTGCACAACAAAACGGGGCCCGACGCATTCGCACCGGACCCCGTCCCAACTCTTTAGTTATCTGGCAACCGAGAGGCTACTCCTCCGAGCCGTCCTCCCCAGAAGCCTTCTTCTGCTGATCAAGCTTATGCTTACCACTTACGATAGACGTAGCACCCAGCGTAGCCAAGCTCGCGCTGGCAAGGCTCGCCATAACGATAAGGTCGCCCGTCTTGGGCATGTTACCGCCCGAGGACTTAGTCGTTGTAGTCGTCGTGGTCGTGGTGGTCACCGTTTTGGAGTCATTTTGCTCCTGGTTCTGGTTGTCGGTGTTGCCCTTACCGCTGTCCTTGCCCTGCTGCTTTCCGTCCTCGGTCTTGTCCTTGCTCTTGTCCTTCTCCTCAGATTCAGACTTCTTATCCTCGTCCTTCTTCTGTTCGGACTTGTCGCTCTTCTCCTCAGAGCTAGAACCCTTATCGGATTCGGTCTTCTCGGAAGCCTCGTCCTTGGAGTCGCCCTTTGCAGCCTCGGTCTTTTCCGTGGAAGCTTGACCAGAATTGCCCTTGTTCGAAGTCGAACCGTTATTGACGCCAGCCATCAGCGAAGAGCCCAGCGTAGAACCAAGTTGCACGGAGAAAGAAGGTTTCTTGTCCGGCGAAGCAACGGGAGCGTCCGGCGCCTTATTCGAGTCGTCCTTGGAAGCATCAGAATCAGGGGTTGCGTCAGAGCCGGAGCCGTTGTTAGAGCCGGTGCCAACGGACGAATCGCTCGAGCCGGTGGATGAGTTAGAGGTGCCAGCGTCGGTCGAACCAGAAGCGTCGCTGTCCGTATTGCCGGCAGAGCTTGAAGACGAATCGCCCGCAGCAGAGCCGTTCGAATCGGAGCCGTTCGAGGTGGAGCCGTCGTTGGTAGTGCCACCAGCAGAGCCATCACCGTCAGCATCGGTCGAGGGCGCATCCATCCTGTCATCATTGGCATCGTCACTCGAGTCGTCATTCGAATCAGGTGTCGGCGAGGGCGCCGGCGTGGGCTCGGGCTGCACGGGCGTCGCAGCGGCAGAGGCCTCGTCCTCGGCGATATAAACCAAGCAGTCCTTCAGCTCGTTGCGGTAGCGGTTCTTCCAGCCCTCATGATACTGGGGCTGGCTCGAATACTTGGTCGCCACGTTATTGACCACGCTATTGGAGAGCGCCGTCACAAACTCCCGGTCGGTCATATCGTTGGAAAGATTCGCCCAACGGAAGAAGTCCCTGCAGCCACCGGTGCCGCACATGTTGGTGATGCTCCACACCATGCCCTTAACGCAATCGGCACGGCCCGAAATATCAATGCCCAGGCCGCTCTTGAGCCACGCCTCGGTCACCGCATAGTACGAGTTGTACGCATACGCATCCTGCAGAGCAGAAAACTCAACAGGGTCGGTGTTATAAGCGCCCTGGAAGGCATCCTGCGCGATATGGCCCAGCTCGGTGAGCTGGCCGTTCTCGTACATGGCATTGCTCGCGTTGGAAATCTCGCTGCCGCGATCAATCGCATCCTTGAGCATGCTGTATTTTTCGGGGTTGTAGTTGTAGGCCTGCTTCATAAACGGAATGAGCGACCATCGACGGTCGAACTGGTAATAACCCAGCGCGTTATAGCCGTCGCCATACGAAAAGCCCTGGTTATAGTTGCCATGGCTCTCGTACTTGGTAAAGTACTTCATCTCGGGGGTCACGTTAACAAACGAAACGCCCTGGACCGACCTCAGCACGCCCGAGAAGGACTGCTGGGTATAGAGACCCTTATCGATATCGGTCGCATCCGAGGCAACGCCCGGCGTGGGCTCCTCGGCAGCGGCGGGTACCGGCGCGGAAACGGCGCCAAACGAAAGCGCCAGCGTCAGGCCCGCGACAATAGCAGAATGCTTGGGCTGCATAAGATCCTCCCTGCATTGGTGTAGTTAAAGTGCAGTTTGCAAAGATAGAATTAAGTATTGCAGCTCACCCGTTGTTGCACAACAACCCCTCGGTAAACGGCAACAACCCTCCGCGAAATCCGCGAAATCTAAAGGAATTAAACAAACTGGTCGTCGGGCACCAGAAGAAGATCGCCGTAGCGTCCCATCAGCCCGTCTCTCAACTGACAGAAAGCGGGGATATAGACGTTTAAGATACGCTGAATCAAATCTTGAGCGAGCTTGTTGTCATAGATATGGACGTTCGTATTGCGGTCTCTGAGCATATCTAGCCATGCCGCCTCATCAATAAAGTCGTAGAATCGGTAGGCTTCCTTCAAGATGGCACGAGGAGACCCCGATGCAGCAAGCGTGGCGCCCTCATACTCGAGCAGACGTTTAAGGAGCTTCCAGCTCAGTTCAAACTGAAGGTTGAACTTATTAATCAATCCACTCTGAACAAAATCATTGCTAAGATCCTGATTGGGTGCATCCTCAAGATTCGCCAAGGCGCTGGCAAAGTTCTCATATTTTTTCATACAGAATCACACCATCCCTGGCAATTTCATCGCGCAATTGCTGCGATAAGGACTCATCGAGATTGACGACATCTATATCTAAAAGAGTATCAAGATGCTCATCAATCAGATATGAGAAACGGTCGAAATCCCGGCTACCCGCTACAGCAATATCAATATCGCTCTTAGGCAAGTTGTCGCCTCGAGCGCGAGAACCAAACAGCACGACCTTCTCGGCGTCACATTCCCGAGCAAAAACCTCAATCTGTTTGTACACCTTGTCGAGGGATGCCATCTGCAGTCCTACAGCTTAATGTCAAAGTTGATCTCAGGGACGGCGGCCAGGTCGGCCAGCGTCACGCCGTCGACGTACTTTTCGATCACGTCGTCCAACCCGCGCCAGAACTTGACGGTCGAGCACAGGTCGCTGCGGGTGCAGCTGTTGTCGATGCCATCGCAGGCCACCGGGGCCGTGCTGCCCTCGACGGCTCGCAGGATATCCCCGGCGCGCACCTCGGCCGGGTCCTTGGCCATCATGTAGCCGCCGCCCTTGCCGCGCACGCTCTTAAGCAGGCCCGCCTTCATAAGCGGACGGACCAGCTGCTCCAAGTACTTTTGCGAAATGCGCTCGCGGTCGGCGACCTCGCGAAGGGCAATCTTGCCCTCGGCATCACCAAGCGCCGCAATATAGATCATCAGTCGGAGGGCATAGCGGCCCTTAGAAGAAATGAGCATACCTACCCTCTCATCGTTGCCGGGACAAAATACCAGGCTTATTTGTCCCAAATCTTATGCACGCGGGGCAAACAAACCTGATTATTATGTCCCGCATCTAAAAAGTCGAGTGGATTAGTCGGGTTTTCCCTTGACTAACGCCGAACCCATAGTAACTTTATTCCGAGAAGATTCCTAGGGTTTAGTACACCTATGAGTACACCATATACAGAGAGGGACAGCATGAGCGCAAATCCGCTGCTTTCCATCGAGGGTCTGACCGCCTCCGTGGACGAGAAGACCATCCTCCACAACGTCAACCTCAACGTCGCCGCCGGCGAGACCCACGTGCTGATGGGACCCAACGGCGCCGGTAAGTCCACCCTCGGCCACCTGGTCATGGGCGACCCCGTCTACACCGTGCAGGACGGCCGCATCGTCTTTGACGGCCAGGACATCACCGAGCTCACCACCGACAAGCGCTCCCGCGCCGGTCTGTTCCTGAGCTTCCAGGCTCCGGTCGAGATCCCGGGCGTGCCGCTCTCGAGCTTTTTGCGCGCCAGCATCGCCGGCCGCCCCGGCCTGGAGATGAAGGGCAAGGAGTTCCGCCGTCGCGTCAAGGAGCTCGCGGCCGAGCTCAACATGGATACCGCCTATCTCAACCGCGAGCTGGGCGTGGGTTTCTCGGGCGGCGAGAAAAAGAAGGTCGAGATGCTCCAGCTTCTGCTGCTGCAGCCCAAGCTCGCCATCCTGGACGAAACCGACTCCGGTCTGGACGTCGACGCGCTTTCCACCGTCAGCCACGGCATGGACGCGTACCGTAAGAGCTGCGACGGCTCCATGCTCATCATCACGCACAACACGCGCATCCTGGAGCACCTGGATGTCGACCGCGTCCACGTTATGGTCAAAGGCCACATCGTGCGCGAGGACGACGCCTCGCTGATCCCTTGGATCGACAAGAACGGTTTTGAGACCTTCGAGCGCGAGGCAGCCGAGCAGCGCGCCCAGGCCGAGGCCGCCGCTGCCGAGCAGCAGGCGTAAAGGGGCGACGCAATGACCAAGAACCGCACCGAGGTCGCGGACATCGACCGCAGCCTCTACGACTTCACCTATGGCGAGGAGGGATTCGAGCGTCTCGACGCCGGCATCACGCCCGACATCGTGCGCGAGATCAGCGCCAAGAAGGACGAGCCGCAGTGGATGCTCGACCTGCGCCTCAAGTCCCTCGAGATCTTCAACCGTTTTCCCGACCCGACGTGGGGTCCCTCCATCGAGGGCCTGGACATGGACAACATCGTCACCTACGTCAAACCCAACACCGACCAAAAGCACGACTGGGAGTCGGTGCCCGACGACATCAAGAGCACCTTTGAGCGCCTGGGTATCCCCGAGGCCGAGCGCAGTTATCTGGCGGGCGTCGGCGCGCAGTACGACTCCGAACTCGTCTACCACAACATGCAGGACACCGCGTCCAAGATGGGCATCGTCTACTCCGGCATCGAGGAGGCCCTGCACGACCCGCAGTGGGAGCCGCTCATCCACGAGAAGTTTATGACGCTCATCCCGCCCACCGACCACAAGTTTGCGGCCCTGCACGGTGCCGTGTGGTCGGGCGGTTCGTTTGTCTACGTGCCCAAGGGCACCAAGCTCGATTTTCCGCTGCAGAGCTACTTCCGCCTTAACGCCAAGGGCGCAGGTCAGTTTGAGCACACGCTCATCATCGTCGAGGACGATGCCGACCTGCACTTTATCGAAGGCTGCTCCGCGCCCAAGTACAACGTGGCCAACCTCCACGCCGGCGCCGTGGAGCTCTTTGTGGGCAAGCGTGCGCACCTGCGCTACTCGACCATCGAGAACTGGTCCAAGAACATGTATAACCTCAACACCAAGCGTGCGCGCGTGGACGAGGACGGCGACATCGAGTGGATCAGCGGCTCCTTCGGCAGCCACGTGGGCTATCTCTACCCCATGAGCGTGCTCAACGGCCGCCGCGCTCGTTCGAGCTTTACCGGCATCACCTTTGCCGGCGCCGGCCAGAACCTCGATACCGGCTGCAAGGTTGTGCTCAACGCACCCGATACCTCGGCAACGGTCGAGACCAAGGGCATCTCCAAGAGCGGCGGCATCCAGACCTTCCGCAGCTCCATCGTTGCCACGCCCAAGGCCGAGGGCTCCAAGGCAACAGTGAGCTGCCAGTCGCTCATGCTCGACGACCAAAGCCGCTCCGACACCATCCCCGCCATGGACATCCGCGCCAAGAACGTCGACATCGGCCACGAGGCCACTATTGGCCGCATCGGCGACGACAAGGTGTTCTACCTGATGAGCCGCGGCATCTCGGAGGAAGAGGCCCGTACCATGATCGTCAACGGCTTTGCCAACCCGGTCTCCAAGGAGCTGCCGCTGGAGTACGCCGTCGAGATGAACAACCTGATCAAGCTCGAGATGGAAGGAGCGATCGGATAATGAAACAGACCACGAACACCGCTGCTACCACGCTCGAGCAGGTTAATGCGATGCCTGCTGCCACTTGGGGCTGGCTGCGCATGAACCAGACCAAGCTTGAGCTTTCGGACGAACTTGCCGCCGCCCCCGCCGAGGCCGTCGAGGTCGAGGGGCTGGATGACCAGCTCCGCGGTGCCGCCGACGCCTTCGACGCCGCCATGGAAGCCATGGCCGAGCGCTTCCCTGAGCGCCGTGCCGCTGCCCCCGGTGATGCCGCCGATCGCGCTCGCATCACGCCCGAGACCGAACTCGACGTGCCCGCCACCTCTGTCTACCAGGCCGGAGCCATTAAGCTCGAGGAAGAGCTCGCCCCCGCCGAGGCCTTCGAGACCGGCATGGGCGAGGCCGCCTACGCCTACTTGGCCGAGCACGCTACCAAGCGCATCGTCATCGATGCGCCCGCATACAAGCACGCGACGGTTACCGTGCGTGTGAGCGGTGTCGATGCCGCCGCGGCCATCGCCGCTATCGACGTCGTCGCCCGTCCCCAGTCGACGCTCGACCTGCAGATCGCCCTGGACTCCCCCGTTACCGGCGAGGGTGTCGTGGGCTCGGTCCTGCGCGTGTGCGCCCACGAGTACGCCACCGTCAACGTGGCCTGCACGCAGACGCTCGACGATAGCTGGATCGCGCTCGACGACACCGGCCTTTTCCTGGACGAGGGCGCGCGCGTCAACGTGCAGCACACCGTCTTGGGTGCTGGCGCCAGCGCCACCGGCCTTGCCGGCGACCTGCTGGGCGATACCGCCAAGGTCACCATCGATACCGATTACCTGGGCGCCCGCGAGCAGGTGCGCGACTTTAACTACGAGCTGCGCCACCGCGGTCGCAAGACCGAGTGTGAGATCGACGCCAACGGCGTGCTGACCGGCACGTCCAAGAAGGTCTATCGCGGCACCATAGACCTCGTGCACGGCTGCAAGGGTGCAACCGGCACCGAGCGCGAAACCGTGCTGCTGGCCAACAAGGGCGTCGACAACAAGACCGTCCCCGTCATCCTGTGCGACGAGGACGACGTCGCCGGCAACCACGGCGCCACGATCGGTCACGTCCGCGACGAGCAGCTGTTCTACCTCGCCTGCCGCGGCCTTGACCAAAGCGCCGCCGAGGACCTGTTCATCCGCGCCAAGCTGGAGGACGCCGCGCTTTCCACCACTGACGAGCGCACCCGCGCCGCCGTCGTCCGCTTGGGCAACAACCTGATCGATAACTTTGAGGAGGAGCTCGCATGATCGATACCGAGCACGTTAAATGCGACACCTGTACCGCACCGGAGCCTATGGAACTCGACGCCAGTGACGAGGCCTCGCGCGGCTGGCCTACCGTCGACATCGAGACCAACCCCTACAAGGCGCAGTTCCCGCTGTTCCAGCAGCACCCCGAGATCGCCTTTCTCGATAGCGCGGCCACCGCGCAGCGCCCCGCCTGCGTGCTCGACGCCGAGCGCGACTTCTACCAGCGCATGAACGCCAACCCGCTGCGCGGCCTGTACTCGCTGTCCGTCGAAGCCACCGAGGCCATCGCGAAGGTGCGTCAGCAGATCGCCGACGTCATCGGCGCCCCTCAGGCCAACGAGGTCGTCTTCACCCGCAACACGAGCGAGTCGCTCAACTTGATCGCCAAGAGCTTTGCGCCCACGGTCCTTGAGCCCGGGGATGAGGTCGTTATCACCATCATGGAGCACCACTCCAACCTGATTCCGTGGCAGCAGGTCTGCCGCGAGACCGGCGCCAAGCTCGTCTACCTCTACCCCACCAAGACCGGCCAGCTCACGACCGAAGAGGTTCTGGCCAAGGTTGGCCCCAAGACCAAGATCTTGGCCGTGGGTCAGGTCTCCAACGTGCTGGGCGTCGAGAACCCGGTCAAGAATCTCGGCAAGCTCGTGCACAAGTACGGCGGTTACCTGGTCGTCGACGGCGCGCAATCGCTGCCGCACATGCCGGTCGATGTGACCGACCTGGGTGCCGACTTCTTTGCCTTTAGCGCCCACAAGGCCATGGGCCCCATGGGCATTGGCGTGCTGTGGGGCAAGATGGACCTGCTCAACGCCATGCCGCCCATGCTTACCGGTGGCGAGATGATCGACTCGGTCACCGAGCAGGGCGCCGTCTGGGCGCCCGTCCCCGAAAAGTTCGAGGCCGGCACGCAGGACGCCGCCGGTATCTTCGCCACGGGTGCCGCCCTCGATTACCTGGTCAACACGGTGGGTTACGAAAACATCCAGGCCCGCGAGCAGGCACTTGTCCACTACCTGATGGGCGAACTCATGCAGCTCGACTTTGTCCAGATCATCGGCTCCATCTATTGGGACAACCACCACGGCGTTGTGAGCTTTAACGTCAAGGGCATCCACCCGCACGACGTCGCGAGCATCATGGACATGGACGGCGTCTGTATCCGCGCCGGCCACCACTGCGCGCAGCCACTGCTCACCTGGCTGGGCGTCGAGAACCTTGCCTGCTGCCGCGCCAGCGTGGCCTTCTACAACGACAAGGCCGACATCGACAAGTTCATCGCCGGTCTGCATCACGTTTGGAGCACGTTCAATGGGTAACCTTTACACCTCCACCACATTTATGGAGCACAACTCGCACCCCGACTATAAGTACGAGATGGATGCTCCCACGCACGAGCACGACGGCATCAACCCCAGCTGCGGAGACGAGCTCACCTTGCAGTTGCGCGTCGAGAACGGCGTGATCGAGGAGGCCTCCTTTACCGGCCACGGCTGCGCCATCAGCCAGGCCAGTGCCGACATCATGGCCGACCTCATCACCGGCGAGACCGTCGAGGAGGCTCGTCGTCTTGCAGCGCTTTTCCTCGCTATGATCCGTGGCGAGCAGCTCTCCGAGGAGGACCTGGAAGACCTGGACGAGGCAGCCCAGCTCCAGGACATCTCACACATGCCCGCCCGCGTCAAATGCGCCGAACTCGCTTGGCGCACCCTCGACGGCATGCTCACGGGACAAAATAATCAGTAGTATTTGTCCCAAATCTTAAGAATTTTGTTGGCCGAATCGCTTGACAAGAGTGGTTCGGCCATTTTCTATTCCGAGCCCTCAGCCTGAGCATTCACCCGAACATAAGCGCGCACGATACGAGAGACGGTACTCTTGCTGATTCCCGTATATCGTTCGATCTCGCGCACCGTGTAGCCGACATCGTGCAGGGCGAAAATGATTCCATCTCGCCGCGAGGGCGCTACGGTCTTGAGTTCGTTGAGCGGCACGCCCAGGCGCTTCGCCATCTTGTCGGCAAACGCACGCCGCTCCCACTCTGTCTCATCCATATCGTGAATCACCGGATCGGAACCATCGGGCATCGACAGAGAATAATCCAGAAACCCCTTGGCAGACTCAAAGAGCTCAAGCACACAAGAAGGGTCCGAAAATCCCCTCGTCGTATCGTTGTCATACGCTCTCAGATACTCGGCAAAGCTGCTCCAGGGATAACGCTCGATCAGGGCGATACCCGCCTCCTGCGGATTAGCGTGAACATAGCGAATGGCAGTCATTAGATAACGGTCGGTATCGAGCGAGCGCCGGTCAAAACGGTTCTGGAACAGATGACCCGTGCGCCCCGTGCGCTTATTGAACCGCCGCGCGTACGTCAAAAGCAGCCGGTGCATCGCCGCGCTCATCGCGTCCTCGTAATCTGCAAGCACCAGATGCACGTGATTGCCCATAAGGCACCAGGCGATAACCGTCACGCCCGCCTCGCGGCAGCACTCGCGCATCAGCTCCAAAAACTCCCACCGGTCTTCATCGCCCTCAAAGATGAGCTGCTTGCCCGTACCGCGGGCACAAACATGGTAAAAGCCGGTAACCGTTCTCCAAACGCGCTGCATGGCGCTCCCTTCGCCTGGATCTGCTTGCCATCCAATACAACACGATTGAAGCGTGCCACCAAAACATTCACGCAAAACAATACATTCGCGCGGCCAAAGGCAATAAACAGGCGGCGAACGGCACCGTTGCAACAGGTCAGCCCCTGCAACGCTTACAAGAGCTGACCAAAAGCTTGCCCAAGACGAACCCCCTCTACAAAAGTTCACGACCACAGAATATAGAGTTAAACCGTTTCAATTAAAACTTCCGGACTTCTCGCTACGAAAACTGAGCCGTTCGCCGAATATTCCGTGCATTTCGCGGTATTATAGGGGCTGCATGTCATGTCCCTTTCGAAGGGTCGCCCGGCAATCGCCAGCCACGACCCCCAGACGGGACGCCAACACGATAGAGAGGAGAGGCATGCAGTACTCACAGGAAGTGGAGAACATGTGCCCCGTTGCCAAGGGTGCATACCACGGCCCCGCACCCATCCCCGAGGAGGGCAAGTGGGTCCAGGCTAAGGAGATTTCCGACATCTCCGGTCTTACGCACGGTGTGGGTTGGTGCGCACCTCAGCAGGGCGCCTGCAAGCTCACGCTGAACGTCAAGGACGGCATCATCGAGGAGGCCCTCGTTGAGACCATCGGCTGCTCGGGCATGACCCACTCTGCCGCCATGGCTTCCGAGATCCTTCCCGGTAAGACCATCCTCGAGGCCCTCAACACCGACCTCGTCTGCGACGCCATCAACGTTGCTATGCGCGAGATCTTCCTGCAGATCGTTTACGGCCGCAGCCAGACCGCGTTCTCCGAGGGCGGCCTGCCCGTGGGCGCCTCCCTCGACGACCTCGGCAAGGGCCTTCGCTCTCAGGTCGGCACCATGTTCGGCACCAAGGCCAAGGGCGCTCGTTACCTCGAGCTCGCTCAGGGCTACGTCACCCGCATGGCTCTCAACGACAAGAACGAGATCATCGCATTCGAGTTCCTGAACCTCGGCAAGTTCACCGACGCCGTCAAGGCCGGCAAGACCCCCGAGGAGGCCATCGCTGGCGCTATGGGCCACTATGGTCAGTGGGAGAACGCTGCCAAGTACATCGACCCGCGCACCGACGAGGAGACTCACTCCGTCGCCAGCGTGTTCCCGGTTCACGAGTAGAAAGGGAGGGAAATAACTATGACTGTTACGTTCGAAGGTTACGAGCGCCGCGCTGACAAGATCAACAAGTGCCTCGCCGACAACGGCATCGCCTCCCTCGAGGAAGCTCTGCAGATCTGCACCGACAAGGGCTTCAACCCGCGTGAGATCGTCAACAACACCCAGTCCATCGCCTTCCAGAACGCCGAGTGGGCCTACACCCTCGGTTGCGCTCTCGCTGTCAAGCGTGGCGCCAAGACCGCTTCTGAGGCTGCCGCCATCATCGGCGAGGGCATCCAGGCCTTCACCGTTCCCGGCTCCGTCGCCGAGGACCGCAAGGTCGGTCTGGGCCACGGCAACCTGGGCGCTATGCTGCTCTCCGACGACACCGAGTGCTTCGCCTTCCTGGCCGGCCACGAGTCCTTCGCTGCCGCTGAGGGCGCTATCGGCCTGGCTCTGAACGCCAACAAGGCTCGCAAGAAGCCGCTGCGCGTTATCCTCAACGGTCTGGGCAAGGACGCCGCCCAGATCATCGCCCGCATCAACGGCTTCACCTATGTGAAGACCCAGTTCGACTACTACACGGGCGAGCTCAAGGTCGTCGAGACCATCCCCTACTCCGATGGTCCCCGCGCTGCCGTTAACTGCTACGGCTCCGACGACGTCCGCGAGGGCGTTGCCATCATGTGGCACGAGAACGTCGACATCTCGATCACCGGTAACTCCACCAACCCCACGCGCTTCCAGCACCCCGTCGCTGGCACCTACAAGAAGGAGCGCCTCGAGGCTGGCAAGAAGTACTTCTCCGTCGCTTCTGGTGGCGGCACTGGCCGTACCCTGCACCCGGACAACATGGGCGCCGGCCCTGCCTCTTACGGCATGACCGACACCATGGGCCGTATGCACTCCGACGCCCAGTTCGCCGGTTCTTCCTCCGTGCCTGCGCACGTTGACATGATGGGTCTCATCGGCATGGGCAACAACCCCATGGTCGGTGCCACCGTCGCCTGCGCTGTCGCCGTCGAGGAGGCCCTCAAGGCCTAATCGCGCCCGCGCGATGCTCATATAGTTGAGCTTTAGAGCCGCTACCTTTCGAGGTAGCGGCTCTTTTTGTTTGCGCTATCGCAGGGTAGCGAATGCCGATATATCAGTTGGGGCGAAATACGAGATGTGACGAGATGAAACGTCAGAGCGTCCATGACGCCCACCTGTCATATGTGCCCTTTACCGATTTGCCGAGTCTTTGCGGCCCCATTACCGATCACCCGTGCGACAATGCGCCGGACGAGAAAGGAATCCGATGGAATCGACTGATGTACTGGTAATTGGATCTGGCATTGCGGGCCTTTGCGCCGCCATCGAAGCGGCGCGCACGGGTGCAACCGTCGCTGTGGCAAGCGCCGGCAAGACTATGAGTGGATCGAGTTTCTTCCCCGGAACCTGGGGCTTGGGGCTTATCGGACCCGTTAACGAAGACGACGAACAAGACCTCATCGACACCATCCAGACCGTTGGTGGCGGCGTCGCCGACCCCGAGCTTGTCCAGACGTTTGTCCACGGCATTCCCCAGGCAATTGAATGGCTCGATCAAGACCTGGGCGTTGAGCTCCAGCGTCCGCAAAGCGCTGAGAGCGCTCAGCAAAAGCAGTTTATCCCCTGCTTTGACCACAAGACGCGCATGTGGCGCGGCCTCACCCGCAAGCCCCTTGAGGACGCTCTAACGACCCGAATCGAGTCACTCGGCATTCGCCTGCTCCCCCGCCATGAGCTTATCGACCTTGTTGAGAACACGAACGGCAGAATCACCGGAACCGTGCTCTACGACCTTACCGAAAATCGAATCGTGCCCTTTGCTGCCAAGGCCACGATCATCGCAGCCGGTGGCACAGGCGGCCTGTTCGAGCGCAGCCTTACGTCGGCTGATGTGCTCAGCTCCTCGCAGGCCATCGCACTGGCGCACGGCGCATCGCTTACTAATATAGAATTCATGCAGATGATGCCCGGCTTCATCGAGCCCAAGCGCAACCTGGTCTTCAACGAGAAAACCTGGCGCTACGTACATGTAGACCAGCCGGTCGATATTGCCGACGGCAAGCTAAACGATCTGCTTGAGCAGCGCTCTGGATATGGTCCTTTCACCTCGCGCTTGGCCTCCCGCGCCATCGACCTCGTCATAGATCAGGCAGGTGCAGAGGGCCTGGCGCTCCACTACGACTTCCCCCGCGAGGACATCCCCGAGTTTGTGCAGACCTTTGCCACCTGGCTGCAAGACGAGCACGGCATCGCGCCGACCGACGAGATGCGCGTGGCGATGTATGCCCACGCCGCCAACGGCGGTATCAAAATCGACAAGACCGCGTACGCAGGCGTTGAGGGCCTCTACGCCTGCGGTGAGGCAACAGGCGGCATGCACGGCGCCGACCGCATCGGCGGCTTGTCGAGTGCCAATGGCATCGTGTTCGGGCGCATTGCGGGCGCATCGGCAGCCCAAGCAGCGCTGGACGCTCCTGAGGCGGCCGCACCGATGGATATCGCCCTCCCCCAGCATGGCATAGCTACAGCAGACGCCGAGCGCCTGACCCGCTGCCTCAAACGCACAATGAGTACCTACTGCATGATCAACAGGACCGAAGCGGGTCTATCCAAGGCCCTGCAACAGCTTGAAAGCCTGCAAGACGACGCAACGGCGCTGAGCAAGCCACACGCCAATGACAGCGAAATCGCAGCCCTCGCCCGCCTGCAATCGCAGATTCAACTAGCACAGGAAATGGTCAAAGCCATGCGCAAGCGAACCGAAAGTCTCGGATCGCACTATCGAGCGAATTAAACTGGACACCTATCTAAAGCAAAACACAACTAATCGATATCTATGGGCCCCGTGAACTCGAAGTGGCACGGGGCCCATTCGTGTCCGCACGGCAGCGTATCCTAATTCTGAATACAGAGCGGGCAAAGCCCGCATAGACAATAGGCCAGCGAGGAGGAGATATGGACAGTAGAGATATCGAGAAGTGGCGTGTCAAACTTGATAGCTACGCCAATGTGGAAGACGGCGTTGAGTATTGGCTCGCACGCGATTTAATGGAACCCATGGGGTACACTCGATGGGAGAACTTTGCCGAAGTTGTTAAGAGGGCAAAAGTCTCGTGCGAAACAAACAAAACTCCAGTTGATTCCCATTTTCGTGACACCACGAAAATGGTAACTGCCGGTGTCGCCGCTCGTGCGGTTAAAGACTACAAACTTACGCGCTATGCATGCTATTTAATCGCCCAGAACGGAGATTCAAACAAGCAAGAAATCGCGCTCGCCCAGGCATACTTCGCCGTGCAGACGCGCCGCCAAGAGCTCATAGAGCAGCGCTTCGCAGAGATTCAGCGCTTGCAGGCGCGCCACTCGCTATCTGATTCAGAGAAACAGCTCTCGGGTATTGCGTTCAAACGCGGCGTGGACTCCAAAGGATTCGCGATCATCAAGTCGAAGGGCGATGAAGCGTTATTCGGCGGCAGAAGCACGGCGGAAATGAAGCAACAGCTCGGCGTATCCAAGAGCTCGGCATTGGCGGACAGGCTAGCCGATGTTCTCATCAAAGCAAAGGACCTTACGAACTCGATGACGGCCTTCAACGCCGAGGAACACGACCTGTACGGTCTGGACCAGATCAAGCAAGAGCACGTCGAGAACAACACAAGCGTGCGTGGCAGCCTCATCGACCGCGGAATTGTACCCGAGAACCTACCGCCTGCCGAAGATACAAAGAAGCTCGAACGTCGCGTGAAAGCAGACGAGAAAAAGCTCAAGGAGGGTACAGACGGATTCACCGACCCCCAGGGCAGGCTCGACTTGTAAAGCGTCTGCGCCCTTACGGGTTCGGCCCCATGCGAGGTTAACAAAAAGCGACCAGCCTAAGCCAGCCGCTTTAACATGCTTTGGTGGGCCGTCAGGGGGTCAGCCTGCTTTGCAGGCGGCCGCTTCGGCGCTTTGCGCCTTGCGCGCTGCGCTGGTAAATGCTTACGCATTTCCTCAGCTTCGCGCCCCGACGGGTTCGACCCCATGCGAGGTCAACAAAAAAGCGACCAGCCTAAGCCAATCGCTTTAACATACTTTGGGTGGGCCGTCAGGGGGTCGAACCCTGGACCTTGGGATTAAGAGTCCCCTGCTCTACCAACTGAGCTAACGACCCAAAGCTAAAGTCCGTGGTGGCGGACTTTAGAGGAGATATCGTGTGGTGGGCCGTCAGGGGGTCGAACCCTGGACCTTGGGATTAAGAGTCCCCTGCTCT
>CAJMOF010000001.1 GCA_905215065.1 uncultured bacterium | reverse complement strand
AGGCCCTCGCGGCCTAGTCGCTATTTAGGGCGTCCAAGATTTGGGACGCAGTTCATTGGCTACTTGCGGAGGGCATTGTCTAGGGTGGCGGCCACGATCAAGGGGTCGTCGGTGCCGGCGAAGAGGCGAATGGTGCTCCCCTGCTTACCGCGTGGGGCCGAAAGGCGCGTCGTTGCGCCGCCGGCGGGCGATGTACGAAACTCCCTCGGCAAAGCATCGAACAGGTCATCCGCACTACGCTCGATAAGGTCAAATTCAACTGCCGGGCCAAAGCCGTGCTCGAGGATTCCCGTTGCAACCGCATAGTCGGGATGCGAGTTCAGTCCGGGATAGCGAACGTTGCGCACCATCTCGTTGGCGGCCAAATACTCGGCCAACGCACGGGCGCGATCGAAGTGCGCCTGCATGCGGGCATCGAGCGAGGAAAGCCCGCGCTCCAGCACGTGGGCCTCTTCGGTAGAAAGGTCGAGTGCCAAAGCACCGCAGCCCGCAAACGACGTATGCGCGCACTCGGCAGCGGCATCCACACGATGGCGCTTGAGCTGCGAGCGCGCCACCGAAGCAGCAACGAGCTTGCGCGGAGCCTTACCTGCGCAAACACGGTCGAGCGCCTCAAGCGACAGGACGGCACCCAAGCGCAGCAAATCGCAGCCAAAAGCCGACGCCACGGTGTTGTCCACAACCAGCAGCGCATGAGCCTCACGAGCCGCGCGACCTAACGCACGAAGATCGGAGACGCGCAGACCAAACCCGCCGATGGAGTTGACGAACCACCACAGGTGCGGCCCCTCGGCATCAAACGAAGCATCAAAGCCCTCGGACGCAGCAGCAAACGCCGCAACCGACGGCTCGCCCACCATAGCCACGTCGCAGGCATCAAAGCCGCGCGCAAACGCATCGGCAAAGTCATCGGCAAACGCAACCAGGCGGTCACCGGGGCGCACAATCCCCAATTGCGACAACGCTGCTGGCACATGCGAGGCCGCGAGCAACCGCGCTTCACGCGCGCCGGTCCTCAAAGCCCAGGCCTCTTCTAGCTGCTGTACGCCCATGCGGTACCGTCCCTTCAAAACAAAAACCCACGATGCGGGTGTTCCCCGCATCGTGGGCAACGGCTGCAGTATAGCGCCGATAGGCGACTGAACGCCTAAATGTTGAGCGCGCGGTAGATCACGTAAGCCTAGACATTCATCAGCTGATGGCCGAGCTTGAGCGTCTTTAAACCGCTCTCCCCCTCCACGCCATCGAGCGTATTGAGCAACATATTAGTCGCCTCGACGCCGCTGGTCAGGTAGCCGTAATGCACGGTGGGAATGCCGCCCGTCAGCGCGCGCAAAAATGCGTTGTCGCCAAAACCGCTCACGCGACGCACACCCTCGCCCATGCCGCGAACCTCGTCAAGAGCGCGCAGGGCGCCGGCCGCCATAGTATCGGTCGCGCAAGCGATAAACGAAACATCGGGATCGACGGAGAGCAGTTCGCGTGCAGCGCGATAGCCCGAGTCGAGCGTAAAGGACCCCTGGCAAATCAGGCTCGGATCAAGTGCCACGCCCGCGGCGCGCAAGCCGGCCTCAAAACCACGACAACGGTCATAACCGGCGGCACGGTCTTCCTCGGTAACTCCGATGTAGGCGATCTTGCCCTCAGCACGCTTCGCGAGTGCCTGACCCAGCTCGAAAGCGGCCTCGTAATCGTCGTGATAGACGCACGCCGCGCCCTCGACATGTTGGCCGATCAACACAATGGGCACACGGCACGACTCAATCGCCCGGCGATGCTCGCCGGTAATCATAGTTGCCACCAGCACAATGCCATCGACCGGATGGTTTTGGAATAAACCGAGGTATTCGAGCTCGCGATCGGGGACGTTATCGGTATTGGCAAGAAGCATCTGGTAGCCGCGGCGGCCAAGCACCTGCCCGATGCCCGCCGTAATGCGGCTCACCGACTCGGAATTAATCTTAGGCACGATGACGCCGATGAGCTTGGTGGAACCGGTTCGCAGCGCGCGAGCCTGGCTGGATCGCACGTATCCGGTCAGCTCAATCGCCTGCTTAATGCGCTCGGCCTTGTCCGCCGAGATATACCCACCATTGAGGTAGCGCGAGACGGCGGCGCTCGAAACGCCCGCCAGCTCGGCCACATCTTTCATCTTTACCACGAGCACCCCTGTCGTTGAAATCGCTTTCACCATGATACCCGTGCGGAGCTACATGCGTGTCGCAAGACGGGACGTCACGGTCAATTTAGCTGTCGCAGCACGGGCATCGCAGGGCTTCAACTAGAAACTTCGAAATATAAATGCCGAATCAGTCAGACTACCGATTCGGCACCCCGTTACATTTGCACACAGCGGCAGGCAAAATCCAACTCGAGAACAACTTACTCACTTTGGAAAGATGCATCGCTGTCCGCTGCCAATTCCGAAGGAAGAATTGCCGGCAGCGTCAAAGCCCCCATGGGCGAAAGTCCAGTAACGACCATCAGATAGCTCTTAGCGTGACCATACGCCATGGAAATCGCATTAGAGAGAAGATAACGGCGCGCTTCATCGTCTGAAATGTCGAACGGCATTTTTGTTGACACCGAAATAGCAACCGTCACATCAGCGCGCATTTTTTCCTTTGCATCGTCCCTATCAATCAGACTGCCACACACATACAGCTTTAAGTCTGCACGCTCGCCCGCCTTGTTCCTCAATAGATGGACGTCCTGATAGCTAACGTCAACTTTTAAATCCATATTCTGGGAGGGCTCATTCTCGATATGAAAAGTTGAGTCGACAACAAACAAATGAACAACCTGAATAGGCGCAATGAAATCCTTGCTCATGCAGCCAAACCTCCCGGAATCATCTCAAAGTTCAATCGTTTCGCCGAGCAGTCGCTGTTAAATGAAGACCATTGTTCTCGGACAGAATTATTAGACGAAGAAAACGGCGCCTCATTCGAATAACTGGAAATGACCTGAGGAATGATTTTGATACCCAACGCAAGCTCAAACTTTGCGATTGTTTTCAGCGTCATGTTGGGCTGAGAATTCAACAATTTCGAAAGCGACTGAAGACTCACGCCCATACGCTTTGCCAGCTCACTTTTACTCAAGCCCGAGCGCTGCATCTCGCGATGAACAATAAACTCAATATCTAGTGCGTGCTCATAGGCACGGGTTTCGCTCGTTTCCGTTTGCGCGTAAAAGTCTGATAAATCGACCTTAACCATTACAAGTCTCCGTTTCGTAAGCGGGCAAAAAAGCCGACGCTATGACTCCAAAAGCTGCTTTGCTATCGGGGCCAACTGTTTTGCGCGTTTAATTTCTTTGGAAATATTTCCCGAGCCTTGATGGCCCTTAAACCAAAAAAGCAAAACAATCTTGTCCACGCCTTGGCAAATCGCGTAGACCATTTCTCGATTAACCCCATCAAAACCCTTGAGTTCGTATAGTCCAATCTTAGGCTCGATACATCGAAGCTTTGACGTTCCAGTGACATCCTTTAGCCCGTAATCATAGATTTTTGAAATCTGATTGATCATTTTACGGGCGGTAAACTTCGTTTTAGGATCAGACATCATCTTCTGAAATTGAGAGTTCTCAGGAGAGGTGGTTAGTTCCCAAAAAGGTCGTCCCTCGGGATCAGCATATTCGACAAGTTCATAGTCACTAACCAAAGGCCACCCCCTCCGCCTCAGATAAAACCAAATGTGGTTAACTTATAGGTTAAGTTTAGTCAAATTCAAATACAGGGCAAGCCCCAAGCCGAGTTCAAGCAATCTGCATTATTAGCTCAGAAAAACGTGGGAAAGAAGCGGCAGAAACTACATTGGCAAATAAGGCCCCCGCGAAGTGCCCGAACTTTTATGGTGACCAACAAAATACCTAGGAAGACGAGGGCAAGGCACGCAACCGCCCAATCACCGTGGCCGGTCTTAGGGAGCGCGGCGGCTTGCGTTGTTGCGGGCTTGGTCTTTTTGGTGGTCTTGGTCGCAGGCGTCTTGATAGACGCGGGCGCGGGCTTGGCGTCCGACTTGGGCGACGAATCAGGCGTGGGGGGCGGGTTTTCACTGGGCTTGGTCTCATCACCGGGCTTTTCTTCGCTACCGGGCTTTGTATCCCCCGCGGGATTGCCACCGGTGGGCTCATCGATACCGGGCTGGGTCTTCCCCGCCGGCGGCTGGGCGCCTGTGGGTTCAATTACCACATGCTGAGCAACGACCCCACTGACGTCAATCACGCTGGAGCTACCAAAGGCCCCGCCCGTCGGCGACACAAACAGTGCAGACGTAAGCGAGCCGCTCTTGCAGGCAACGCCCGCGCTGGCGCCGGTCGCATCCACCCAATGGGCATCCACGACAAACCGGCCATCGGAGGCGTACACGCCAAAGAAGCGGCAGTCCTCGCCCGATCCGCCGCTAGCAGCAACAACGCGTGCGCCGCCCAGCCGGGGCCCGAGACACCCGGCTCGTCGTAGGTCTGCCCCGCGATGGTAAGGCCATCCGCACCCACAGCATAAGAAGGCCCGCCCAGCAAAACGCATAGGCAGGCCAGGCGAGTCTCGAAGAAGCGCGAGACGGCCTCATGCTGGAGCTGCCGCATCACGTATAGCCAACGAAGCGTGGGCGGGACGCCACCAATGGGCAACGTCCCGCCCGCTCTGCGCAATCTCATGCGCATCCAACTTGTAGAGTAAATTCATCGCACGCGTCGATTACGACCCCAATATTTCCTTAGGAAACACACTCGATAAATCGTTAACACCCATAGCAAAAAGCACCTTTGCGCTGGCATCGTTGCTGAGCTCGTCGCTCAACTTAAGTGCATCAAGCAGTATATTTCGTCGTAACATCTTATAGTCATCCTCAGTCAGCACTAGCTCAAGATCGCTTAAAACCCCTACTAGATTAACATCGCGAGACGGAGACACCCTCGCGCAGAACAGACGCTCGTCATGCGCGCAGATGTTTCGAAAATCTTTGATGTGATCGTATGCGAGCCTTAGCCTTCGGGGGCTGATGCGCTTATCGACTTCATGCGTCTCGGAATAGAGATCGGAAAACGACTTGGCAATGGAATTTCTCATGCTTTCTGGCTGAAACTCGTAGAACTTGAATGCCTGACCAAGCATCAAATAATTCATAAGAATCCATACCGGCGTATTGTCATGATTATTTTCATAATGACGAATGTAGTCCCTTTTATAATCACTATTCCATTTTTTAGACCTACATAGCACCTTCTCGAAATCACCGATAAGCGTGTCGATCTTTTTTCGATAGCCGGCATCAGCACGATAGGAATCTCTATCAAGGTATGCTTCTGGGTTATCTTTATGAGCCATGGCAAACCGATAAGAACAGACGGTTTTAAGGACTGCTTCCGCCTTGTTAAAATACTCAAACATGAGCAGACGCAATGAGCGGTCGAATTCGAATAAACGATATATATCAGAGAACATCGTTCCTTTTACGAAAAATTCGTGGCAAGAATCTCCCCGCTGGTCAAGAAACAAATCCTTGTAGCCGTTAACAACCGGATAGTATCCCTCGCGTTCCAACACTAAACGAGTATTGTTATCGCATTCGAGTCCACGGCTTTCAAGGATAGCAATCTGCTCATCAATAGATTTAAATGGTTTATCCAATTGGACCCCTTAAACGCGAAAACCGCCTTTCGGCGGTTCCCACGGACCAAGCCGGACGTACCGTCGCAAGGCCTCATCACAACGATTACTCTAAGCGAGAACCCGGGGTCCGTCAATCCGGTGCCACCAATCTTCCAAATCAATCCTTGAACCAGACACAAAAATGTGCCAATGGAATGCCTTTATTAAAAGAGGGACACCAAGGAGATGCCGCTAATTGTCAGCATCAGCCCGCTGCTCGCATTGTCTCTTAAACCCGGCAATCACTTTGTCGCAAGTTTCGATAATCCCTGCCGGAACCGTATTGAACTTAACGGGATCAAACTGATATGCCATGAGATTTTCGATGTGGAAGTATTCATTTGCAAATTCAAACACTGTCTCATCGACATGGGCACGATTGCGGACCTGGCTCATTTCACCAGCATTGTTGTCAGCGAGCAATCTAAACGCGCAGATTTTCTCAACGGGCGAAGGCGCTTGATCATAAACGGACAGCAGCTCCGAATTTCCAAGCTGAGCTAATAAGCCCTGATAGCTAAAATCATTTAAACCGATTTCTTCAAGTTGCTCCCTGGCTTCTTGCCACTCTTCGTCAGTAAGCTCTTGCTCATGCAGTGTCGCCACTTCCCGACAATGCATCAAACTTGACAGTACATGCCAGGCAGGCGACTTTCCGTATGCGATTTCGATTGCTCTTCTAGCGAGCGCTAGTCTATAAGGCAAGGATGCGTCGCTCGCAACGATTGCTTTAAAGCGCTGTACAACGCTGTCAAAATCATCGTCCCCAATTGGAACCAAGGATAGATTGCCTTCATCGTTGCGCACATAGAAGCAAGCCGTATCGCACAGAATAGCTTTATGGACTATACCGATCATAATGAGCGTTTCGAAGTCATGCGTTAACAGCAATGTTGTAATCCCGTTGCAGACGCCTTTGGTTTTTGACAACATCCTTTGGAGAATCGCGTATTTCTTATTTTGATCAAAAGAAGAAATCGGATCATCGAGCACAACGATACTCGGCTTCTCACTTTTAACCTGAGCGGAAAACAATGCAATTGCAAGTGAATTACGCTCACCATAGCTCAGATGTGACTTTAGATTCTCGACGTTCATCTCGAGCCCGCGAGGTTTCAGCGAAACGGTGCAGCGAGCTCCGTCGGACGAGGCAATCGATATTTCATAGGGAAATCCTGCGGACTCCAGAAAAGCGTTCATTTCGGCCATAGATCGGCCATAGACGCTTTGATAGATTTCCTCAATGCGCAGCTTTGGCGACTGATGGCAATCTGGATGTCTCTAATCTTTGATGAAAGCTCGTCTAAGACAGCATTGATACTATTGATGCGCTCAACGGCGTATTGCGAATTCATCTTTTCAAGACGCTCGACATGTATTTTTAGACCTTCAAAATAGTCAGCACCTTTTTCTTCATCCTTCAGGGACGAATAATTAAGCTGCTGAATTTTCTCAAGTTTGGCCCTAAGTCCCTCCGCATCCCCTTTGATGCTGTAAAGAAAGGCTTCATTCTCAGGATTGGACTCTTCTTCAAGCTTCCCATGCAAAATCTCATCAGCCTGTACTCGGGCGCTCTCGCTAAGAAGCACATCGGCTTCCCCAAAAGTCTGAATCGTTTTTGTGAAGCTATCAATATACTTTCCGCCGTATGCGGCCTGCATTTCATTGCATATTTCCAGCTCAGACTGCTCGAGAGTCTTACCGCAGTACGGACATGCACCCCGAGAGCTGAATTTATCGCCCTTGCCACGCCACAGCAGCCATTCTTTGGCTTTGTCTCCTTGGATTAGCGGAATGAACGACTCGAACCTTGGGGAAACGTGCTCAACAAGGTTTCCGTTTAATACGATACCTTTCGCAATTGGGCTTGTCTTTGAATAAGTCTGCTTAGAAACCTTCCCGAAGCAGGACAGTAAGTTATTAACCGTAGAGAGCAAGTCGGCCACCTTGCCCTCATCTCGCAACCTTTTGACGGCTTCCGCCAACAATTCGTCTGTTGCTTTGGCCGCCTTACGATATTCGGGAGTATCGACGAAGATCTTATATCCGTTTTCGATTAGCTCCATGTCGCCTTTAAACAGCGTGCTATCGACGTAGTCTTCATTAAACACGAGGATATTTGAATCCGATGGCAAGCCTTCGACAGATGGCAGAGATTCTGAGGCATAGGGCTTCAACACTTCTAACGTCTGTCCGTCTTTGCCCGAATATAGTTGAATCGCTCTTGCCACCGAACTCTTTCCCGAGCCGTTCATTCCATGCAGTACGGTAGTTGCATTGGGTTTTAAGGTAATAGCTGCGCAGTTAATGTTGTTGGAGTAAGCAAGCTTTACGACAATTGGCTCAGACATCTGATCTCCACGGAAGAGGCGTTTATATCTACTTGATTATGCATGCGCTCAATTTACATTGTTTTGCTAGTTCTCCAAGCTTAGTAAAACTTGTCGTTCTGCTTCAGGAAAAGCGAGGGGCTCAATCATTCTCGCTGAGCTAATTCTCCCGAGCGTAGATGATGCAGCTGTTGTATCGCCAGCGCAGCTCTGCGCCGTTCCTTCTACTATTTTGTGTCTTAGCTTATTCGGAATAGCCGAAACACCTTCTTTGGTGATGGCAACGCCTGTAACTACTTTGGTTTCATCCGCGCCACGATATGCGGTTTTACTGAGAGATAGAGAGTGCCCATATCGCTTTACGATTTGAAGAACCTTCTTTTTAAATACAGCTGGGTTACTGACTGGCGTTTTGGACGAGAAGGTTAAATCGTCAACGTATAGGGAGAATTTGCATCCATGATTGCAGGCGAGATCATGTAATTCGTCAAACATGTCTTGATAGGCAAAGTAGGCAACAAGCTGCGCGCATGGACTTCCGGTCGGAATTACAGTGGAACCATCCGCTAGCGTAAGGGTTGTTAGATCGCTAAGGATAGCGGATACATCACTGCTGCATTTAAATCTATCTTTGAAGAGTCGATAAACACACTCCCGTGAACATGAGTCATAAAATGCATGCAAATCAGACTGAATAAAATAAACAGAGTGCTCATGGAATTTGCCGTTATCCACATGGCAAACACCTTTGCGTCCAGAGAATACCCAGTTTGGAATCGAAATTCTACTCAGTAAGATCTTGATTCGGCGCTGGACTTGCTTTAATTCATCACAGGGATTATAGATAGTTCGGAATCCCCCGGAGCTTTTTTCAATTTCGCTAACAGTGTAATTAATCCAGTCCTTAGCATGAGAAAGACTGGTGGACTCTATCTGGAGAAGCGCAGCGAGTTTCCGCTTGTTGCTTAGCATATATAGAGGACTCTGATCAATTTCATAGCCTCTATTTGTCATTGCTATAGGCCTCGATTACTTTAGACATCAAGGACGTGATGAACTTTTGGCTTGCGTTGTTCAGCTCTGCGTCCTCATAGTCTTCTGAAAAGCGCATCAGCGTTGAGACTCGAAGACCAAGAAGTTCTGAATAGCGTTCGAGCAGATCCATCGATACTTTTTTCTTCCCGTTTTCGATTTCGGAAAGATAGCTGCTCGAAATGCCGAGCAATTCGCTCATTTCTTTGGCATTGTAGCCATATATGCCCCGTAACCTTTTAAGCGTATTGCCCAGCATGTCCTGATCTCCTTACAGACTAAAAGGAGTAAATAATCAAATACCGGGCGGGTTACCATGGAATACTACCAACCACTCAACAAGCATTTGAGCTTGTGAAGCACTTCCAGCAAAACGCCGAGAAGCTCTAGGAGCTTAATCAGCGCACGGAAGTCAATCCGAGCCTTCTTACGCTTCTCAACCCGAATCTTCACTCGAGGTCGGCAAGCAACATGGTTGTTTCCGGAATCAGATAGATGCTGTGCCATACAGCACACCCCCTTTCTCGCCGCAATCGCAGCGTCCCAAAGAAAGGAGAGGTTCTTCCGGTAACACCCGCCCAGCTTCGTGCGCCCGCGCATCCCAGCGCGGGCGCACCGGGTGAGCGGGGGTTAAGGTAGGCCACCAAAGCGGCCCGCGGCGAGCTTGCGCTCACCCTGGAATGGGAAAAGACCTTCGTGGCCAAGCGCTTATGGTCACGACTACCTTGGTTGGTACTTTAGCACAAATATCAGCTAATAGCGAAATGATTTCACTATTAATGTTATGAAATTGCTGTACCTGAAATTACCATATGAAGAAGTGTGCCATTTTAGTATCTGACCGTTAGCCAAATGTGGGTGTTGGCCAGCAAGGGTTGGCGTAAACCAATATGAGCAAGTTAGGTTGTGCCCGATAGAAGAATCAAGAACGGGCCATTCCGTCCACTCCCCTAGTTACTCTTAATCATATCGCCATCGGAATCCGCTGCTGCACTTCCCAACTTTTCATTCAACACATCTATCGCTTCTTTAATTTCGCCTCGAATCCACTTAGTCCTCAATCGGCTCATTCGTGATTTCGGTTCGACTTCGTCCAACTGGGCGTCAATGTCTTTCAGCCATTCGATGGCTCCGCCCAGGCTTTCGTTATCTGGGTAATTTTTCATGCATAAGTGGAAAAATGACTGGAGCGATTGTTGAGAACCAGCGGTTCCTTCGTAGATTGATTTGACGACGCACTCAGCAGGCAAATCAAAAATCTTTCTTGGATGCTGGGACTTCACGGCTTCCTCAAGATATGAAGAAATCGACACACCTGTATTCGAGTCGATTTTAGATAGTTCGAACCTGGCGAGATTTAAATCCTGGGCGTACTCCTCATTTTCAATGCTAGTTGCGAGAACATCCAATATCTGACCAACTTCTTTGCCATAAAAGCCATTGAACATTGGAATTTCTTGTCGCACTGCTTTTGCGCTGCATTGTGGATCACAGCCGGCAGCACGCTTTAAAGAGTCAAGAAGTTTCTCGAGATTAGTCTCATCCCAGAATCCTAAGTTTTTAAGATCAAGTGAGATCTTAGCAATCTCGGGAAACCATCTATGCGAATACTGACCATCAGACAATAGGCCTTCAAGCTGGTTCGCAAACGATTCAACTTGATCATCTTCCATTGTGCTCATGGTATGCCATTGGTTAACGATGTCTTGGGCTTTGAGGTCTGCTGCAGAATCAGGGTTTTTAGCTAGAACAAACTCCGTGAAAGAGTCCTCAACGATTGTAGGGCTTACGTCTTCTCCTCTTGTTAAGGGGGCCAGAGCCTTAGATATAAGTAAATAGTCTTCGTATTCCAGAACCTTAGAGTCATCGATCATATTCACGGCTATTTTCGACGCGTTGGGCTTCTTGGGAGTTTTTCCTGCTGATGCCTGGACCGCATAACCGATAAATGATGAGAGTGCCCGCGCTCTTCCGCTTGAATCGAATAATGTATCAACAAGAATTGATGTTCCTAAAACACAATTTATTGCCGGAATCGATCTTGCCATAGCCCTCACATTGATGATGGACCCTTTAATTCCATCGAGAATCGCATTCTCAATGTCAAAGTCAATCTGTTGGGGAAATTGTATCTTGGGCCGAATTGCGACCTTATATAGCTCCTGAGAATCTGGCTCGAACGCAATTTGGCGCACAACAGCTTTTTCGACAGAACAGTCTTTCTCGAATGACAATTGCTCATTTCTAACGAGCATCACATGCCAGCCATGGTTTTCGACCATATTGTTGACAAACCCAAGAAAAGACCGATCATCTTGGGCAAAGCTACTGCGCTCACAGTCGTCAAAAACTACGAGGACTTTCTTCATGTCAATTAAAGACAGCAGAAGGTCGGGTTTAATGGACACCTGAATTCCGAGCTCAGCAAGTTTTTTGCTAAGCAATGAGCTGCCAGCCGAAAGTAGATTATTCTTAACAACGTTAAAAGCAGCATCAAAACGATCTGCAGGGTTTTCGCAAAAATGAAATACAGAGGCCAAAACCCTACTTATAATTTCATCATAATCGGAAACACCGAATAGCGAAACGCGGCATGTTTTAATGTCTATTTCATCTAGCGCGGCTTTAAGAACGTGCTCGCAATAATATGTCTTGCCCGAACCCCATTCGCCATATAGAACTAACGCTTGGAGAGTATTGGCATCGCATTCCATGTAGCTCTTAATCGACTTAGTTACTTCTTCCGCTCGCATCGCTGTGAACTCCAATCGTCCAGTTATTTACCTTGTAACACTAAATTGTTAGCGTCGGAATAATTAAGCCAAATATAGTCGGCTGAAATTGTCCAATCCCGGCCGACTCATTTTAGCCAACACGCCCGCATCTATAGCTTTCCTGCCGCTTTCCTAGATACCCTCGGGCTGGACCCCCCTACCTTTACCGCCTGGGGGACGGCCTGCACCGAGTATGTGTCGAGCCCCCTGCCGTGGCAGCTCGGTCCCCGCATCACGAAAACCGACGCATTGTCGAACAGCCTGTTGAAGACGCGCAAAAGCGTGCTTGGGCATGTGCGCTAACACAGGCTTCGCGTTTAGCGACAGACCGGGGCGTCCGGCCTGCTCGTGATCGACGAGTGGCTGCTCGAGAGGCCGGACGAGCTGTTCAGGGGGATGCTGCTGGAGCTTTTCGAGCTGCGCTACGGGAGGGCATCGACCGTCCTGTGCACGCAGTTCAGAAAGAAGGACTGGCACCCGAGGCTCGGCGGCGTGCACGCGGACGCGATCATGGACCGTATCGTCCACAACGCCGTCTGGCTCGAGATGGGCGACGTGAACATGCGGCAGGCAACGGCGGGAAAGGTGCGGTAGTCTGAGACGGGTGCACCGCCGGTGCCCGTGGCGACGCCGGCGGTGCTCATCCGCGATAGCCGCGGTGCTGATTCGCAATATTCAGCGGTGCTCATGCGGGCAAATACTAAACAAGCCAGGCCCATGTATGCGTAATAACAATCGATACGCTAGTTGAAAAATAATATCCCTATTCTAACAACTGTCCCTAGAGACGAATCGCCTAAATCTTCCCCGTATCGGCAAGGCGCCAATACTGCTTGCCCAGAGCCGTCAGTTCGCACGACTTAGATTCCATAGCGGCAAAGTACATATGCTCGGCTCCCACAGGACGGACAAGGCCTATACCTTCCAACTGCTGAAGGATCTTGAACTTCGCCGTATTAACCTTGGTCGCGTAAGGTTTAACAATTTGATGTTCTTCCCAATCGGGACTATTGGTGGGCTCAAAAGACGGATCCAAGGACAGCTGAGCACCGGGCGCATCAAACAAAGACGGCAGCTGCCGCAAGACACTATCCGCAACCTGCGAAACGACTTTTCTTAGCGAAATAAACGAGTTGACATTAGTCCTAAACACAGGCCGCTGATCCCATGGCCCGAGAGCCTTATCAATATACGCGTAGACCCCACCGGGAGTAACATGCCCCATCACGTCTGCTGCACCGCCATTTAGCGCATCCACAAGAAGCGATGTGAATGTCCCGCGCCCGTTAAGCTCCTCCGCGCATTCGTTAGAACAGCATGCGCTCAGAATTGTTAGACCTTCAACGAGCATTGAGGAAGTCCCACCCAGGACGCCAGGAGCCCCCATACATCCAGAATTACAGCTATCGAGAAGAATTACGCGATTCTTGGCCTTAGAGCTATTTGCTATTGCCAGGATTTCATCGAGAGAAAGCCGACCCTCAGGATCGCCCCGTCCCGATAAGATGAAACCACTTTTAGTTGCATCGCATCTTCCACCGTGCCCCGCAAAATACAGCAATGCAATCTCGGGCTCCCCGGAAAAGCAGTCCTCGATCATCTGCTTCAATACGAAAGGAGACTCAACATTTGTCTCAAGATGAATGGAGAAATTGGGAGAGCCATCGCCGTTCTTCTCTAATACTTCCGCCACCGCTTTAGCATCGGCAACACAGCCATAAAGCGGAGTTGATGCATATTCATCAATACCGACAACAAGCGCCTTGCGATCCTGCATTACATCAACTCCAAAACGGTGGCAATAAAAACTCAAATAAAGAAAACAGACAAACCAAGAACAGGCACACCGAAACAGCCACAATCAGCAGAATCATCGATGCCTTTAGGCACTTTCTCATGTACTCGTTCTTGCGATTAAGTGATTCAAAGTGGGACTGCACCGCCCTTGCCTTACCTTCGGCAACTTCCATCGGAGAGGCAAAAGGCGCACCACGTTCAATCTCGCCCGCAACGAAATCATTCAAATCCATCGGTGACGCAAGAACGCTCATCTTGAGTCTGACTTGACTAAGCAACGACAGCAGAAATGAAGCGCCCAAAAGCAGCATAACGACAACATAGCCGCTCGCCAGCAGAAAAAAAGACGCGGCATCCCCGTTGTCGTTGTAGCTATATCTCTCAAATAACAGCGGGGCCACCGTCAATAAAGCGACGGAAATAATGGAAACGCAGCTTAACAAACAGTTAGACAAACGCTCATACGAATCACAGCGACTCAGCTCTGTCTGATAAGACAACTCGGTCATCCATGAAAGATATTCAGCAGAATAGTCAACCGCATCGAAACCCGGAGCCACGCTCTCTTTTTGCTTTCGGCTGCGTTTACCCATTTAATCCTTCTTTTGCGGACGAGGCGAAGGGGATCCAGGGCAGGGAGATCCGGGGCAAGGGAACTCTGGCCTCTTTTCGGTATTGCCACGAACTACCCTGATTGGCGGATTAGGGTGACTAGTCGGCTGCTGCTTTTCGGGCAACGGCTTCGAGGAATTCGCGTCTGAATTTCGCTTGTTAAAAAACATCGTTCTCCTAGAGTGCATACTGGCGGACAGCGTCGACAATACCGTCCCTTGTCCAACCAACCATAATGTCAGCATTGGAAGACACTTCATCAGGGACACGCAACTGACCCCATGGCCTAACCCCAATAATCGGCTTGTTGTACCTCAAAGCAGTTTCGATCTCAAAGTCGATCCACTCGCTGTAGGCGACATACATTCCAGAGAGAACAATTACGCAGCTACAGCATGAAATCCGATTTGCGATCCTCTGCTTAAGCTCAGCTCTGCTCTCAGCGTCAATCGGATTCTCGATAGGAACGGAATAGTCCGACCACTTAAAGTAGCCGGCTGAATCAAGCCAGCTCTTTATCGTCCTATAGTCATCGCTGTAATCCCACGAATGACTAATAAGAATGTGATAATCACGAAGACTCATATAACGCTCTCCTCTTTCAAAGCGCGGCCTAATAGTTTGTACGATTAATCGCCATGGCGATCATCGTCAATCAGTTAGTCAGAGTTAAGAAACAACTCCCTTTAAATATTCAAACGCCGTCTGCGACCCGCAGATAAAGCTGCAAGCAAATTTATACTGAAGAGGCTGTCCATTCCACTCCGAAGAGAGCCCTCCCGCCTCTTCCAAGATAAGAGCGGCAGCGGCATAATCCCAAGGCTTCAGCCTTTTTTCGAAATAGCCATTAGACCTTCCGCAGGCTATATAGCAGATTGCCAGCGCAGAAGAACACATGCGACGCAAATCCAGGCAGTCGCAAAATACTTTTTCGGCGATACCGAAAATCTCATGAGCGCCGTCTTTATGCGTTGAACCAGCGCCAAACTCAATAAGGCAATTAGTAAGCTCACGGTCGGATGCTTGAATTTTGTTACCATTCAAAAAAGCCCCTAAGCCCTTTTGAGCAGTAAATAATTCATCGCTATAGGGATTGTAAACAATGCCAAAAACAGGCTTTTCATCACGGACAAGTGCTAACGAGATAGTGCTTGCACGATAATCAAAAACAAGATTTGTAGTACCGTCAACAGGATCAAGAATCCAACGAGTAGGCTTCACCTCGCCAGGGTCTTCCTCCTCGCTCATAAAACCTATTTCAGGCGTTAACTCAGCAAGTGCAGACTTAACATACGAGCTAATCTTTAAATCGACTTGCGTAACAAAGTCAGCGTCTCCCTTCATTGAGGACTGAGACCTCAGATCGCTATCAAAGAAAAGTGGTTTGACAGACTTAACAACATCAATAATCGCTTGATAGTCCATTTTTACCCCTCCGCCGGCAACGTACAAAACAATTCAGGACATTCGCGCTTGAGGAAACGATTCATAAGATCCTCGCTCTCAAAGAAGTAAATCTCGCCAGACTTGCAGGCTATGTTTATATTGTTTCTGCCAACAGCATCTTGAAATGTTCCATCCATAAACGCCTCCGAGCCATCGGAAATTGCAAATTCATGGACGCCACGACGATGTCCCGCAGTCACAGATTTACCGCCAAACGCTCCGTTGTCCCGTCTATATGCCTCATAGACACCGCACAGCCTTCCGTCTTGGCAAGAGTATTCGCCTTGCCATTCCGTCTTGCTCCTTCCGTTGCGAGGGATAATATTTCCGCTAGCGTCAAGACTCGCCTTATGGTTGACTCCATCGACATGAACCATCGTAGCCGACTGCTTACTGCAGCTAAAAACTGCGGTCCCGACTCGAATATACGTATCATCATTCGGCGAAAGATGAACTTGACGATAGGTCCGTCCAAACTCAATACCAAAACAGCCCTGTGCGGACAACGCTCGCACCCAACCAGATGCCGAATTTGCGCGCCTATTGCCCTCGATAAAGGTAGACAGCGTCGATCTTAAAGAACTGATATCTGTAACTTGGCAAATGGTGTTTCCATTAAAGCGATCCAAGAAACCAAGCTGGTTCTTTTCCGAAGTCTTCAAAGTCTCCTTTTCGGAAGAAGACAACGACGAGATGCGTTTTAGCTCTGGCAGCTCAATAATAATGATCTTAGTGTTGTTGCTTCGAGCGTGTTCCAGTGCGTACACAAGCTCATATTCAGTCCAACTACCGGTAAATTCGCCAATCTTATTCTTGGGACCGTATTCACTACCCATAAGAAGGATAAAGAAATCAGAGTCGTCTATAAGCCGCTCGATATCATTTATCCCATCCTTTGATTGGATTACGAAATGCTCAGTTGCCACTGGAAATACGTCCAAATCAAGAAGAACATCGAGTGTCGCTCTGCGCTCCTCTTTAAGAGAAGATACGGAGGATACAAATGCGGTGTACATCTTCCTTTGCATTTCTGCTCCAATCTAATTTGCAGATATATCTCCAAAGGGCGACGGACAAATGGCCTTCATCCAGCCCATTCAGTTTGATATAAACGTAGATAGAGAGATGTTGGATGGCGTAGGCCAAAGCAGGAAACCTAACCCCAGAACATGAAACGCCATCGCGGCACGGAAATAGATATCAATCTGCAGCAATCAGCGAGATGACCTAAGCGCCATCTCGCAAAAATTATTAGTATGTAGAAATGCTTCATCGTATAGCGGCATGACAACCCCCAGCAATCAGTTAACCTCATAGAAAGGTCAACGTGCGGACATAAAACGTCATGCTCCAGACACTGAACGTCTGAGTAGATATTACCCCCATGCGCGTGCAGCAGAACCATTGTTTATTAGTTTTTCGTCAGACGGTGGTAACGCACAATTTCTAACGCAAATTGGCAACCGCACAGCGGAACACGGCCCGCGCCCCGCCATATGATTTCCAGCGGCTAAACAACTAATCATTGACGAAGGAGGCACGGGCCGCGTCTGCGAACATCGCAACGGTAGACGAGGGGCCGCTCGACGCGCTGCTCGACGAGGAGGCGTCCGAGCTTGTCAGGGCCGAACGCGCTACGAGAGGACGGTGGGCCAGGAGACCTACCGCAGCGGCCAGTACGCGAGATGGCTCGTCACCGGGGCTGGGAAAGTCGATCTCAGCGCGCCGAAGCTCTGCGGGGCGGCCGCGGGGACGATGCTCGACAGGTTCGCCGAGATGCTTGCCTACACGGAATTCCCGCCCGCGCACTGGCGCCGGATCAGGAAGAACAACGGGGCCGAGCGCATCAACCGCGAGATCAGGAGGAGAACGAGGGTCGTCGGGACTTTCCCGAACGGCAACTCGGCCCTCATGCTAGTGACGGCGAGGCTGAAGTACATAGTGGAGCACGAGCGGGGCAAGAGGAGGTACCTGGACATGTCGAAGCTGGAGGAGATGGACGAGCTGAGGGAAAGGCGGAGGGCTAGAAGAGGACGGGGCCGAGGACGGCTAAATCAATTTGCGAAAAAATCTTGACGGTACCTTTCCTTAAACGTCAGTCTTTAAATGACAGGCTTATTTAATGCCATTTATATCCAGCATGCCGCCATAAAAGAAAGAACACCAGGGTGAAAGTCCACCCCGGCGCCCATAAAAATACATCCAATGATGATGTCAAGCTTATCCACTAATAAAATCTGACATGGGACAACATCTAAGGCAAATGCCACATTCGCGGCATTTGTCACCATCAACAATAGGAACAACATACCCATATTTGTCACATGTAGGTTCAATGGCGTTGAACGGGCACGCCGCTCCACAACACAAACAACCACAACAGAGAGAACTTTCTATTACTACTTCCACAGTCGGCTTATATTCCATTATCCCTTCCTCACGATTCTCTTAATTGAACCATAAAGATCAGAAGGTAGTAGCTGTTTTGCAAGACGTTTAACAGTCAACCTTGGCTTAAGGGTAGTATCAAACAACGCCTCAAGATCTCCATAAGACCTATGGTTGGCAATCGCGCAAAGCAGATCGTCCCTCGATGTTGGCCTAACTGTCGGGCTATTCAAATTATGGTTTTCTCTAGAGACAAGCTGTATATTGGAAACAACATATTTGCATTCCCTAGAAGAATACTGCTTGAAAAACTGCACCCCTTTCAAGCTGTTAACCAAGAGCAGAGAAACACCATTCGGGTCGTAAAAATCAGGATGAGCAGACTCAATACCCCAGTAATCTCCTATCGTAAAGTCAGTTACACGCTCGCGCTTGGAAAACGGGCATTTATAGCATGACTCTCTGTACGTCTCTCCCCTGAGAAAGGCTGCATAATATGGATCATTATCGCCCGGCTCACATACCTCTATTTTTTTACCGTTCCTGTAGTAATAATAATAGTAGTAGAGACCCCAGCCTTTTTTCTTCGTACGAAAACGAAATGAATGGATTCCGTCATCCGCTTTTTGCTTACGCGCCAACCAGAGCTGATGAGCCCGAAATAGCTCATTATTAGGGGCACCATGACAGATAAGGTCACAGAGCAGCAATCGCTTAAGAAGAGAATCTGAATGCAACTTCAACTGAACGTACGCCAACACGGCAGCGCACTGACACGGAAGCCCGACAAACATAACAAGCCGGTCTGATTTCAAGCACTCAACCACGGAATCAAATATGCAAGAGATGTCACTTTGAACATAGGCGCTGCCCTGCAAACTAGCAAGCTCCTGAAGCGTTTCTGCCTTTTCATGAGCGACAAATCCTCCATCCTGCATTTTTGCCCCGAAGACGATACCGCCCATTGCAATAATCGGTCGCGCCAGGACAGAGAAAGCTCCTCCAGAAGCGGCGCGCTGAAGTGATACTTCATCCCGATCTTTAATAGCATAAACAGCAAGGGGCTCATGAAATTCCATTAACTACCTCCTAGATACTTTCAAAAAGACTGCCGATAAGAGCGTAGAGATTCTAGATCTGTACAACATAAAAGTACCGAATATAGAGAATACGAGGCTCAAAGCATTTAAATCAAATGACCCAGAGAAATAAGCTGCAGAACATACAATCAAAAGCACTGCTGGAAGAAGGAACGAACGAAGCTCAACAAAAATCCCAATTCTCTTTTCAAGAATTGCGCATCGAATGACAATGTTCAATATGAAAGAAATTAAAACCGATAAATTTGAGCCAAAGCAGCCAAAATATTCAGTTAAGGGATATACGAGAATGCCATTCGCAATACATGAAATGACCATCGATACGCCAATAGTCTTTGTATCCTTGATGACATAAAAAATGTTTCCAATGAATGTAGAGACCGCACTCACAACCGCAACCCAAAGAAACGAAGGCACGACAGAATATGCAGCTGAATATGACGAACCCACAAGGATAGGAAATGCGAGAGAGATCACCGGAAGAAGAACAGCTGTACTCGACAAAAGAAATCCGGTGTATTGTGAAATTGCACGAGAATAAAATGAAGCGGGCTTAATTTCACTCGTAAAAGCGACATCCTGCCAGGCAAGTGTAAAACAAGTCGTCGCCAATGCAACCGTCGATCCAAATTTTGAACCAATCGCAAAGACGCCATTTGCTGAAAGTGAAAGCACCGTCGATACTGCAACGCGACTCAAACTTGTAAGAAACCAGTAAGCAACAGAGTTAATACCCAACGGGGCAGAATAAATGAACAAATCACGCACTTGGTTTGAATCTGGTTTATGAATATGATTCCACATTTCCATACGGCAAAATAGATACACGCATTGAATCGTAAAACCCGCCGCGTACGAAATATATAAAGATTCATAACCCAAATGAAGGAGCAGAATCAAAAATAGGTTCAGGCCCACATTGAGCAAAGTGCAAAGAACACCCGAAATGGCAAAATCAACATTATTCCCCTTGCCTCTGGCAATACCGGAAAACATTGACTGGCAGTTAGTTGTCACTCCATAAATCAAAATCAAACCGAGCGACGGGATATCAATGAACAGAGAGAGGCCGAGGGCAATTAATATGTACAAGATGGTAGAAACAGCAAAAATAACCCAACCAGATGCAATTACTTTCCAGGGTGCCTCGCCCTCTAGATCATCACGCATCATACGCATGACACTTGACCAGATATCACAGTACAAAAACGAGGTCAGTAGAGTGGCGTATGTAATCGACAAGTCATAGTAGCCATAGTCCTGAGTTGGAAGCACATTTGTGTAGAGAGGAATTAGCAATAGGGTAATTATTTTACTCATCGAGCTACCCACAAAAAAGATACCGGTCGATTTTGCAAACGAAAGGAATCCAGAACTCTTGCTATTAACTAAGGTATCTCCCAAATCTACAACGCCTCCTCAAGGAATGCGATGCTCTTTTTCCGCATCTCATCCAATTTCTCGGTAGCATACTCGAAGTCAATTTGGCGCTCATACATGGCAATGTCCTGTTGTGAAGCCAACATCCGATCCTCCGTGCCAGTCAGCGCAAGAACACTCGCAATGCGAGTGCTAAAGCGTTCAGGTGCAATGGCGGTAAACGGAATTCCAAAATTCAAAGAATACGCTGTCGCATGAAAAGAGTCAGTAATCACATATGAAGCATTGAGAAATAGACCAACAAACTCCTCAACAGACGGGGCGATGAGTGTCTTGGCAGATTTCATGACATCATAAATGCCGTATGAGATTTTAACTACATTCAAACCATACTTCTTTGCGACCGCCTCGACGTAGTCAACGAATGCCTTGCTCTTGTTAAGTTGATATACAAGTAAATAAGGGCCATCAATTCCCTCGGGCATCTTGGCAATGGATTCCCAATCATGCTTATTAAGCATGAGGGTTGGGTCCAAGACCAGCTGCGCATCGCTGAATCCTAAATCATTTAAAATCCCAATTCCAGATGATTCACGCATGGAAATAGCCTTGTATTGCGATAAAGCCTCCTTCATCAAAGGCTTCTCCCAATCATCAACTTCATTTCTTCCGATGCTTGCGGCAAAAGAAATACGCGGTTTCCCTTCCGGTGCAAACGTAAGATAGAAAGGCTTTTCGAAGCCATTGTTCCAAACACTATTCCAAACCTGATCAGAACCGGTGCAATATACATCCGCTACAGGGGGATAAAGTTCAAGCTCATCGGCAGAGCGATACATACGCTTAGAAAGGTGAAGATACTTAGACCTAAAATCATCAAACGGTTTCCTTTGACGCTTAACGATCGCACCCATAGGAACAGAGAGCAAACGCTTCAACCAAGGAGCCCTATCCCAAACACCTTGAAACTTCTGCATTCTTCTACCCATAAATGCTTTCTCAACTGCATACTCAGGCAGATTATCTGCTCGATAGTAATCAATAACCTCAACTTCCCATCCGAGCGATTCAAATAGTTTTTGAGTCGCAAAGGTTTGCAAGCAGGACCCGTAATTTGAAACGGTGTGCAGGGTAATCAAAGCAACTTTTGACATAAATTATCCTTTCTTAGCAAGATAAACAGCTTTGTAAACAGGCCTCGCAAAACAATATGTAATAGCCTGTATTTTTTTGAAGCCAGGAATATCCTCATTCCGGATAACGCTTCCGAGAAAACGTTTTGGCTCCTTTAGAACAACATTTGCGATTTCATTCGGCATTTCGAGGTCTCTTACGGCAAACGCATTGTAAACAGCGACCTGAGAAAAAAAGCACGAAGTCTCAGCGACATTAATCAAAGCAGGCACATGCCTGCGGATATATTCGAGCTGTTCATGGGATGCCTCGATTGGAAACACGTTAACACTAGAACTTCTCGATATACTTCCTTCTCTATGCCGATAGTAATATAACGGCCTATCCTCATAATAAGAACAATTTGATCTTAAAATTAAGCGATAGCACATGAATTGATCTTCGGAGTTCTTGCCTTCCGGAAACGCCAGGCCTTTAAATAAGCTGGCAAGAAATAACTTTCCGTTCATTGACATATCAAAGGAACGGTACGAGTTTAGAGCTCGAGCAGCCTCAATCGGCCCAAGGCGTTTACTTGTAAAAGCCGGACGAATTTCATGGCTAGACTGTCCACCGCAATCGATATATCGCCCAGAAATGGAAATATCGGCATTAAACTCATTGGCATTTGAATACATAACAGATAAATAGTCGGAATCAATGTAGTCATCTGAATCAACAAAAGCGATATACATACCATTCGCCGCAGCAACTCCAGTATTGCGCGCGCCAGCAAGACCCCTATTCGCTTGGTCAATAATCCGAATACGCGAATCCTTTTTCGCATAATCAGCAAGAATCTCTCGCGATCTGTCCGTAGAACCATCGTTCACCGCTATTACTTCAAAATCGGCATAGCTTTGCGCAAGAACACTATCTAAACAATCAGGCAAATAATCCTCAACGTTATAGACAGGGATTATCAAACTTATATTAGGAGATCTCATAAGGAGCCTTTCATTAATATGGAGTGATATGGGACGACGTTATTGCCATTCCACATCCCGATTGTGATAGCGATATACACGATATATAGAACAACAATCACCAACTGAATCAGGAACTTCAATTTGATATTCGATATCGAGTCGATTGCCAGAGGCAAAAGAATTACAGAAGGCAGAGAAAAAACCCAGCGCAAACGCTGAGAAAGCGGAATCAGACCGGATAAGATTGCAATTGATGTCGCAACAAGCTGGCACCAGAGAAGAATACGATAGCGTTCGGAATAAGCACCGCCATACAGCTTAGGTACAATCGCGGAAAATAATAGGACCACGACATTCAACGCGATAACGACATTCCCACTTTCGCCCGTATCAAAGATGGATCCGATATAGCCAGCGTATTGAGTTTTGGCAATGATGGTATTAACGAAAGATGCAATGGGGACCTTAAGAAGTAAAAATCCCGACACCAAAACCAAACAAATGCATGGAGTAATTTTAAGACGCGGAAAATAGTATGCAGCGATAAATACAAGCGAACTTGAGTGAAACGTGCTCGCTATCGCAACGCAGACCGCAAATTTAACCGGATCTCTCTCCTCTATATAACGAAGCGAAAACAACAAAATGGAAACCGCAAGCATCTGCCTCATGGCGTTCATGTAGATAAACAAATAAGACATCCCAAATAGGAGGAAGACGGAGAATGCGGGATGAGAAGATTCACGCATAATGGCAGCATATGTCAACGCGAAAAATGCTACAGAACATACCAGGAATACGGGCAGAGGGTTATCTGTAAAACGAGCGACAAGGTAATTGAGGGCGTAATAGCCGATTTCCATTTCCTGGAACCCCAAACCCGAACGCACACGATAGAAGTAAGGCACGTAAGTATAAAAATAATCTTGCCCAACACCATAACGAAAGCCAGTAAGAATAATGAAAACAAGTGCGGAGGCGACAACGCCCCAGCGCGAATAATCTCGTCCGTCGCGGGCAGAGATTGCAGACCGGGATGTCGCCGCCACTGAGTTCAAAGGTCTCTGAGCTAGTAGCATAAAACCAACCGCAAGCAGAAGGCTAATCCAGTATGGAGCCAATAGACTCAAACCTCCCTGTAGCAGCAGCCAAATAAAAATCCGTCATCTTTTTCGTGTTATCCCTAAAATCAAAACCGTGAATAGCGGCGCAATCTGCATAGGCTCTACGATTGATGCACGATGATGCGCCAACGATTTGTTGTGCCCAGGCAACGGGACCAGCATTCAAATCTAAAAACTCTGTAATATCAGAAATGACAACTTCTTTCGTAATCTCAGAGGAAAAATAGCTCGGTAAACCGCTGCATTGCGCCTCAATTCCCACCAAGGGAAGACCCTCGAACAGGGAGGGCAAAACAAATGCATCCATAGCTGAATAGTAGGCCTGGGGCTCATCAGTAACAGATTGGAAGATAACCTTGCCATTCAGCCCTTTACTAGAAACGAGATTTCGTATCGAGCCCTCAAGTTCGCCAGTACCCACCAGCAATAGACAGCTATCTGGTTTCAACCGAACAATCTCTTCAAAAATCTCAATCAAAAACTGATGATTTTTCTGCAAATTAAAGCGACCCATATGACCAACCAACAATTGTCCCGGAACAATCCCCAAGCTGCGCCTAATACGATCGCGATCATCTTGATTAAATGAAAACCGCTCAGAATCAATTGCATTCTTAGCTAAATAGAATTGTCTATCGCCAAAAAGATATTTGCCCGCTTCTGTAGAACACGCAAGGCGAATATTCGCGTGAATTCCAGCAGTCTTAAAGAGCAGTTTTTTTGTATACCCCTTTGGTGTTCGAAGATAGGAAGCTCCGTGGCTATGTGCTATGCGGGCACGTACGCCAGCATTCTCGGCAGCAAACAGATAAAGACCCGCAAGACTCGCGGCATGGCCATGAACCACATCCCATTTGTTTCCAGAGTACAACCTCTTTAGCTCGTGCCAATAAGAGATAACATTCTTATTATCCAAAACAGGCAAACGATAAATACGGCCTCCAAGCTCCTCTATCTCATCATCGAAGAACCCTCGTGAATTGTGATGGACTAGAAAGTCAAAATGCACAGTATCGCGATCAATAATTCGATACATATTCATGATGTAGTTTTCAATACCGCCAGAATTCATATCTGGAACAGCATGAAGGACTTTAATCATCGCTCCTCCTGAGCATATTCGTATATACAAACCCACGCAGGCAATTGGGCATCAGGCAAACAATCAGTTGGGGCAAAAAGGAAATCAGGAAATCTGCTACCGTAAAATAACCAATACGCAACTGAGCAGATTTGAACTTCCAAACATGAGCCAAATAACCCAGGCCTCCGCGCCTCTCATAAAAATCAGGACTAACTCTCATGGCCACAAGCGTTTCGTGAAGATTCTCAGCTCGGCAACCAGCTGCAAGCATTCGATTAAATAAATCCCAATCTTCGAAATACAGATACTCGGAACTGTAATTGCCCGCTTTCAACACCTTTGATCGTTTGAATGTCATTGGCGGATGACGAAATGGATTTCTACGCTTTGAACAAGCAATAATATTGTTGAGACCTTCGGGGAGATCCGTTCGTGCAATCGGCTTGTCAGGAGACTCGACGAATTCAATTACTTGGCTCCCAACCATATCAAGACCATCTTGAATCGCCTTTAGTTGTTTCTCCATACGATCAGAACGTGCAATATCGTCTGTATCCATACGTGCAACAATATCGTTAGCACAAGCAAGCATTCCCCTGTGTAACGCATAGCCAAGACCGTGGTTTTCCTCGTAGGCAATAAAACTAAAGATGCCAGGATAACGGCGGTCATACTCAGCCAGAACTGAATCGAGTTCTTTTGTTAACGGTCCATCCTTAACCATAACGATTTCCGCTGGTGGAATCGTCTGGTTAATAATGCTGTCCAAAGAAGCACGAAGATACGCAGGGTTCTCCTTAAGATAAATGCTCATGAGAACGCTATAAGCCTGAGAAGCCATTTATCGCCCCGTCCTCTTCTTGCCGAACATGGCACCGAAGGTGCCGGTGAAGCACTTCAGGTCCATGCATAAACAGCGATTACGTACGTAATGAAGCTCAATCTTCTGTCGCAAGCCGCTCTCAAATGTCGCGGCGTTACGATCGGTGGCCTGCCACAGGCCCGTGATGCCGGGCTGGACAGAGAGCAGCTCTGCCTTCTCCTCGTCGGAAAAGTGCTGCTCGAGCTCATCCCTTGTAATGGGACGAGGTCCAATGACGGAAAGGTCGCCGTTCAGCACGTTCAAGAACTGCGGCATCTCGTCGATTGAGCACTTACGGATGAATTGGCCGACTTTGGTAATGCGGGGGTCATCGTCGACCTTACGCTCGACTTCCCACTGATGCAGTTGCTCAGGGCTCAGATACTTCTGCACGTTGCCGGCATCGGCGACCATGCTGCGAAGCTTAAGGATCTTGATAGTCTTACCACCCTTGCCAATGCGCTCTTGTGCATACATAGGGCTACCGGACGATTCAAGCCTAATGAGTGCACACACCGCAGCAACAGGAATTAGCAGCAGAACACTCATCAAAAGACTGAACACAAGGTCAAACAGCCTCTTAACAATGCGATACCCAAGCGTGCCGCTCGGCTTTATCTGATCGAAAAGCAGTGCGTCCCCCATAGATGCACGGCTCTCTGTCATTTCTTTATTAGCAGTCACGATAAAACTTACGTCCCTGTCCCCAGGAACCCCCCCCCATCCACGAATTCAAAAAACGAATGAATTGCCGGTGCAACGTCTCCCTTACGTTTTGATGGGAACGTCGAGCGGAAGCACTTCCCTAAAGCTGGAATCGCCTTCGCCTACGTCCACCAAGCACCAGCGTTTACGACGGTCGATCTTGTGCACACGGGCCTCTTGCCCCACCAAGGGCCCCTGTTCTATGTGCAGCACACCGTCTTCTATGCGCGCCACGCTGTTGCGCACCACGTCGTCGTCGTCGAGCACGCTGCGGTACCAGTCCTGTGCATCGTCCGGCATGGGCGCATAGGCCCGCTCCCTGCTGCCAGCAATGCGGCAGCCAAAACTCAACTGGGCCAAAGCCCTATCGAGCGCAGCGGCATCGTGCGTGGCGACGAAGAAGTATTCCTTGTACATGGGTTTGGTTTGGAGCGACCATGCGCCGTCCCGCTTAAACCAGAACTCCTTTTGCATCACAAAAGCGTTCTGCATCAGCTCGTGTGGGATAATACGGCGCACCTTTTCGCAGGTCTCGCGCTCTTTGCCGTTGGGGGTGTGGACCAGATACCAGCGGACGCGGCCGTGCTGGCTGTTGGTGGTGGCGCCGTTAAATGCGCCCGGCAGCTTCTCTTGGCGCCGTGCCGTCTGTTCCATGTTCTCGCCCCCTCTTTTGGATTTGCGATGCACGCAAATGCAAGGGCGTTTAGAACAGGCTTCTCGCTCGCAGCTAGGCGCAGTCGCAAAAGTACAGGTTTTTGTATCTTTCGACGTTGCTCATTATACGAGCAAACTGCTCACGTTTTCCCAGATTACACAAATTGCAGCGCGAACGGACACATCTCCATACGCCTCTACAAAAACCTGTACCTTTTTGCACAACAAAAAAAGCCGCCCTAACCAGCGGCTTTTCTTCTATAGATAACAAAAAAGGCGACCGCCCGCGAGGACGATCGCCTTTGTTAATTCTTGTATGGTTTGTGCTAGGCGCGAGTCTTGATCTCCTCAGTCACCTTCGCAACGAACTCGTCAACGCTCATCGGGACGGTCTCGTTGGAGCGATCGCGGACGGAAATGTTGCCGGCCTCGACCTCCTTCTCGCCCAGGATAAGCATGTAGGGCACGCGGTCGATGCTGCGGGCCTCGCGGATCTTGTAGCCGATCTTCTCGTCGCGGTCGTCGCAGACCACGCGAATGCCGGCCTCCTCCAGCTTGGCGCACACCTCGTGGGCGTAGTCGCGGCTCTTCTCAGAGACGGGAAGCGCCTTGACCTGCACGGGGGCGAGCCAGGTGGGGAACTTGCCCGCAAAGTGCTCGATCAGAATACCGATGAAGCGCTCGATGGAGCCAAAGCACACGCGGTGCAGCATGATGGGGCGCTTCTTGGTGCCGTCGGCGTCCACGTACTCCAGGTCAAAGTTGAGCGGCATCTGGAAGTCAAGCTGCACGGTACCGCACTGCCAGGTACGGCCGAGCGAGTCCTCCAAGTGGAAGTCGATCTTGGGGCCGTAGAAGGCGCCGTCACCCTCGTTGACCTCGTAGTCCATGCCCAGCTTCTCCAGAGCAGTGCGCAGGCCCTCCTCGGCGCGAGCCCAGTCCTCGTCCGAACCCATGGAGTCCTCGGGGCGGGTGGAAAGCTCAACGTGGTACTTAAAGCCAAACTTTTGGTACACGGAGTCGATGAGGTTAACCACGCCCACGATCTCGTCGGTCAGCTGGTCGGGACGCACAAACAGGTGGGCGTCGTCCTGGTTAAAGCAGCGCACGCGGAACAGGCCGTGCAGGGCGCCGCGCAGCTCGTGGCGGTGCACCAGGCCAATCTCGCCGGCGCGGATGGGCAGCTCGCGGTAGGAGTGCGGCTTGGAGGCGTACACCAGCACGCCGCCCGGGCAGTTCATGGGCTTAATGCAGTACTCCTCGTCGTCGATGACGGTGGAGTACATGTTGTCCTTGTAGTGGTCCCAGTGGCCCGAGGTCTTCCACAGCTGCTTGTTCATGATGAGCGGCGTGGAGATCTCCACGTAGCCGGCCTTGTGGTGAATCTCGCGCCAGTAGTCCAGCAGCGTGTTCTTAAGGATCATGCCGTTGGGCAGGAAGAACGGGAAGCCGGGGGCCTCGTCGCGCATCATAAAGAGGTCCATCTCGCGGCCGATCTTGCGGTGGTCGCGCTTCTTGGCCTCCTCCAACATGTGCATGTGCTCGTCGAGCTCTTCCTTGGTGGCAAAGGCGACGCCGTTGATGCGGGTGAGCATCTTGTTGTCCTTGTCGCCCTTCCAGTAGGCGCCCGAGACGCCGGTGAGCTTAAAGGCCTTCAGCGCCTTGGTGTAGCAGATGTGGGGGCCGACGCACATGTCGATGTAGTCGCCCTGCTGGTAGAAGGTGATGCGGGCGTCGTCGTCCAGGTCGCCGATGTGCTCGACCTTATACTTCTCGCCGCGCTCCTCCATAAGGGCGATGGCCTCGGCGCGGGGCTTCTCGTACACGGAGAACTTGAGGTTCTCCTTGACGATCTTCTTCATCTCGGCCTCGATCGCGGGGAAGTCGTCCTCGCTGATCTTGACGCCCTCGGGCAGGTCGACGTCGTAGTAGAAGCCGTTGTCGGTCGCGGGGCCGTAGGCAAAGTCGGCCTGGGGGTACAAGCGCTTGATGGCCTGCGCCATGATGTGTGCGGCGGAGTGGCGGATGACGTGCGTGACCTCGTCCTGCGGGAGCTCGGCCACCGAACCGTCATTGTAGAGTGCCTTCATGGGTATGTTTTCTCCTCTCGGATGCCTGGTGCAAGTGCGTGCGATGCGCTCGGCATTTTTGACTTGCATCATTATAGGCAGGTTGCCTTGGTATACAAGCGCCCGCCGCACCTTAATGGCACGGCGGGCGATTTTCTACGCATGCTTCATCGTGTGGGGCGGGGCTGCGGAGCGCGCGTGCGGTTTGCGGCGTGCCCGTGGCTTGCGGCCGGCCCGGCGATGGATGCGTTACTGGATGCGAGTTCGGCAGTAGGGACAGACCTTCCAGTGCGCATCGAGCGGGCGATGACAGCTGGGGCACACGTTGCGAACCTGGGTGTCGCACACGGGGCAGACGACGAAGTCTTTCTCGATGGGCGCGCCGCACTGCGGGCAGGTGCCGTACTGGGCAAGCTGGCGCTCGCGCAGGGCCATGTCCAGCTCCTGCTCCTCGCGGTCGGACGCATAGGAGTGCGGGCGCAGGACCAGGTAGGCGATGAGACCCACAAACGGGATGAGGGCGATAATGCCCCACGCCACGTAGGCGCTGGCGCCGCGGCGACGAGCGTCGATGAACACATAGACGACCGACAGCACATACAGGGCGATGATAAAGCCAACGAAGGCATAGACGACGCCCATAAGCTGCGGCGACATGAGCTCGGAGATGTACTTGGACATTACGGGTACCTTTCGGGATATTAACAGTCCGGTCAAGTTTACCACGGGGTTTGTTTATATGGGACTACGGCTGGGTACGGGGCTGGCGCGGACACAAACATCTCAATCTGTAACAGGTGGAGGCGAAATCCGGGTCTAGGTGTTACAGATCGAGACGAACGGAAGGGGCGCCAGACTAACGTCTCAATCTGTAACATCTGGAACCCAAATCCTCGTCTAACTGTTACAGATCGAGACGAACGGTTTCCATAGTTGTCGGCAGACGAGGTTGTCGACGTTACCGGGTCTCACCTCGTCTGCCGTTGGCGGGTGTTGCGGGGCTGTTCGCCGCATTGACGCCGCTCTGGGGACGCGCAGACCGTAGGATAGTCTTATTGACAGCCTGTCAACTTGTCTGGGAGGCACTGTGACAGAAACGTTTGATATCGCGATTGTCGGCGCGGGCATCACCGGATGCGCCATCGCGCGGCAGCTCGCGCGCTATGACCTGTCCATTTGCGTGGTCGAGGCGGCTAACGATATTGCGCTGGGCGCATCGAAGGCCAACGGCGGCCTGGTGCACGCTGGCTACGATCCGACACCGGGCACCGTAAAGGCGCAGGTCAACGCCCGTGGCTGCGAGTTGTACGGTACGTGGGCGCAGGAGCTGGGCTTTCTGTTCTGCCGCACCGGGTCGATGGTGTTGGGCTTTAACGACGAGGACCGCGCGCATCTGGAAAAGCTGCGCCAGAATGGCCTGGCCAACGGTGTGCCCGAGCTGTCGATTATCGGCCCCGAGCGCATCCATGAATTAGAGCCGCGCGCCAGTGCCGATGCAGCGTGCGCGTTGTGGTGCCCTTCGACCGGTTTTGTCGATCCGTTTGAGGTTGCCATCGCCGCGCTGGAGAACGCCGTGGCCAACGGGGTGACGTTTATGCGCTCCGCACCCGTGGAGGCGATTGAAGTCGCGGGCTCGGGCGACGACGCGCGCTTTACGTTGCCGACGCCCGCCGGAGACGTGCGCTGCCGCTACCTGATCAACGCCGCGGGCAACGGCGCCGCCGACATCTCGCATATGGTGGGCGCCGAGGAGTTCCAGATGGTCTGGCGTCAGGGCAACATCGTGGTGCTGGATAAGGAACCGCGCACGCTCATGCCGCTCTACCCTGTTCCCACGCCAGTGTCCAAGGGCGTTATCGTCACGGGTACCGTACATGGCAACACCGTGATTACAGCGACGGCTGCCGTGCGCGAGCCAGGCGACACGCAGACCTATGCGAGCGATGTAAACGCGCTCCTGACCGGTGCGCACAAGCTGGTGCCCGATCTGGACACGCGTCGCGTGGTGCGTGCGTTTGCCGGCGGTCGACCGGTCATTCGGGGAACGAACGACTTCTTTATTGGGCAGTCGGCCGTGGTGCCGGGGCTGTTCCAGGCGGCAGGTATTCAGTCGCCGGGCGTGGCGAGCGCGCCGGCCATTGCCGAGCGCATGGAGCGCGTGATGCGCGAGGCGGGCGTTGCTTTGCGCGAAAGGGCCGATTGGGACCCGATTCGCCGCGCGCCGGACGACTTTGACCGCGTGCCGCTTGCGCGCAAGGAAGAGCTCATTGAATCCGACCCCGCTTGGGGGCAAATCGTCTGCCGCTGCGAAACGGTGCCCGAGGCCGAGATTGTTGCCGCGATCCGACGCCACCCGAGCGCGGTTTCGGTCGAGGGCGTCAAGCGCCGCTGCCGCGCCGGCATGGGTCGGTGCCAGAGCGGCTTTTGCCAGAGCCGCGTGGTAGCGATCCTGGCGCGCGAACTGGGCTGCGACCCCAGCGAGGTGTTGTTGGAGGATGCCGGATCTTGGCTGGTCCAGGGACCGCTGAAGGGGGTACGCTAGGATGGCGACGTTTGATATGCGCGACGAACGCGCGGAGGCTCGAACCGCAGAGGTCGAAGCCTCAGCGCCCGTGCAAACGCAGGCCTTCGACGCGGTCGTTATCGGAGGCGGACCTGCCGGCATGGCGGCCGCGCTTGCCGCACACAAGGCCGGCGCACGCGTGGCCATCGTGGAGCGCGAGCAGCATCTGGGCGGCATCCTCCGCCAGTGCATCCACCCCGGCTTTGGCCTGTCGCACTTTAAACAGGAGCTCACCGGTCCCGAGTACGCGCAGCGCTTTATCGACCAGGTGCACGCAACCGACATTGCGCTGTTCCTGAACAGCATGGTGCTTGGGATTGATTCAGGCGAGCCTGCGGAAGGCACCGCGGTCCATACCGTCACGCTCATGAGCCGCGCCGGCATGCTGCAGCTCACCGGGCACGCCGTCGTTCTTGCCATGGGATGTCGCGAGCGCACGCGCAGCGAGATCAAGATCTCTGGCAGCCGTCCCGCCGGCGTGTTTACGGCCGGCCTGGCGCAGCGATACATCAATATCGAAAACCTCAAGCCCGGCTCGCGCACCGTCATTTTGGGCTCGGGAGACATCGGGCTTATCATGGCGCGCCGCTGCACGCTTGAGGGGATTTCCGTCGAGGGCGTGTACGAGCTCATGCCGTACGCCAACGGACTGCGCCGCAATGTGAAGAATTGCCTGGACGATTTTGGTATTCCGCTGCACCTGTCCACCACCGTCACGCGCGTGATCGGGCACGACCGTGTGGAGGCCGTCGAGGTAAGCCAGGTCGACGAGCACCTGGCACCCATTCCGGGGACCGAGCGCATTGTTCCGTGCGACACGCTGCTGCTTTCGGTGGGATTGATTCCCGAGAACGAGCTTTCGGTTGCCGCGGGCGTTGAGCTTGACCCGCACACGCGCGGCGCCGTGGTGGACCAGAGTCTGCAAACGGGCGTGCCGGGCATCTTTGCCTGTGGCAACGTGCTGCACGTGCACGACCTGGCCGACAACGTGACGACCGAGTCCGAACGCGCCGGTGCAGCCGCGGCGGCGTACGCGCTGGGGAACGGCGCGGATGACGAAGTGGGCGCTGCGGGCACGGGCTGCGAGCTCACGGTCTCCCCCGCCGGCATCGCAGGCTACGCACTGCCGGGCCGCATTACGACCGTCGGGCTCACTAAACTTAACTTCCGCGTGCGCCGACCCGTCGACGCCGCCCGCGTGCGCATTCTAGCAGGCGACGAGGAACTGTTCGCCGGCAAGGTCCGCCCGTTTAAACCGAGCGTCATGGATAGCTTCCCGCTGCCGGCAAAGGTGATTCAGCATGCGCTCGACTTGGGTGTTAGCGAGATTGTCCTGTCCGTCGACCCCGTTGAGGAGGCGTAGAGTCATGAGCACAAACGCGATTGAAACGCTGCAGTTCAACTGCACCACCTGCCCATCCGAGTGCCTCCAGACCGTAGAAATCGAGCGCGACGCCAATGGCGCCGTGGTGGAAGTGCGCTCCGTAACCGGCAACAACTGCCCACGCGGTGATAAATTCGCACATCAGGAGCTCACCTGTCCCATGCGCGTGCTCACGACGACCGTGGCCGTCTCCGGCGGCGATGAGGCCCTGCTGCCCGTGCGCACCGCCGATGCCATCCCGCTGGCACTCCACGCCCAAGCCATGAACCTCATCCGCGGCGTGGTCGTCGAGGCCCCCATCCGCATGGGTGACGTCGTGCTGGAGAATCTCCTAGACACCAACATCAACCTTATCGCCAGCATGAACATCGACCCTGCCTAGGTAGCTCATTTGGGACGGGGCACTTTTAGCTACCCCGCTCCCTTCTTTTCGGTTGCAAAAGCGCCCTCTTGGCTGCTATCGGATTTGTGCCATTTCAAAACTACCCCGGTTTACGGGGCTGATTCGGAGACCCCCATCCATACAGGCATTTTTCGATTTTTGATAAGCCGTCTACCTGCGGTTTTAATTTCGCAATTTTTCCCATGGTCAAGCAATACAGGTCTAGCCCCGTAATCCGCCATAGTTTTGAAACCAGCCCATTTGGGACGGACCTCTTATGGCTACTTTTACCTATCATTCCGCATGTTGGACGCAGCTAAAATAGCCCGTCGCAAATTGACTACCCTGGCATTGGGGATACCATGGTGGCAACCTAGCGAAAGGATGTTTCATGGCACATGTCGATGACCAGCGTGTGGCGCGCGTGCTCGATGCGCTCGAGGCTCAGCACCCCGGCGCACAGCTGCTCGTAAACGACCCATGGTCGATCTATTACCTGACCGGCTTTTATGCCGATATGTTCGAGCGTTTTTGCGGCGTGCTGCTCGTGCGCGATGCCGAGCCGGTGATCCTGGTCAACGCACTGCATCAACTGCCCGAGTACGACAATGCCCGCGTCGCCTATCACACCGATACCGATGTCGTGGCCGACGCCATCGCTCGCGAGGTCGATCCGACCAAACCGCTCGGCATCGACACCGTCATGCGCTCCGGCTTTTTGATGCCGCTCATGGAGCGCCACGCCGCAAGCGAGTTTTTCCTGGGTGACTTTGCCGTCACTGCCGCGCGCACCTACAAAGACGCCGCCGAACAGGAGCTCATGCGCGTGTCCTCTGCCGCCAACGACGCCGTGATGGCCGACGCGATTAAGCTCGTCCACGGGGGTGTGACGGAACGCGAAATTGCTGACCAAATGCTCGGCCTGTATCGCAAGCACGGCTGCGAGGGCTTTAGCTTTCCGCCGATCGTGAGCTTTGGTGCCAACGCCGGCGACCCGCATCACGAACCCGACGATACCGTGCTCAAGCGTGGCGACGTGGTGCTGTTCGACATTGGCGGACGGCATCGCAACTACTGCTCGGACATGACGCGCACGTTCTTTTGGGGCGAGCCGGACGAGGAGACAACACACATCTACGATATCGTACGCCGTGCCAACGAGGCCGCCGAAGCACTCATCGCACCGGGCGTGCGCATGTGCGACCTGGACCGTGCCGCGCGCGACGTGATTGAGGACGCAGGCTATGGCAAATACTTCACACATCGCCTGGGCCACTCGATTGGTCTGCAGGACCACGAGCCGGGCGACGTCTCGCTCGTCAACGAGCAGGTCGTAGAGCCTGGCATGACGTTCTCCATCGAACCGGGCATCTACCTCCCCGGCCGCACCGGCGTCCGCATCGAGGACCTGGCCCTGGTGACCGAGAACGGCGTCGAGATTCTCAACGCCTACCCCCACGATCCGGTCCGTCTGGACTAGGCAATGCGGCAAAGGCGCTGTCCCTTTGCCGCATCCCACCAATACCGCGCCACAAAAACGGCCTATCTACTACGTTTAACCCGCATAGGGCGACCATACCCGCGTTTTCGCAAAATCCGCAAGCCGTCTACCTGCGGTTTTAATTTTGCAATTCTCGGTGTGGTCGGGGGTATTCGCTAAAACGTAGTAGATAGGCCCATTTCGTGGCAAGCGAGTCAACTCGGGGCACAGGGCAGCCAAAAAGCCCCGTCCCAAATTGACTGCTTTTGAGCTGCAGTGATATACGGACCGTTTGAGGCTTCTGGCTTGTAAAACAGTCCGTATTTCACCGCAACTGATGAGGGGATGGGTTAGCGCAACAGGCCTGCTACTTCGCCGGCTAGGGTGATGGTACCGGCGGCAACGAAGGACTCGCCCGCGGCATCGAAGGCAGCGAGGGCCTCGGGCACGCTCGGGTATACGCCCGCGAGCTTATCGGCATCAACGAGGCCGGCGAGCTCCTCCGCCGGCAGGGCGCGATCGGAATCGGTCTGTGTCACGACCACACGGGGGAACGCCGGAACCAAAAGGTCAACGATACCCGCCACGTCCTTGTCGGCCAGCGCAGCGCACAGCAGCGTGGGGCGATTCTCTACGCACGGATCGATCTCGTCCAGCGCGCTCACAAAGTTCTCGCAGCTCTGGGGGTTATGGCAGGCGTCAATCAGCTTGAGCGGATCGGTCCCCAGCACATCAAAGCGACCCGGTGTGGGGCAACCCATAAGCGACGCATCAAGCGCATCGTGGTCAAGCTCGCGACCCAGATACCCCTCGCACAGCATAATCGCGCACGCGGCATTCTGCGGCTGATACGCCGGCTTGACCATGCTCGACGTATAGATCGCACGCGGCGTGGTACAGCTAAACTCAACCGTGTCGCCCACATGTGCCGGCACCTTGGTCGTGGCATGGTTCACCACCAGCGGCACAATGCCGCACTCGCGACAACGCGCATCCATCACGCGCTGAACGCTCGGCTCATGCGTGCCCTCGCCCAGAACAACCAGGCGTCCGGGCTTGATGACCGCGGCCTTCTCCCCCGCAATGGCCTCGAGCGTGTCGCCCAGAATGCGCGTGTGATCGAGCCCGATGCCCGTAATGGCAACGGCAACGGGATCTGTCGCACTCGTGGCGTCCCAACGTCCGCCCATACCAACCTCGAGCACGGCAACATCCACCGCGGCCTCGGCAAACACGACAAGTGCGGCAGCCGTCAGCAGGTCAAACGGCGTGATGGCATAGGCACGCTCCCCCGCCGCAATACGACACGCATTCACACGACGACCTGCCTCGACGGCGGCAGAAACGCCACGGGCAAAGGCCTCGTCGCTCACAACGCGCCCGTCAACCTCCATGCGCTCGGGGTAACGCACAAGCTGCGGCGACGTATACAGCGCCGTCTTAAGCCCCTCACCACGCAAGATGGCAGCCGAAAAACGCGTGGTCGAAGTCTTGCCATTGGTACCGGCAACCTGGATGCAATCGAAATACTCATCCGGACGCCCCAGCTCATCGAGCATATCGACAACCGTCTCAAGCAGAGGCCCAGCATCCCCAGAAATCCGCCCCGTATCAGCAGCAAGCCCAACAGCCTCATCAAATGAAAGCAGCTCAAACGAGAAAGGAACGACATACGACCCCGAACGCTTAGCCATAACCCATAGTCCCCCATAACAGAAAAAGAGGCCCACCAAAATGAATGAGCCCGTCACGTTGACAATATCAGCCTTTACCCGGTTGCAGCAAGATCAAGGCCACAACCCAGTGGCCCTAACACGCCAGATGCAAAAAAACCACGTAAACGAACTAGGAGCGGCCCGATGCTTTGCTCGCCGCAAGTTCCGCACGCAAAGGACAGCACTTAATGTGCTGTCCGTCTTGCGCAGGACTGTCCGCAGCGGAGAGCAAAGCATCGGGACGCGTCCCCCAGTAACACCTACGAGAAGTCAGCAACCTGAGCAGTCAGCGCCACCAGGATCTCCTTGAGCTCAGCTGCACGGTCCCTCTTCTTCTGGACCACCGCAGGCGCGGCCTTGGCCACAAAGCCCTCGTTGGCAAGGGTCTTCTCGCAGCCAGCAAGCTCCTTCTGGGCCGCGGCGATCTCCTTCTCCAGGCGTGCCTTCTCGGCCGAAAGGTCAACCTTGCCCTCGAGCACCACAAAGACCTCGACACCGCTATCGACCACGGCAATGCTCGCAGCCGGCTTCTCAACATCGGTGCCCATGACCAGCGAAGCGGTGTTCGCCAGCGGCTCAATCGTGGAGCGCAGGCTCTCGAGCTTCTCGATGTCCTCGGCACCGGCGCGCACGACCACGTCGAGCTCCGCCTTGGGGCTTAAGCGATAACGCGAACGGGTGGCACGGGCGGCGGAAACGACGGCACGGCACAGCTCAAACGCGCGCTCGGCGGGCTCGTCGACGTACTTGGCGTAGTCGGCGGGCTCGGGCCACTTGGCGATCATGAGCGCCTCGGCGCGGTTCACGTTGCCCTCGGCGTCCAGGTCGAGCACGCTCGCCGGCATGTTGTCCCAGATCTCCTCGGTGACAAACGGCATAAGCGGGTGCATCAGGCGAATGGAGGTGTCGAGCACAAAGATCAGGTTGCGCTGCGCCTGTAGACGGCCCTCGCCCTTCAGACGGGCCTTGGTGACCTCGACGTACCAGTCGCAGACCTCGTTCCAGAAGAACTGCTGCACGCCGCGGGCCATGTCGCCAAAGGTGTAGTTCTCAATACCCTCGGTGACCATCTTCACGGCCTTGGCCAGGCGGCTGAACATCCAAGCGTCGGCCGGCGTCTCCACGACAGGCTCGCCGGGCGTGTAGCCCTCCATGTTCATGAGCAGGAAGCGGCTGGCGTTCCAGATCTTGGTCACAAAGCTCTTGGCCTGGTCGGTACGCGGGCTGTCGTTGAGCTTCTTGGTCTTCTTGTCGATGTTCGCGTCAAACTTGACGTCCTGGTTGTTGGTGCACAGCGTGAGCAAGTTGAAGCGCATGGCGTCGGCGCCGTACATGCCAATGAGGTCCATGGGGTCAACGCCGTTGCCCTTGGACTTGGACATGCGGCTGCCGTCCTTGGCCAAGATCGTCGGGTATATGACGACGTCCTTAAACGGCACCTCGTCCAAGAAATACAGCGAACTCATGACCATGCGGGCGACCCACAGCGCGATGATGTCGCGTGCGGTGACGAGCGCCGTCGTGGGGTGATGGCCCTCGAGCAGCTCCGGCTTTTGCGGCCAGCCCTGCGTGGCGAAGGTCCACAGCTGCGAGCTGAACCAGGTGTCCAGCACGTTCTCGTCCTGATGCACGTGATGGCCGCCGCACTTGGGACACACATCGGTGTCCTCGGTGAGGGCGTCCTCCCAGCCGCAGTCCTCGCAGTAGAACACGGGAATGCGATGGCCCCACCACAGCTGGCGCGAGATGCACCAGTCCTTGAGGTTTTCCATCCAGGTGGTGTAGGTCTGCGTCCAGCGCGCGGGGTGGAAAGTGACCTTGCCGGAGTTGACGGCGTCGAGCGCCGGTCCCTTGAGCTTGTCGACGGCCACAAACCACTGCTCGGACAGCCACGGCTCCAGCGCGGAGTCGCAACGGTAGCAGTGCATGACGGAGTGGTCGAGGTCCTCGACGTGATCGAGCAGGCCGTGCTCCTCAAACCACTTGATGACGGCCTCGCGGCACTCCTCGCGGTTCATGCCGGTGAACTCGCCGTAACCCTCGACGACCACCGCGTGCTCGTCGAAGATATTGATCTGCGGCAGGTCGTGGGCCTGACCCATGGCGTAGTCGTTGGGGTCGTGGGCCGGGGTGACCTTGACGAAGCCGGAGCCAAAGTTGGCATCGACGTGCCAATCCTCAAAGATGGGAATCTCGCGGTCGACGATGGGGAGCTTGACGGTCTTACCCACGAAGGCGGCCTTCTCGGGATCCTTCGGGGAGACGGCGACGCCCGTGTCGCCGAGCATGGTCTCGGGGCGCGTGGTGGCGACGACGATGTAGTCCTGGCCGTTAACCGGCTCGGTCAGCGGGTAGCGCAGGTGCCACAGGTGACCCTTCTCGTCCTTATACTCGGCCTCATCGTCCGAAATGGCGGTGGTGCAGTTGGGGCACCAGTTGACGATGCGCTTGCCGCGGTAGATCAGACCGTCGTGGTACCAGTCGCAAAAGACCTTGCGCACGGCCTGCGCGTAGTCCTCGTCCATGGTAAAGCGCTCGTTATCAAAGTCGACGGAGCAGCCCATGCGCTTGATCTGCTCGACGATGATGCCGCCGTACTCGTGGGTCCAGTCCCAGCAGGCGTCGACAAACTTATCGCGACCGATCTCCAGGCGGCTGATGCCCTCGCTCTTGAGCTTCTTGTCGACCTTGGTCTGCGTGGCGATACCGGCGTGATCGGTGCCCAGCACCCAGCGCGTGGACTTGCCGCGCATGCGGGCCATACGGATGATGGCGTCCTGGATGGAGTCGTCAGTAGCGTGACCCATATGGAGCTTGCCGGTCACGTTGGGAGGCGGAATGGTGACGGTGCAGTCGCCCACGCCCTCACGGCGCTTGTAGTAGCCGCCGTCGAGCCACTTCTGCAGGATCGCCGGCTCGTTGGTCGACGGATCGTAGTTCTTGGGCATTTCTTCCATATATCTCTCCCTGTCCCGCCGGCGTGTCCGCCTGCTTGGTTTTCGCTCGGTCAAGTCCTGGCTCGCACGAAGGCCACATTAAGTGGCCTTCGGCTCGTGCGGAATCTACGAAAACCAAGCAGGCGGACACGCCTTAGGTATCGATTACTTCAGTCTGAAGATACTAGCTAAACAATCTCACAGAATAGCACAGGCATACCTACCAAAAAGGGACAGGTTTATTTTGGCAGGTTTTATCAGGCAGAATGACGTTTGCCCATATAAAACCGACCAAAATAAACCTGTCCCTAAAAGGCAGGTCCCGCAGTGGTTGCCGCGGGACCTAAACGGGCGCTATTTACCCATAGATGCGCTGGGGCTGTTCTTCGCCCTTTACGGAGGCTTCGGTCACGATGACCTTGGCGACGCCTTCCTCGCTGGGGAGGTCGAACATCGTCTGCTGCAGCACGTCCTCGCAGATGGAGCGCAGGCCGCGGGCGCCGGTCTTGCGGGCGAGTGCCATGCGGGCGATCTCGTGCAGCGCCGCGTCCTCAAACTCAAGCTCAACGTCCTCGAGCTGGAACATCTTGCGGTACTGACGCACCACGGCGTTCTTGGGCTCGGTCAGAATCGACACCAGGTCGTCCTCGTCGAGCGCCTGCGTCTGGGTGACAACGGGCGTACGGCCCACGAACTCGGGGATCATGCCAAAGGCGTTGAGGTCCTGCGGGAGCACCTGACGCAGCAGGTCGTTCTCGTCGACCGAGGTGGGGCCGGCGATCTCGGAGTTAAAGCCCACGCCCTTGTTGCCCACGCGGTCGGCGATGATCTTGTCCAGACCCACAAAGGCACCGCCGCAGATAAACAGGATGTTAGTCGTGTCGATCTGCAGCAGCTCCTGCTGGGGATGCTTGCGGCCACCGGTAGGCGGAACGCTGGCCACCGTGCCCTCAAGAATCTTAAGCAGCGCCTGCTGCACACCCTCGCCCGAGACATCGCGGGTAATGGAGAGGTTCTCGGCCTTGCGGGCAATCTTGTCAATCTCGTCCACGTAGATAATGCCCACCTGAGCGCGCTCAATGTCGCCATCAGCGGCGTTGATGAGCTTGAGCAGGATGTTCTCCACATCCTCGCCCACGTAACCGGCCTCGGTAAGCGCGGTGGCGTCGGCGATGGCAAACGGCACCTCGAGAATGCGGGCGAGCGTCTGGGCGAGCAGGGTCTTACCGGTACCGGTGGGACCGAGCAGCAAAATATTGGACTTGGCGAGCTCCACCTCGTCCATATCGGTGTCGAACTGCGAGCCCATGCTGTCGTCAAAAGCGGACACCGCGGCGCCGCCCTCGATCACGCGGCGATAGTGGTTGTACACGGCCACCGACATGGCGCGCTTGGCGTCCTCCTGCCCCATGACATAGGCCGAAAGCTCGTCATAGATCTCGTGCGGCGTCGGCACGTGCGTGATGACCTGGCGGTCGTCCTCGAGCTCAAAGCCCTCGGCCTCGGGGTCCACGGCGGGCTGGGATGCAGCCTGGCCGTGGTCGTTGAGGAAGCCCGGCAGCTTGCCGTTGCGGGCAGCGTCCATAAAGTCCGAAGCCAGCGACTCCTCAAGGATCTCGGAACAGGCGGCGACGCACTCGTCACAGATAAAGATGTTGGTCGGGCCCTTTACGAGGCGACGGACCTGGCCCTGCTCTTTTCCGCAAAAGGAGCAGCGGATGGGGTTGCCGTTCTCGTCAAAGTTGTCCTGCATGTTACCTGCCATCCTAGGCATCCTTCGCGGCGAGATCTCGCGAGGTGACGATACGGTCAATCAGGCCGTAGTCGAGGGCCTCGGCGGCGGTCAGGTAGTTGTCGCGCTCGGTATCGGCCTGGACCTTCTCGATGGGCTGGCCCGAGGCATCGGACAAGATCTGGTTGAGCTCGCGGCGGGTCTTCTTGATCTCCTCGGCCACAATCTCAATCTCGGTCTGCTGACCCTGGGCACCGCCGCTGGGCTGGTGAATCATGACTTTGGAGTGCGGCAGGCAGAAGCGCTTGCCCTTAGCGCCGGCCGAAAGCAGCACGGCGGCCATGGACGCGGCCATACCGACGCAGATGGTGGAGACCTGCGGCTTGATGAAGTTCATGGTGTCAAGAATCGCCAGGCCGGAGTAAACCTCGCCACCGGGCGAATTGATGTAGAGCGAGATATCCTTCTCGGCATCCTGGCTCTCAAGATGCAGCAGCTGGGCAACGACCAGGTTGGCGCTGACGGAGTTGATCTCCTCGCCCAAGAAGATGATGCGGTCGTTGAGCAGGCGCGAATAGATATCGTAGCTGCGCTCGCCGCGCGGCGTCTGCTCGATAACGTATGGCACGAGGGCGGAATCGAACTTAGCGATCATACGCATCTCCATTTCTCTCTTGCGGACCAAATTGGTTCTAGATAAACGTACGGTGCCCGCATGCTATGCATTGGCTGGCACCGTACGAAGCAACCGGATAACCGGTGTATAACTTTACCCCATCACGGGCGCACCCATGCGCTCGCGGGCAAGGTGGCGAGAATTACTCGGCGTCCTTGGCGGTCTCGTCGACCTCGGTCACCTTGGCATTCTCGACCAGGTGGTCAACGGCCTTGGAACGACGGATGGACTCGCGGACGGCAGGCATGCGGCCATCGGCGATGAACTCGGCCTTGGAAGCCTCGACGTCCTTGACGCCGGCCTTCTCGAACTCGGCGTTGATGTCGTCCTCGGTGACCTCAATCTTGAGCTCACGGGCGAGGGCGTCGAGCGCCAGGGACTCACGGGCAACGTCGTTGGCCTGCTTGTGCAGGTCGCCGATGAACTGCTCCATGGTCAGGCCGGAAGCGGGCAGCCAGGTGTCCAGCGTCATGCCGCGGGCAGCGAGGTTGGACAGGAAGTTCTGGCCAAGCTCCTCAAAGACGGACTGCTCGTAGTCGGCGTCCATCTCGTCGAGCTGCAGGCGCTCGGCGAGAGCGGAGACGCAACGGTTCTCCTTCTCGGCCGGGAGGCGGGAAGCCTTGTCCTGCTCGATCTCGATCTTGATGGCGTCGCGCATAGCGTCGATGCTGTCGAAGCCAAAGTCGGACTTAACGAGCTCGTCGGTGAGCTCGGGGGTGTTGCGGACCTTGATGCCCTTGACGGTGACCTCGACGGTGTGGGTCTCGGCCTCCTCGCCCTCCTCGCCCTCCTCGACCTCGTCGGTCCAGGTAACGGACTTGACGTCGTCAACGTTGGCGCCGATCAGGGCCTCGTTGAACTCCTTGGGGTTGCTGTCGCTACCGGCGATGAGCATGCGGCCCTCGGCGGCAAAGTTGTCAGCGTTCTCGACGGCCTTGAGGTCGACGGTGACGTAGTCCTCGGCCTCGACGGCGCGACCCTCGACGTCCTCGAAGGTGGCACGGTAGCTGAGGAGCATCTCGACCTGGTTGTTGATCTCGGACTCGGTGACCTCCGCAGGGGGCATCTCGATCTCGACGGCGTCGAAGGAGGAGAGCTCAGCGGCGGGACGCAGGGAGAACTCGACGGTGTAGGTGTAGTCCTCGTGATCCTTGGCGAGGTCGAGCTCCTTGTAGTCACCGTTCTTGGTGGGGACGATGTCCAGCTCGTTGAGGACGGCGGGCTCGTTGGCAGCGATCAGGTCGTTGGTGGCCTGAGCGAGGGTAGCCTCGGCGCCAAGTGCGGAGTCGATGACCGGACGGGGAGCCTTACCGGCGCGGAAGCCCGGGAAGCGGTACTTCTTGGCGGTGTCCTTGTAGGCCTTCTTGATCGCGGCGTCGACGTCGGCGGCCGGGATGGTGACCGTAGCGGTGAGCTTGGCGTCCTTGACGTCAGAAGCGGTGATGTTCAACACGTTCCTCCTCATACTGCCCAGCTTATCTGAGGTGCTGGTACCTTTATGCAACAAAGAGTCGCGACGGCCGAAGCCGACGCAGGTGCGATGGTGCGGGCGAAAGGACTCGAACCTTCACGGGAATCCCACCAGAACCTAAATCTGGCGCGTCTACCAATTCCGCCACGCCCGCATGAGCGCACAGACTAGGAATGATAGCAGATACGAACGACAAGCGCACGCACACGTTTTACAGGCTCACGACCTCACCACGAGTGCAAAAGGCGGGGCGAGTTGTCCCGTCCCGCCAACTACGACTTGTTCGCTGACCCGCTACTCCCCCAGCAGGGCCTTCTCGGGTGTGATCGGCAGCGAGCGAACCTGGTGGCCGGTGGCGTGTGCCACGGCCGAGGCCACGGCGGCGAGCGGCGTGTTGATGACGACCTCGCCGATCGACTTGGCACCAAACGGACCCGTCGGCTCGTAGCTCGGCTCAAAGGCCACGCGAATGCTGCCGATATCCAGGCGCGTGGGCAGCTTGTAGCTCATAAAGTTGCCGGTGCGCAGACGGCCACGGTCGTCGTGCTCGACGATCTCGTAGAGCGCATGACCGATACCCTGGGCAATGCCGCCCTCGGCCTGGACGCGCGCGAGCGCCTCGTTGATCACGGTGCCGCAGTCGACGGCCGCCGCGTAGTCCACCACGGTCACCTTGCCGGTGGCCTTGTCGACCTCGACCTCGGCAATGCCGGCCATAAACGGCGGGGGCGAAACGGGCAGGCAGGCAGAGGCGTGCGAGGTCAGCGCGTCGCCGCCCGCGATGTTCTTGACGCATAGGTTGGCAAAGTCGCGCAGCGTGAGGTAGCGGTTCTGCTCGCGAGCGGCACGCTCGTCGGACAGGCGCACGTACTGGCCGTCGAAGACCACGTCGACGGCGTCCACGTCCCACATCTGGGCGGCCTTGGCGCAGATCTTCTCACGCAGCTCGGTCGCGGCGTTCTTGGCGGCAAGGCCCGTCACGTACGTACCAGAGCTCGCGTACGAGCCAGCGTCGAACGGCGACACATCGGTGTCCACGCCGCGCACCACGATGAGCGAGCTCTCCACGCCCAGCTCCTCGGCGGCAATCTGCGCCAGGATCGTGTCGACGCCCATGCCGTTATCGGTGGCGCCGGTGCCGATGGTAATGAAGCCATCCTCTTCCAAGCGCATGTCGATGCCGGCGATGTCCACGTTGGAGATGCCCGAGCCCTGCATGGTGAGCGCACAGCCCAGAGCACGCACACGGTCGCCCAGGTCGACGGCCAGCGGCTTGTCGCGCCAACCGATCATGTCCATCGCGCGCAGCAGGCAGCGGTCGAGCGCGCAGGCGTTGAGCTTCTCGTTGTAGTACTGCGGCATGATCTCGCCCTCGCGCACGATGTTCTTAAGGCGCAGATCGGCGGGGTCCATGTGCAGCATGTCGGCGAGCTCGTTGACGGCGCTCTCCACGGCAAACTGGCCCTGGGTGGCACCGTAGCCGCGATACGCGCCGCCGCGGTTGGTGTTGGTGTAGACGGCGTCCCAGCTAAATCGGCTCGCCTTCACATGGTTGTAAATCGGCAGGCTCTTGTGGCCCGAGAGGCCGATCGTCGTGGTGGCGTGCTCGCCATACGCGCCGGCGTTGGACAGCGTGTGCAAGTCGATGGCCGTGATGGTGCCGTCGTTCATGGCGCCCAGCTTAACGGTCATCTGCATCTGGTGGCGCGAGTTGCCCGCAGTGATGGTCTCCTCACGGGTGTAGCAGCAGTAGCTCGGACGGCCGGTCTGCTGCGTCACAAACGCAACGAAGATCTCGCAGCAGCCCGTCTGCTTGGAGCCAAAGCCACCGCCGATGCGCGGCTTAATGACCTGCACCTGCGACTGCGGAATGTCGAGCGACTGCGCGACCATGCGGCGCACGTGGAAGGGCACCTGCGTAGAGGTGGTCACCAAGATGCGTCCGAATGCGTCAGTCGTCGCGAAGGCACGGAAGGTCTCCATGGGCGCGGTCTGCGTGGCCTGGCTGGTGTAAGTGCGCTCAAAGACGATGTCGCTCTGGGCGAAGGCCTCGTCAAGGTCACCAAAGTCGCTCGTGCCGCTGCACACCAGGTTGCGCGGAACGTCGCCGCCCTGCGGGAACATAAAGGTCACGTCGCCCTCGGGGTGGACCACGATATCGTTATCGAGTGCCTGGGTAAAGTCGAGCAGGGGCTCGAGCACCTCATAGTCGACCTTGATGAGCTTGAGCGCCTTGTCGGCGGCCTCCTCGGTTTCGGCGGCAACGATCGCCACCTCCTCGTTTTGGTAGCGAACAAGGTTCTCGAGAATCAGGCGGTCGTAGGGACTCGGCTGCGGATAGCTCTGACCGGCGATAGTAAAGCGGCGCTTGGGCACGTCCTCGTAAGTGTAGACGCCCACGACGCCGGGCACCTTCAGGGCGCGCGACGTATCGATGGAGCGGATCTTGGCGCGGGCATAGGGGCTGCGCTTGAGTTTGACGATCAGGGCCCCGGCGGGCACCATATCGCCCGTGTAGACGGGACGGCCCTCGAGCAGCGCCTTCGAGTCCTTCTTGGGCTGCTTATGAGTGATCTGCTTGTACGAGACACCGTCGCAGCTGGTGTCGTTGACCGGCAGTTCGGGCATCTCAAAGCCCACCTGCACGCCGGACTCGTTGAGGAAGCGCACGATGGCGCGCAGCTGGCTCTCGTAGCCGCTGCAACGGCAGAGGTTGCCGGCGAGCTGGCGCGAGAGCTCCTCGCGCGTGGCGACGAGGCTCGGGTCCTCCTTGGCGGCGCGGGCAAGCGCCAGCACGTTCATGATAAGGCCGGGGGCGCAAAAACCGCACTGCTCGGCGCCTTCGGCAGCCATCGCACGGGCCAGCGCCTCGGACTCGGCCTTGAGGCCCTCGAGCGTGGTGATGGAGCGGCCCTCGACGCGCGCGGCGGGAACCGAGCAGCTCAGCACCGGGTCGCCGTCGAGCCACACCGTGCACAGGCCGCAGTTGGTGGTCTCGCAGGCGCAGCGCACCGACGCGCAACCCTGCTCACGCAGCAGCGCAAAGAGCATAGTGTCGGGGGCAATCTGAACCTTGACCTTGCGGCCGTTGAGCGTAAAGGAAAGATCGATGAGTTTGGCAGCCATTAGCGCACCTCGCTAGAATCGACGCCGGGCACGCGGCGGCAGGAATACTCGTCCGTGGCGAACTTGGGGATCTGCACGGTCTCGAGCTCGCGGGCAAGCGCGGCCGAAAGCTCGATGCCGGCGGCACGGCGCACGGCCTGGATGGCGAGCGGGGCCGAGATGCGGCGGCGGTAGTCGGCCGAGCCCCACAGGTTGGTTCCGTAGCTCAGGGCACGCACGGATGCAGCAAGGGCGCGAAGCTCGTCCTCGGAAGGCCGCTCGTTGGTAAGGCCGCACGCCACGCCCTGCAGCAGGGTCGCGCGCAGCGGGCGGGCGCCCACGGTGACGTGCCAAGTGTTGTTCCACCAGGCGGCGGTGACGTTCAACGAGGGGAAGTCGGTCGCGGCCTTGCGCACGGCCTCGTAGCTCGCACGGTAATCGTGTTTAACGACCACGATGTGCTCGATCACGTCGCGCACGTAACCCATGTCGACGAACTCGGCGAGCGGCACGCGGCCGGCGCCCGTCAGCTCAACATACGAATCGAGCGCCAGGAACGCCGAGAGAACGTCCGAGAAGCCAAAGCGGCCGTAGATGCTGCCGCCCACCGTGGCGGTATTGCGCAGCTGCACGCCCACGATGTCGTGGACGGCAAACTCAAATACGTTGTTGACGAGCGCGTTGAGCTCGGCATGGCGCTCGAGCTGGCGCAGGGTGCACATGGCACCGATGCGAAACTCGGTCTCGGTCTCCTCGATCTGATCGAGTCCGCAGGCCGAAAGGTCAATCGCCGTCGCCACGCGACGTGAACCAAGGCGCATCCAGATGCCGCCGCCCACAATCTTGTTGTTGCGGTTTTTCTGCAAGAGCTCATAGGCTTCGGCCGCGTTTCCAACACGGACGTAGGTACCGAACTTGAGCACGTTCTCCCCCATCTCTTTACTTGTCCAGTACCTCTAAGTGTACCAAACGAGGGCGCACGACCCTCACCACCATAGAAAAAGGCTCCCGGCCGATATGGTCGGGAGCCTTAGCGCATCAGCGGGTGCTGTACGGAGCTATGTCAAGCTGAATTTAGCAGACGCCCTGGGCGAGCATGGCGTCGGCGACCTTCAGGAAGCCGGCGATGTTGGCGCCCATGACAAAGTTGCCCTCCTGGCCATACTCCTTGGCGGTGTCGTCCACGTTGTGGAACATGCCGCGCATGAGCTGCTCGAGCTTGCCGTCGACCTCCTCGAAGGTCCAGGACAGGTGCTCGGCGTTCTGGCTCATCTCGAGGCCGGACACGAGCACGCCGCCGGCGTTGGCAGCCTTACCGGGCATAAAGGCGACGCCGTTCTCCTGGAAGTAGGTCGTGGCCTCGATGGTCGTGGGCATGTTCGCGCCCTCGCCGACCACCTTGCAGCCATTGGCGACGAGCGCCTGGGCGTCCTCGAGCAGCAGCGTGTTCTCGCGAGCGCAGGGCAGCGCGATGTCGCAGGGCAGCTGCCACACGCCGCGGCCGTCGCCCTCGTGCCACACGGCACCGGGCTTCTCGTCAACGTACATGGCGAGCGTGACGCCCTTGTCGTGGCCGGAACGCTTCTTGTTGTAGACATGCTCGAGCACGGTGTAGTCGATGCCGTCGGGATCCTCGACCCAGCCGTGAGTATCGGAGCAGGCGAGCACCTTGCCGCCGAGCTGGGAGACCTTCTGGACGGCGTAGATGGCGACGTTGCCGGAGCCGTGAACGACGACGTTCTTGCCCTCGAAGGAGTCGCCGCGGCTCTTGAGGTACTCGTCCACAAAGTAGACCAGACCGTAGCCGGTGGCCTCGGTACGGGCGAGCGAGCCGCCAAAGGAGAGGCCCTTGCCGGTGAGGACGCCAGTCCACTCGTTGGTCAGGCGCTTATACTGACCGAACAGGTAGGCAACCTCGCGGCCGCCAACGCCCAGGTCGCCGGCGGGAACGTCGGTGTTGGGGCCGATGTGACGATAGAGCTCGGTCATGAAGGACTGGCAGAAGTGCATGATCTCGTTGTTGGACTTGCCCTTGGGGTCAAAGTCGGAGCCGCCCTTGCCGCCGCCCATGGGAAGGGTGGTCAGGCTGTTCTTGAGGATCTGCTCCAGGCCCAGGAACTTGAGCATACCCAGGGTGACCGTCGGGTTAAAGCGCAGGCCGCCCTTGTAGGGTCCAATGGCAGAGTTGAACTCGACGCGGTAGCCGCGGTTGACCTGAACCTTGCCCTGGTCGTCGACCCAGGGAACACGGAACATGACGATGCGCTCGGGCTCGACGAGGCGCTCCAGCAGGGCGGCCTCCTCGTACTCGGGGTGGGCGTCGAGCGCCGGCTGGATGGTGCCGAGGATCTCGGTCGCGGCCTGGATGAACTCAGGCTGCTCGGGATAGCGGGCCTTGAGCTCGTCGAGAACTTTCTGCGTGTAGCTCATGCTTCCTCCAATTGATGGAAAAGAAAGGTGTCGTTCGCGGCGCCTCATACGCCGCGAGCTTTATCGAGTATGGATAATATCGCACTGTTGCAGCAAAGTTTCGCATAAGCCGACGAGCAGATGTTTCGTTTTGATTACGATGCAGGTAGAAGCGTTTTTGAGCACCCGACGTACAAATCGCGTGTTTCGAAGCTGTTTCGTCCACATGGTCCATACCACCACAAAGAGGACAGGCACCTTTGTGGTGGTTGGCAGGATGCGTTGGCGGGAACGTATGTGAATCGAACACATCCAAGACGTTTTGCACGCCTCACAACGGTTTTGAGGACCGCGGGGCCCACCGGAGCCCATCCGTTCCCAAACGTGGCGGTATTTTACCAAACGCGCAGTGTCGCGCCACGAAAACGGCCCATCTACTACGTTTAACCAGCAAGGGTTAGCCATACCCACTTTTTCGTAACATCGGCAAGTCATCTACCTGCGGTTTTGTTTTTGCGGTTTTTGAAATGGTCGAGGGTAGTCACTTAAACGTGGTAGATAGGCAGGTTTTGTGGCGAGCGGCGATTCGGAGCCCTAGCGAAGCGATCTGAGGCCGCCGGCCTCTTTGTCGAGCACCGTAAAACGCACCGCATCCAGATGCTCCAGGATGCTGATGGCACGCTTGCGCGACACGCCCAGGGCCTCACGCAGCACGCTCGTGGTGGCAGCACCGCCGGCAGCCTCGATAGCGGCGGCAACAAGCTCGTGCGCATGAGCATCCGCGGCGGCGGACAGGGCAACGTCGCGTTCGATCTTAACGATCGCGCGGTTGAGCGAAAGCTCGCGCAGGGCACGCGTCATGGTGTCGCGATCGAGCTGCAGACGCTCACCCACCTCGGGCAGCGTCGCCGCACCGAGACCCGCCTCGTCGAGGGCGGCCACGATGCGCTGGCTCGCCTCGCGCACCACACGTATCGCCGCAGCGGCAGAGTGCGGGTCGAACACCTCGGCACCGTCGACGGTGCACACGCCGCGCGCACAGCCCTCGAGAACGAGCGCGGACGCGACGTCTTCGCCCGCTGTCGGCCAGGCGGCATGCGCGACCTCGCCCGGCGTGAAACCCGTCTGCTTGGGCGCGGCCCCGTGCATGGCGGCCAGCGTGACGGAGAGCGTGGCGAGGGCGGCATCGAGCACAGCGGGGGCGGCATAGAGCTCCTCGGTCGAGCGCTCGGCACGAAGCGCCACGGCGTCACCCGAGGAAACCGCCCCGTGCAGGAGCGCAGCCGCCTCGGCACCCGAAAGATCGAGAGCACGGGCTGCGGCCGCGGCAGACACGGGCAGGCGCTGCAGCCCCAACCATGCGGCAACGGCGGCGGCGCGGTCGTCGGCATCCAGGGCCCCGAGCAGCGCGCACTCGCCCGCGGAGAGGACGCGCGAGCGGCGACACCGCGAAAGAAGAACACGACCGCCGCCGATAAGCACCACCGGCGAGAACGCGAGCACAATGAGGCCGTCGCCCGATCGCACGGGAAGGCGCTCCTCCAGACGGACCTGCACGATGCGGGTCTCGCCAGCCTCAATAGGACCCTCACCCTCCATCAGCATGATTCGGCCGAGGACCTCCGCCGTGCCCGCCATCACATGCACGCGCGTACCGGACTCGAAGGGCGCGGGCTTGGTGCCCTCGCGCCCCAGATACGTGAAGCGGGCGATGAGCCTGAGCGTCGAGCCCTCGGCACCAGACCCGCAGAGGACCTCGCCACGCGGAAGGTCGCCCGCACCGTCGCCCACGATGTTGAGCGCCGCGCGCTGTCCGGGCAACGCCCGAGGAGTATCACCATGCACCTGAATCGCGCGCACGCGGCAGCGCACGTCCGCGGGACATGAGACGAGCTCGTCGCCCACCGCTACGGGGGCATCGTGAAGCGTGCCCGTGACGACCGTCCCGGATCCCTTGATGGTGAAGCAGCGGTCGATGGGCAGGCGCGGGGCCAGACCGGGGCGCACCGGGCGGGATGCGGCATCGGCCAGGAAAGAGTCGATGGCGGCATCGAGGGCAAGGCGAACGTCCTCGATGCCCACGCCCGTGCGCGAGGAAACAGGCACCACGGGCGCATCGGCAAAGACGGTATCGCTGAGGAAGTCCATCACGTCGAGCTCGGCGAGCTCCGCCGTCTCGTCATCGGCCAGATCGCGCATCGTGAGCGCCACCACGAGGTGCCTCACGCCCAACAGCTCCAACACGTACACGTGCTCTCGCGTCTGCGGCATCACGCCCTCAACGGCAGAAACCACCAGCAACGCAACGCCCACGCCGGTGGCACCCTGTACCATCGCGCGCAGGTAGTGCGCATGCCCGGGCACGTCGACCAAGCCGACAAGCTTGCCGCTCGGCAGCGCCAGCTCGCCAAAACCGAGCTCCGTGGTCATGCCGCGGCGCCGCTCGACCTCCAGGCGGTCGGGATTTTTGCCGGTCAGCGCCTCGATAAGGACCGACTTTCCGTGGTCGACGTGTCCTGCCGTTCCAACGACAACGGGACACTCGACAAGCTCGCGCGCACTCATCGATGCAAACCCGCCCGCACGGCATCGGCCAACGCGGACGCGCACAGATCAAGGTCGGTATCGTGCAAAAGCGTGCGAACGTCAAACAGTACCTGACCATGCTGCACGCGCGTCACGACCGGCGTATCGGACTCCTGTACCATAGCGCGCTTTAGGCCATCGGCGGACAGGCGCCCATCGACGGGGCAAACGGCAACGCAAAAAGTTGGGAGCTCGACGGTCGGCAGCGACCCGCCGCCCGGGGCAGAGGCGCCCTCGACAACCTGCAGCTCCACCGCCTCCTCGAACTGAGAGTCGCGAAGCTTGCGCAGCATGCGGTCGTGCAGGCGCTTGGCCTGACGATCAAGCGGAACCGGCGCGCCGGAAAGCATGTTGAGCACCGGGATCTCACGATGTGCCGTATCGGGACCGGCCACATACAGACGCAGGGTGGCCTCGAGCGCCGCGAGTGTGAGCTTGCCGGGACGAAGCGCGCGCATGAGCGGATGCGAAGCGCAGGCGGCGATTACTTGGGCGCTACCGAGAATAATGCCCGCCTGCGAGGCGCCGAGCAGCTTGTCGCCCGAGCACGAGACGACGTCAACGCCGGCGCCAAGAGACACGGACGTGGGCCTCTCCCCCGCATCGGCGAGTACCCCATCTGCAAGCAAAGCGCCTGAGCCTTGGTCCTCGTAAAGCAACAGGCCATGTTCATGCGCCAGCGCAGAAAGCTCCGCCACGGAAACCTCCTCGTGGAAGCCCTCGATACGGTAGTTGGAAGGATGGACTTTGAGGATCATCGCCGTGTTGGGCGTGATGGCGTTTCGATAATCATCCAGATGTGTGCGGTTGGTAGAGCCAACCTCGACAAGCTTGGCACCCGAAGCCGCCATGATGTCGGGGATGCGGAAGCTGCCGCCCACCTCGACAAGCTCGCCGCGGCTCACGATTACCTCTTTGCCGCATGCATGCGCGGCAAGCACCAACAGCACCGCCGCGGCGTTATTGTTGACAACCAAGGCGTCCTGCGCCCCCGTGAGTGTGCGCAGCAGGCGCGCGGCATGCTCCTTGCGGCCCCCGCGAGCACAGGTCGCGACGTCGTACTCGAGCGTGCTGTAGCTGCGGGCGACGTCGGTCACCGCCTGCACCGCCGCGGGAGCGAGCGGAGCACGGCCCAGATTGGTGTGAATCACAACGCCTGTCGCGTTGACGGCGGGACGCAGGGTCGGCAGCGACAGACGGTGGCACCGCCGCTCAATGGCCAAGGCGAGCTCGCGCTTGTTCCTCGCGGGGACGCCGGAGCGAATCGCCGCGCGCTCGGCATCGAGCTCGGCGTCAATCGCCTCGCGTACCATCGTGTCGCCTGCATCGCCAGCAGCCTTCATGACCGGCCACTCGGCAAGCAGCTCGTGAACGGCGGGAATGGAACGCAGGCGGCCGCGCACCTCGGCAGACATGGATTCGCAGTCGCTCATGAAAAGCCTTTCGACATGTTCAATAAAAAGCTGGTCCCCCGCGATCGTCATCGGGCAAATAAATACCGGCGCGCACGCAAAAGGGACAGGTCCATTATGGCAGCTCGTGACAAGACGTCGAAGCGCCTCGTCTAAAACCTGCCAAAATAAACCTGTCCCTTTTTGGTCGGTTATGGCTTGGTGGCTTTAGGCCTCCTTATTGGCGTAGATAAACCAGTAGCCCAGCGCCACGATCAGGGCGCCACCCACGATATTGCCCAGCGTGGCGACCGTAAGGTTGAGCGCCAACCCGGCAGCGTTGAGGGCATCGGCGCCAGCGACATCGGCTCCATAGCCGCAGGAGTGCATCAAAATACCCATGGGCAAAAAGTACATGTTGGCAACGCAGTGCTGAAAACCGCAGGCCACAAAGGCGGCAATGGGCAGCAAAATGCCCACGACCTTATCGACCACGGTCTTGCCGGCAGTGCCGATCCATACGGCCAGGCAGACAAAGATGTTGCACAGAATGCCGCGGAAGAAGATGGTAACGGCGTCGATCGTAACCTTACCGGCAGCGACACTCACCATGGTGTTGGCGACGGCCTCGCCGTTGAGTTTGTAAATGGCTGCCATGTAAATCAAAAAGACAACGAACAGGGCGCCGGCAAAGTTGCCGATCCACACAATAGCCCAAGCCTTGAGCATCTGGACGAGCGTGATCTTTTTGCTCTTAAGCGCGCAGACCATAAGCGAGTTGCCGGTAAACAGTTCCGCGCCGCAAATGAGCACGAGCACCAGTCCCAGGCAAAAAGCAAGACCGCCCACGAAGCGCTGGGCGCCCCAGCAAAGCGTGGGATCGCTCAGAAAGACCGTGAAGAACAGGCCGCCGAAGGCGATGAACGCGCCGGCGAACATGGCGAGCAAAAAGGCCTTCGAGACCGGCAGGTTGGTCTTGGTAACGCCTGCGGCCTCGGTCTTCGCCTCGATCGCGGCGGGCGCCAGGCAATCGGAGGTGGGGTATTCTGCCTTACTCTGTGCCATGGAAATCACTTCTTTCTTACGATTCGGGACAAACGCTCCTGGTTCATTTGCCCTGCGAGGTCGGACGGTATAAAAATAAACGCGAGCCAAATTAGCATATTGGCCTGCGATTATATAGCTTGGAGCGGGCGACGGGAAGTCCAAGGATTTGCTTCGCTGCGGGCCTTCGGCCCTTGCGTGCTGCGCTGGAAATTGCTCACGCATTTTCTCAGCTCCGCACCCTGGCGGGTTCGATTCCCGTCGCCCGGCGCGTAAACGAAAACAGCTCTGATCCCCAAAGGAAACCAAAGCCGTTAAAACAATTCTTATGGAGCGGGCGACGGGAATCGAACCCGCGTCATCAGCTTGGAAGGCTGGGGTTCTACCATTGAACTACGCCCGCAAGATATGGTCGGGACGACAGGATTTGAACCTGCGACATCCTGCTCCCAAAGCAGGCGCGCTACCAAACTGCGCCACGTCCCGAAGGTGTTGAGCAGCTAAGGTCTAAACCTTGCGTGTCCCAAAGCGAAGGAAATTATAGGGGAGACTCCCCGCCTGTGCAAGCGACGATACCCTAGCTCCTCGAATGTACGACAAACCGACTGTGGAGCAGGCCGATCACAAACGCCACCACGGCAACCGGCGCCCACGCGGCTCCAATGTCTGCCAGCGGCAGCGCATCGAACGGCAGCCACGCGCCCGTAAAGAACGCATCGCGGACCGAGGTAATCACGCTCTGCACCGCGACAACGCCGCCGACCCAGACCCACACCTGCGGATGAGCGTCGCAAAAGCCGTGCACCAGGCCCATCAGTACCAGCACGATGGCAACGGGATACAAGGCGTTGAGCATGGGCACCGAGAACATAAGAATCACGTCGAGGCCCACGTTGGAGAGCACGCACGAAAACGCTGCGAACACAAAGGCGAGAACCGCAAAGGGACGGCGCATGGCCTCCTCAGAGGCCTCCGCTCCCCCTTCGACCACATACGTCTCGCAGAAGTAACGCGAGCAGCAGCTGATGAGGCCGATGCACACGTTCATGCAGGCGAGGAAGAAGATGGCGAAGACCACGACCGTGCCGGCAAGCCCAAAATGCATGGAGGCCGAACGGGCGAGGATGGCGGCGCCGTTGGTAGCGTCGGGCATCACGGTGCCGAGCTGCATACCGGCAAGTCCCAAGCCGCAGTAGATGATGGCCATGAGCACGCCGGCGATCACGCCGGAGCGCGAAATCTCGAAGGCCACGCGCTTGTCATCGGTAACGCCCAGCTCGTGGATGGTCTCGGCGATGATGATGCCAAAGGCGAGCGACGCGAGCAGGTCCATGGTCTGGTAGCCGGTCAAAAAGCCCTGCACGGCAGCACCGGCATCATAGGGAGCCTGCGGCGCGGCGGCGGGGCCCAGCGGCGAGACCATGGCGGCACCCACGACCAATACGATAAGGGCAATGAGCGCGGGGCCCGTAATGCGGCCGAGCACGCGTGTGATGACGCCCGGGCGCAGCGTGAGCGCAAACGCGACGACGAAGAAGCCGACGGCAAACACCAGGCGCGCCGTGCCGAGCGAGACGCCCTCGGGCAACAGCGGCACCAGCATCTCGAAGGCCGTGGAACTCGTACGCGGAATGGCCAGGCACGGGCCAATGGCCAGATACACCGCCGCGACAAAGAACTCGCCAAACTTGGGGTGCACGCGGCCAGCAAGCTCGCGCGCCGTTCCGGCAAGCGCCACGGCGATAAAGCCCATGACGGGCAGGCCGATGGCGGCAATCAGAAAGCCGAACATGGCGACCGGCGTGGCGGAACCTGCCTGCAGCGCCAGCAGCGGCGGAATAATGAGGTTGCCGGCGCCAAAGAGCATCGAGAACAGAGCGATGCCGACGGTGACGACATGGTCGGAGCGCAGACCGCGCGGAGCGGATGAAGCCATGGGACCACCTTTCGAGTCAAAACAAAAACGGGACGGGCAAAAGACCCGTCCCGCAAGTATATACGCTTTAGCAGACTAAATCGCGCAAAGCTTCAATCTAGCCGCCCCTTTTGAGCCGTTACGCGTCCGAGCGACGGCGACGCAGCAGCTCGAGTCCCAGCGCGACAAGCGCAACGGCGCCTGCAGCGACAGCGACGGCCAATGGCGCACGATCGCCCGTGTCGGCGAGCTGCTGAGCGCTCGACTTGGAAGATTCCTTCTTGCCGGAGTTTTCCGCGCCCGAAGCCTTTGCCTTATCAGCTGCGGAGTCATCCGAACTACCGGGTTTTGTCGGATCCTTTGAATCCGGCTGGTCGGAATCGGGCGTTCCGGGCTTTTCCGGCTCTGGCTTGCTCGGGTTGTCAGGCTCAGGCTTATCCGGGTTATCCGGGTCCGGCTTGTCTGGCTGATCAGGCTCCGGTTTGTCGGGCTCAGGCTTGCCCGGATCAGGCTGGTCAGGCTCGGGCTTGTCCGGGTCCGGCTTGTCCGGATCGGGTCCATCGGGCTTGTCCGGATCGGGAACCACCGGGTCCGGGTCGACAGGCTCCTGCTTCTTCTTCACCGTCAGCGTACCGGGCTCAACCGTGACATCGAAGTTCGGGTCGGCGACCGTCGCCCCGATCTGGTACTCGCCCGCCGGGGAACTCTCATCGGCGACGCAGGAGTACTCGACCTTCACGCCCGAGGTATCAGCCGAGCTCTTTAGGCTCGAGGTAAAGGCGGGATTCATCTCTCCCTCGAAGCGTTCAACATCGTCGACCTTTACCTTAAGCTTCGCCGGTGAAATCTTGAACTTGCGCGAGGCGGCGCTGATATACCCGTCGCTTCGCAGCGTGGCAACGGCGCGATACGTGCCGGCATCGGTCGGGGCCTCACTCGACGAATAGTGTGTGCCGCCCGTCCCGTAGTACCTAACCCTCAGGTCACCTTCGCAGGCCTTGGGAACCCCCGTGACCTTGGGCGCTTGAGCATCACCGCTATAGACGAAGTTGCCGCCCTCAAATGCAAGCTCGACCCGCTTCGCCTGAACGACTAGAACAAAGTGCGCGGTCACGGTCTTGCCCTGAGCATCCTTGCACGTGATGTCAAAGGTAGACACTCCGACCTTGGACGGGGTGCCCGAGAGCGTCAAACCGCCCGCTGTGCGGGTAAGCTTAAACCCGTCGGGGAGCTTAGCGTCGTCCCACGTGTACTCATACGGAGCTTCGCCACCCGCGGCGCCCGAAATCGTCGCGCGATACGTGCTATGCGCACGTGCGACCGGCAGCAGACCGCCGTTGAACACAAGGGCATCCCGGGGCACAACGGAAACGACGGCACGATCGCTTTCCACCTGCGTCTCGGTACCAAGGTAGCGCTGGGTGACGCGGCAGAAATACTCGCCGGCGCAATCGTCATCGAGGCCCTCGATGAGGAGCGTCTCCCCCGTCTCGCCCTCGAGCGCCACGGCCTCGCCGCCCACCATGTGGAACCATTGATAGGACAGTTCGACATCAGCGGCGGAACCCGTGGACGAGGACGCGTGGTCGAGGACGCCCTTGCCCGCCTCGGCAGCAACCGAGAGCACGACAGCATCGCTCTCGTGGGCGCTCGCATCCTGCGGCTGGGCGATCACCTTCGGAGCGTCCGCCTTCACGAACTCGAACGTGACCTCCTGCGACGCGGTGACGCTACTCAACGTGACCTCGTACGCCCCGCCCTCATAGTCGGAGATATCGAGATCGATGGCCTTGTCCGAGCCGGCTTCCGTGACCGTCACCAGCTCGAGGTAGCAGCCCTCGTCGGGCGTCGCCGAGAGCGTCACGTCGCCGCCCGCATCAACGGTGACGGAAGCGTTGTCGACCGAACCGTTGACCGCCTTTGCCGTCACCTCAATGCGCTCGGGCTTGTCCGGGTTATCGGGCTCGGGGTTATCAGGGTCGGGATTATCGGGATCCGGCTTGGGGCCCGGATCAGGATTATCAGGTTCAGGGTTAGGATCCGGGTCGGGGTTGGGACCAGGATCAGGCTGATCGGGATCCGGGTTGTCCGGATCAGGATTGTCCGGGTCCGGAACCACCGGGTCTGGATCGACGGGCTCCTGCTTCTTTTTCACCGTCAGCGTTCCGGGCACGACCTCGACATCGAAGTTCGGGTCGGTGACCGTCGCGCCGATCTGGTACTCGCCAGCAGGAGAGCTCTCATCGGCATCGCAGGAATACTCGACCTTCACACCCGAAGTGTCAACCGCACCCTCCAGGCGCGAGGTAAACGCTGGGTTCGCCTCTCCCTCGAAGCGCTCGGCGTCGTCAACCTTCACCTTGAGCTTTGCCGGAGCGATCTCGAACTGGCAGGTAGCGGCACCGATGTAGCCGTGGCTGCGCAGCGTGACGACAGCGCGGTACGTGCCGGCATCGGTCGGGGCCTCCGTCGAGGAATATTGCGTGCTTCCGGTACCGAAGTACCAGACCCTAAGGTCGCCCTTGCAGACCTTAGGAGCACCGGAAACTTCGGGCGCCTGCGACGCGCCATTAAAGGTAAAGTCGCTATCCGTGAACGATAGCTTTACGTGCTTTGCCTGGACAACGAGCGCAAAGCGGGCGGTCATGGCCTCGCCACGAGCATCCCTGCACGTGATATCAAAGGCGGAAACGCCCGTCTTGGACGGGATGCCCGAGAGCGTCAGACCGTCCGGTGTACGGGAAAGCTTGAACCCGTCGGGGAGCTTCGTCTCATCCCATGCGTACTCGTACGGAGCCTTGCCGCCCGCGGCCCCGGCAATCGTTGCGAGGTACGTGCCGTGCGCGCTCGCTGCCGGCAGCAGGTCGCCGTTAAACACAAGGGTGTCCCACGGCACGACGGAAACGGCGGCACAATCACTGTCCGCTTGCTTCTCAGTACCAAGGTAGCGTTGAGTGATGCGGCAGAAGTACTCGCCGGCTTTCTCGTCATCGAGGTCCGCGAGCGAGAGCGTCTCCCCCGTCTCGCCATCGAGCGCCACGGCCTTGCCATTCGCCATGCGGAACCACTGGTAGGAAAGCTCAACCTCGGCAGCGCAACCCGTGGACGAGGCCGCGTGGTCGGCGACGTTCTTGCCTGCCTCGGCAGCGACCGAGAGCGCGACGGTATCGCCCTCGTGGACGCTCACGTCCTGCGCCTGCGCGACCACACGCGGAGCGTCCGCCTTCGCAAACTCGAACGTGACCTCCTGCGATGCGGTGACATCGTTCAGCGTGACCTCGTACGCCCCGCCCTTGTAATCAGAAATGTCAAGGTCAACGGTCACATCCGAGCCGGCCTGCACGACCGTCACGCGCTCGAGGTAGCAGCCCTCGTCGGGCGTCGCCGAGAGGGTCGCGTCCCCGCCCTCAACAACCGAAACCAAAGCATTATCGACTGAACCGTTGACTGCCTTCGCCGTCACCTTGTAGTGCTCGGGCTTTTTCTTGACCGTCAGCGTGCCGGGGTCGACCGCGACATCAAAGTTCGGATCGGCGACCGCCGCGTCGATCTGGTACTCACCCGCCGGCGATTTCTTATTCGCCGAGCAGAAGTACGTAACCTTTACGTCCGAGGTGTCGCAACGGCTCACCAGGCTGGAGGTAAACTCGGGATTCTCCTGGCCCTCAAAGCGTTCGGCATCGTCGACCTTCACCAGCAGCTGAGCCGGCGCAACAGCAACCGTCAGTTCAACGTCTTCGGCAGCAAGATAGTTACGCGAGGCAGCGGCATGGGCGACAACACGCGCCGTACCGGCGGCCTTCACCGTCGCACAGCGTCCCTTAATCGAAACCGGGCTCGCATCGTCATCGGAATCAACCAGCTCAAAGCTCACGGGAGTCTGGGCAACGTTGTTAAACACAATGGGGTCTCCACCGTAAACACCCGAATAGCTCGTCGTTCCCGTAATGACCTGGCTTGCCTTTGCAATCGAGAACTCGGCGGACTTTTTACCCTGATAGTTGGGGTCAGTCACCTTAACCGTGACGCGGTAGTTGCCACTGTCGCACGGCTCCAGCGCCGTCGGACCATAGGACGTTCCATCTATACCTCGATAGGCAACGGAATAGGCAGACGTATCAAGACCGGCAACCGCAACCGCCGCACCGTGTCGTACGCCATCGTATGTCACATCAGCCGTCTCGATCGAAATATCGACCGGGGCCTTCTCGATCGTGAAGTCACAGGAGGCGTTACCGACATATCCCTTGGCGTCGAGCGTCACCACCGCACGATACGTGCCGGCATCCACCGGCGCCTGATCCGACGAGTAATGTGTGTCACCCGTGCCAACATAGGTCAGTTTGACATCGTCCTCGCAACCCTCGGGCACGCCCGAGAGCTCCGGGGCCTGCGCCGTCGCGTTGTAGGTAAAGGTCTGGCCCTCAAATGCAAGCGGGGCTTTCTTCGCCTTCACGAGCAGCACGAAGCGCGCATCGCACTTGTTGCCCAGGTCATCAGTGCACCTAATCTTGAAGCGACACACACCCGTGGCCGCAGGCACGCCCGAGAGCACCAAGGCGCCCGATCCGTCATCTGCCAGCGTCAGCTGCATGCCCTCAGGAACCTCAACATCATCCAAGTTGTACGCATACGGCGCCTTGCCGCCCATAGCGCCGGCAATCTGCGCGCGGTATTCATCGTGAGCGGTCGCCACCGGCAGCACGCGCCCGTTAAACACAAGTGCTTCTCGGGGCACGATGGATACCTTCGCATGTTCGGTATCCGTCTTTGCCACCGTGCCTAGGTAGTTCTGCGTAATGCGGCAGAAGTACTCGCCTTCGCCGTCGCTGTCGAGCTGGGCGATCGAAAGAGTCTCCCCCGTCTCGCTCTTCAGCGCCACCGCCTTGCCGCCATCGTCAGACACGCGATACCACTGGTAGCTCAGCTTGACGTCTGCAGCAGATCCAGAAGACACAGCCGCATGGACGCGAACGTTGCGCCCCGCCTCCGCGGCAACCGAAAGTTCAACCGGATCGCCCTCGTAAGCACTTGCATCCTGCGGCTGAGCGAGCACCTCCGGAGCCGCTGCCTTCGCAAACTCGAACGTGACCTTTTGCGGAGCACTCACGCCACTCAGTGTGACCTCGTACGCCCCACCCTTGTAGTCAGAAATATCAAGGTCATAGGCATTGCCGGCCGAACCGTCATCACCGGCCTCTTCGGCAACGGTCACGCGCGTCAGATAGCAGCCCTCATCGGGCGTCGCCGAAAGCGTCACCTTGCCATCCGTAGCGACCAAAGCAGACTCCAGATCAACCGATCCGTTGACCGCTCGGGCCGTCACCTTGTACTTGGGCGCCTCCGCAAAGCGCGCCTCGACGGTCATATTGTCCTCGGGGACAAACGTCCAGGTAGTATCCGTGTTCAGCGGCTCATCGCCCAACGACCCGTCGTCATTGCGCGCATACCACCCATCGAACACATACCCCGCATCGGGAACGGCAGTCAGGGTCGTGGACTCACCGTTCTCGACTTCGTTGGTCACGGCATAGCCCAGAGATTCGTCCTCGGAGGAACCCTCGACGTGTCCGCCCAGACGCGGATCAACCGCCGTCACCGACATCGTCGCCCGTTCATAAACGGCCGTAAAGGTTCGGTTGCCAAACACCACGCGGTTAATGACCGGCGTAAAGCCAACGGGCATGCCGTTCTCATCGACCCAGTATTTAAACTTCCAACCCTTATGCGGCACGGTAAACATAATCGCCGCGGAGTGGTAGGAGCCACCCGTACCGAGCGCTACCATCGAAAAGCCAGCATCCTTAGGATACGTAGCGACCTGAACATCGCAGCCCGTCTCGTAGAACACGGCCGTAAGCTGCCTATTCTCCTTTGCGGTACCGATATAGAACGCGCTGTAGCTCACCGTGACACCCGCATCGTCGACCCAATGCGAGAAGTGGTACTTCTTCCACGGAATCGCGATGGCCATAAACATGTCGCCCCTGTCGTAGGACCTGCTGCCGGCAGGAATGCCGTCGATCAGAAGGGCCGCACCGCGGAAGATGGACGAGCCAGTGACGGTAATGGTCACCTGTCCATCGGATTCGAACTGCGCGTAGTACGTTATGTCTTGCGTGGCGGTCACATCGAGGGTCGTCGCGGTCTCGACAATCGAGGTGCCCTCCTTATCGGTGCTCCAGCCCACAAAGCGATAGCCCATACCGGCAACAGTGGACAGTTCCACCTGGTCGCCCACGGCAAAGCTACCGCTGCCCGTAACACGGCAGCCCCTGCTCGATGCCTTGTCCTTCACCACGACCTCGCCCGTAACGGTCACCTCGTACGGATCGGCAAACACGGCCTGGAGCTCCAACGTATCGTCCTCGAGCCCCTCGACCATATCCTTGTCGAGCTTAACCCAGCAATGGGCGTCGCAGCTCAGCAGCAACTTGTTGCCCTCGGCATCCAGGACATACCAACCGACAAATCGCTTGGTACCCATAGGCGTAGCGTTGAGTTCGACCGTATCACCGAATTGATAGGAGCCCTCGCCGCTCAGGGTGCTAACGCTATCGTCACTCGCGCTCAAAACGACCTGATAGGACTTAGGCGTAAAGATCGCCGTATAGGTGGCGTCACCCGCGACCTTAACGGTATAGTCGGCGTTCTCGCTGACTGTCTCGCCCTTGTCGTCCGTCCAACCCGCAAACGAATACCCGGCGTTGGCGATCGCACGAAGCGTTGCGCGGTCGCCAGCCTCATAGCCACCAAAGCCGCTCACGGCTCCGCCCTCGGCAGGCGAAGCAACGGTATGCACGACATACGAACCCGACGCAAAGACGGCATAGAGCGACGTATCCTCACGCACGGTAAATCGATAGGTTTTCTTGGAGCTCACGCATGTGCCGTTACGGAACCAGCCCACAAAAGCCGTATCCTCGGCGGCGACCGCACGCACGGTTGCGACCTGTCCAGCGGCATACGCCCCCGCGCCCTCGACCGTGCCCATGCTCTCTTCGCACGAGACGTCCACCGTATATTGTTTTGCCGAGAACACGGCCTGGAGCGTCGTGTCGGACGTTGGCATCACGTGATAGGTACTGTCACGGCTTACCACGGCGCCCGAAGCATCGGCCCAATACTCAAACGCATAGCCCGAAAGCGCATGCGCGGTCAGCGTGGCGGCATGCCCCGCCTCAACGGTACCTGTGCCCTCGACCCAGCCGACGACGCTCGATTCGACCAGCGAACCGGTGCCGGAATCGACTACCGCCGTGGCGTCGACTTCATAGCTTTTTGCCATAAAGCGAGCGACGTGCACATGGCTGCGCTCCTGGTGGCAGGTGAACTCCGCATCGGCAGACTCAAACGTGCCGTCGGCCGTATACCAACCAGTAAAGACGTAACCGGGATTGGGCGTCGCCTTCAGGGCAACCTCCGCGCCGCGGTCGGCAAGAATTCGGCTCGCCTTGACGGTGCCACCCTCCGCAGGATCGGCGAGGGGCACGCAGACGGTATCGATAGGCACAAAGGCTGCGGTAATAACGCAGTGCCCGGTTTTGCCACGAGCTTTGGCAACCAACGAGGTCTCGTGCTTAAGGCTCTTCAGGTGCCCATTGACGTACCAACCCCAGAACAAAAAGCCAGGATGGGCCTTGGCCATCAGATGAAGGGTCTCCCCTAATTTGAACGTATCGGTCGTAGGCTTCACCACGGCCCCATTGCACGTAACGGTACCGCCGAGCCACGAATCGGCCGTGACCATAACCTCGGGCTTTGAGTCGGTAAAGATCGCGGTATAGGTATCGCTCTTGGTGACCTTAACGACCAGCTCGGCAGAGTCGTACTCCTTACCGGAGCCGTCCTTCCAATGGTCAAAACGATAGCCGTCGTTGGCCTTTGCCTTGAGCATCACCGTGTCGCCATATCCGCAGGTAACCGAAGATGCCCCCGGGTGGCCCTCGATCTCAACGGCACCGCGCTCCACAAAGGTCTTTTTTGCCTTCGCCGTCACGGTATACGTGTTTTCCTCAAACACCGCACGCACCGTGCATTCCACGTCCTCGGGATAGAACTCAAGGTAGCTGGGGTCGGTGCCCAAAAGCAGGTCCGTCTTGGCGTCGTACCAGCCCTTAAAGGTAAATTGTTTGCTCGCCTCGGCCGTGAGCTCAATGCTCAGCGTGGCAGGCTCGCCCTTCATGCAGTAGCCCTCGCCGTGCACCAAATATTTGCCCGCCATGGCCGCGGCCGGCTCAACGACAACGTCCACCTTGCAGGCACGCGTAAACTTTGCCTGGATCACGCAGTCGGTAATGGGCTCAAAGGTATAGGAGCGCTCGCTCGAAACCAGCGTCGAGGTGGCATCCGAGCCGCCGTTGCTCAGATACCAACCGTCAAAGATATAGCCCTCGGATGGGGTGGCCTCCGCGGTCACGCGCTCGCCTTCGGGAACCTCGAGTACCATGCCGGCAGTCTCGCCGCGCTTCAGCGTAACGGTACCGCCCTCGAGCGGGTCGGCCTCGGCACGCACGGTATGCGCATCCCTGCCGTCCATTACAGCCTCGATCCGGGCATTCCCGTTAACGCGGTATTCGCAAACTTCCTGCTTGTTGGCAATCGTGATACCCTGCGCATCGGTTTCTCGCCACTCTACAAACCGGTACGTTTTCTCTGGATTGTCGGGGCGCACCTTAGGCCGCATCGTAAACGTGAGAATGTCCCCATCCTTCGCGCGAACCTTGCCATCCACGACCGGCACACCATCGCACAGCACCTCGGCGCTGTCGAAGGGATCGGTATTCACCAGGATGGTCTTATCCGCCTTGCGGAAGCGTGCAACCAGATGGCGGTCGACCTCGGCCTTGAAGATATACGTACGCTCGGGCGAAACCTCGATGCCGTCCTCAAACCATCCCACAAAGGCATAGTCAGGACCCTCGCTCGCAGTGACCATAGCCTGATCGCCACGCGTAATGCTCTGCTTTACGGGGCTTGCGGTGCAGCCTGTCGAAAAATCGGCCTGAATGCCATCGGCTTCGGCAGCTGCCGTAATCTCGACTTTTTTCTCGAAAACGGCCGTCATCTTTACAACCTCGGGCGTCAGGTCCGTGATCGTCATCGTCTTGAGAGGAGATGTCGAGACCTCGACGCCGTTCTCTTTCCAACATACGAAGCGATAGCCGGGATTTGCGACAGCCTCGAGCGTGGCGACCGTCCCCTCATAGTGGATACCGCCTCCGGTAACGACGCCGCCCACCTCGGGCTGCGCGGTGGCAATTATTTCGATCTTATGGTCGCCATGAGGCTTGGGCTTCTTGTGGTCGTCGATGATGTCCTTAATCTCCTTGAGCACCTTGGTGCCCACAGCGGCAACATCCTCGATGTTGTCGGCCATACCGATCTCAATCACTGCATCGGCCGCGATGGGGTCGACGATCTCGCCCAAGCCATACATGGTAGCGAGAACGGCCGCAGCCGTAATCGCGGCGATGAGCGCGGCCTTAAGCGCCGCGAGTGACTCGTCGGGGTCAGTCGCCTCGCGGAAATGCGCGGTGTACTGCACATCCCCCTCGAGCACAAACGTGTAGGACGGACCATCGTCGCCGGTAAAGACAACGTTGCCGAGGGCATCGGTCGCGTAGTCAAACACATAGCCAGGCATTGGCACCGCCACGACCGTTTCGCGCGACCCGATACCGTACAGACCGGTAGAGAGGAACTGTCCGAGCGGCTGCCCACTCTCATCGACCCCGTCCACACTCAGCACAACGCTCGCCTGCGGAGCACAGTAGCGCGGAGTGATTTCGATCCTAGCGTCAGTTTTGTCCTCGGACACAATCGCGTCCGCCTTGTCCACCGTATAGGTAAAGTCGAGCTGATCGCTCACGGCGTACGCATCATCGCCCTCGCCCAGATACCAGCCCAGGAACAGCGCGTTATCCGTGACGGCGGAAACCTCAACCGTCTCACCGGCATTGCGATAGCAGTTTTGAGCGGTAACACTCAGGTGCGCATAGTCCTGTGACGAATCGGTCGCCCGCGCATCGTTGACACGCACCGCATAGTCCTTGAGCTTAAAGCGAGCCTCGAGGGACAGATCCTTATCCGGCGTAAACGTGTAGACCGGCTCCCTGGAGATGTACTTGCCGGACTCGGTGTCATACCAACCCTTAAACGTGATGTTGTCGTTGAGCATTCCTAGAGCACCGGCATCGAGCGTGACCTCGTCGCCTGCATCAATCGTCGTCGCGCTGGAAACATCGGGCAGTTCAACGCCGTCCATCAGCTTGCGTTCGCCTTTATCGATCGTTTGGGCATAGGAGATCTGGAACGACGTCGGCTCAGGCTTCTTGAGCTGTAGCGTGCCCTTGGTCTGGGTTTCAAAATGCGAATAGCCGTCGTCATACACGAGCTTTACGGGCTGTCCGTCCATCGACTCATCGAAGACGTCACCGTCGCAGGGGGTGGCCGTAAGGTACTCGCCGAGCTCTTCCTGTATGAGCGCCTCGTAGTTCCAAATCGATACCGTATGCGGGTAATCGAGCTCAACGCTCATGCCCTCGAGCGAAATGGTCTCCCCCGTCTCGTAGGTCATGTTGTTGGGGTCGCATGAGATCTCAACGTTCTCGAGCACCTTGCCCACCGGGACGGGCAGGCAGCCGTTGCACCTCTCCCAAACAGCCTTGGGCTCTCCCTTGCTGTACTTTGGAATCATCTTTGCGGGGACCATGACGGTCATGTTGTATTTGGGGAACGTGTCGGTGTTAATGAGCACCGCATGGTTGCACCCAAAGAACACGGTCTCGAGATTGGTACTGCCAAACGCCTTTTCCGGCAACTCCTCGATCTTGGAGTTATATGGCAGCGTCAGTCCGCCGCTCAAGTCGGTGCCGTAGAAGCAGGTGTGGCCAAGCGTTTCGACCGTTGTGTTGCTCTCGAGCCCTGTGGTAGCAAGGTTCGAGCAAAACCTGAACGCGCAAACGCCAATCGATGTAATGGAGGCATTCTTGTCCAGGCCGGTATCGGTCAGAGCCTTGCAGCCTTCGTAGGCTCTGTCGGGAATCGATGTGAGGCCGACAACCTTGTCGAGCCCCGTGGACACCAGTCCACTCTCGGCAAACGCGGCGTCGCCCATAGAGCCAATAGTGGCAACCTCGTTGATGTTCAAACTCATAAGCGACTTGCAGCCATAGAATGCCTCTTTCCCGATGGTGCCGATGGTCATACCGGAAAGGCTGATATCGGTGAGATTCGGGCAGTTATAGAAGGCGTGCAATCCGATTTTGGAAATGGAAGTGTTCTCAAAGCGCACTGAACGCAGATTGGTAGAGTCGGCACAGAGCTGTGCGTCGACTTCATCCACCCCGTAATCGACAATCAAATTCGTTACCATTCGACCGTCGACGGAGTTCTCGCGCGGGTTGTTTTCATCGATTTCTACCGTAAGATTTCCGTTTGCGTCGCACGGATACAGATAGTAGTTGGGCATGAGCTTGGCATACTCGTAGGCTGCCTGCTGCAGGTTGCCCTTGCTGTACGCGACAAGGCGCGTGTAGCCATCGTCATACACCAGCTGTATGGGTTCTCTGTCCATCGAGCCATCGAAGACGTCGCCGTCGCAAGGGGTTGCCGTAAGGTACTCGCCGAGTTCTTCCTTTATGAGGGCTTCGTAGTCGCTATCCATCGTCGAATGAGGATATTGAAACGTGACGCTCATGCCCTCGAGCGAGATCTTTTCCCCCTGCTGATAGGCCATCTTGTCGGGATCACGCGAAATCTCAATCTTTTGGAGCATCTTGCCTACGGGGACGGGCAGGCTACCATTACAGCTCTCCCAAACCTCTTTAGGGTGGCCGCTTTCGTATTGCGAAACCATCTTGGCAGGGACCATGACAGTCATGTTTTGCTTGGGGAACGTGGTGGAATTAATGAGCACCACATGGTCGCATCCAAAGTACACAGTTTCAAGCTTAGAGCCATAGAACGCACGACTCGGCAGTTCCTCGATCTTGGAATAAAGGGGCAGCGTCAGCCCGCCGCTCATATTGGTCCCGGAGAAACAACCTTCGCGGAGCGTCTTGATCGTCGTATTGTTCTCGAGTCCCGTCGTCGCAAGGCGAGAACAGTTTTTGAACGCATTAACGCCGATTGATGTGATGGATGTGTTCCCGCCCAGACCGGTATCGGTCAGAGCGCTGCAGGCATTATAAGCGTTCTCAGGAATCGAACTGAGACCAACGACCTTGTCGAGACCCGTAGACCGCAGCCCGCTCCAGGCAAACGCGGCATCGCCCATAGAGCCGATGGTAGCAACGTCATTAATGTTCAGGCTCGTAAGCGATCCGCACCCAGAAAACGCCTCTGTTCCGATGCCCCCAATGGTCATACCGGAAAAGCTGATATCGGCGAGATTGGAGCACCCAGAAAAGGCGTGTAGTCCAATTGAAGAAATAGAGCTGTTCTCAAAACGCACCGAACGCAAATTGGAGGAATACTCACAAATATATCCGGGGACCCCATCCACTCCGTAATCAACGATCAGATTGGTTACCAATTTACCGTCGACAGAGCTCCCATACGGGTCGTTTCCATCGATCTCTACCGTAACGCTTCCGCTTGCATCGCACGGATACACATAGCCGTTCGGCATAAGCTTGGCATACTCATAGACCGTTGGGCCCTCATACACGAGGGGATCGACTTCGCTGTCATCGGACGAGGACTCTGACGTTGCAGGCGAGCTCTTTGCAGCATCGGAATCAGTCGCAGCACTTGTGAGGTCCTGAGCTAGGCTCGTCCCGGGGGCGTCGGATGCCGCGCTGGATGAGTCGTCCTGCGTATTATTCTCCTGATCGGAAGACGCGGATGAAGCGCTTTCGTCCGAAGGTGATGATTCATCGACCGCATCGGTATCGGAGCCCGAGTCAGTCTCTTGGGCCTCGCTCTCAACGGCAAGCGCCCCGGCGTCATCGGCATAGGCTGTGCTGGGCGCAAGGGGTATCGAGGTCACGACCATCGCGACCGAAAGATAGACGACTAAAAACCTATAGAGGGCAGCAGTGATCCTGTTCATAGGAACCTTCCCGCAATTTGCAAAGATACAGAGTCCCAGTGTGGGCCATCATCACACAATACCCTGTATAAGCGACAATGCGGGAAGGCTGCGCAAACGGTTTATCTAAGGGCGCAAATGGTTGGTCTAATCGCTGCTTAAATCGCGCAAAGCGTCAATCGCGGTGTCGACTTCCTCGGCCGCGTTGAAGTAACCAAACGAGAAGCGAACTACGCCCTGGCGCTCGGTTCCCAGCGCACGGTGCATGAGTGGGGCGCAATGGGCACCGGGGCGCGTCGCAATCCCCCACCCCTGCATGAGCGCGTCCGAGATCTCGGCAGAGTCGATATCACCCACGTTGAGTGAGACGATCGCCGAGCGCGACGGTTGGTCAAAGGCGCCGTAGAGCTTGATCTCCGGGATTTCGCGCACGCCAGCGAGAAAGCGATCCGCCAGTGCTCGCTCATGCGCCGCAATCGCCTCGACTCCGCTTTGCGCCTCGATAAAGTCGAGACCTGCGGAAAGTCCCGCGATGCCGTGGCCGTTGAGCGTGCCCGCCTCCAGGCGCGTAGGCCACTCAAGCGGCTGCAGCGCAGCGAAACTGTGTACGCCCGTACCGCCCATAGCCCAGGGCGCCACGTCGACGCCCTCCGCCACGGCCAGGCCGCCGGTCCCCTGCGGACCCATGAGCCCCTTGTGGCCGGTAAAGCACACAATGTCGAGCCCCATACCAGCCATATCGATCTTCGCCGTGCCGGCAGACTGCGAAGCGTCGACGATCACCAACGCACCGGCTGCATGGGCCATGGCAGCCACGCGCGCAATGTCGACCGCGTTGCCGGTCACATTGGAGGCGTGCGTCACCACCACAGCACGCGTGCCCGGCGTGACCAACCGCTCGAGCTCGTCGTAGTCGAGCACGCCGTTCGCGTCGCAGCCCGCATGCTCAACGGTCACGCCCTGCTCTGCCGCCAGGCGGTTGAGCGGACGCAGCACGGAGTTGTGCTCGAGCACCGTTGTGACCACGCGGTCGCCGGGGCGCACCACGCCATTGATGACGGTGTTGAGCGCCGCGGTGGAGTTGGGCGTAAAACAAACATGGTCAGCACGCGGGCAGCCCAGCAAGCGCGCAAGCTTGGCGCGACAGCCGTGGATGGTACGCGCCGCGTCGAGCGCACCCGACGTGGCGCCACGCCCGGCATTGCCAAGCGAGCACATCGCCTGCGTCACGGCATCGATGACCGCCTGCGGCTTGTGCATGGTCGTCGCCGCGTTATCCAGGTAGATCATCGCACGACCTCCCACATATCAATCACGGTATAGCCCTCGGTGGGAACGCCCGCCGCGGCAAGCTCGCTGCGCAGCAGCTCCTCATCGGCAGGCAACGCCTTCCACGCCAGACCGCAGCCGGCAGCGACCTCCCCGGGCACGGGAATCGTTCGCCCAGGAAGGCCGCGCTCAATGCACAGGGACTCGCAGCCCATGGCGGCCGCCGTGGTGGGAAACGTGATGACAAGCGCCGGGCGCTTCTCCCTCATGGCAACTCCAACCAATACGCTACGGGCGCACGACGCGCACGGCCTGCTCCATCTTCTCCACGATCACGTACATGTTGGTGACCTCGCCCACCGCAAGCTGGTCTTTAATGCCATAGTGGTCGAGGCAGGTACCGCAGGTGAGAATCTCGACACCCTGCTCCGCCAGGCCCTTCAGGTCATCGAGCACCGGCGAGCCTTCGACGGTGAGCTTGGCGCCGCCGTTGTAGAACAGCATGGTCGCGGGCAGCTCCTCCTGCTGCGTCACGGCGAAGATAAACGCCTTCATGAGCTTGTGGCCCAGCTCGTCGTCGCCACGGCCCATGCAATCGGTGTAGACGGAAATGACGAGCTTGCCCTTGCCGGCGCTGGCGTCGCAGAAAGCGGCACCGTCCTGCTCGGGGTCTGCAACGGCCACGGCACCGGCGGTCGCGACAGTCACGTGCCACTCGGCGTCCGAAATCTTCTCGACCGAGGCCGTGCAGCCCTTCTCCTGCGCCATCTTGGAGATGTTCTTGACGGCGGTCTCGTTGTCGACCGAGGTCACGACGGCGCCCTCGCCATCAAGCTGTTTGAGTGCCTTAAGCGTCTTGACGACGGGCAGCGGGCAGGCATCGCCCATGGCATTGACTTCAATTTTGGTAGACATAGCAAATCCTTTCGAAAGAACCGTTCTAGAGAACGGTAAACAGTTACATAAACGTGCGGGCTAGCGAACAACGTGGACGGCAGGACCGCCCGGCTCCGCCTCGCACACGCGACCGACAACGGCGGCAACGCGCCCCTCGGCATCCAGGCGACGCGCAAGCTCAACCACATCCGCCGCGGGCGCCGCGATGAGCAAACCACCCGAGGTCTGCGGATCGTACAGCGCATCTAACATACCCGGCTCCAGGTCCTCGTCGGCAGCCACACGCGGGCCAAAGAAGTCCTGGTTGCGGTAGGAACCCGCGGGGATAATGCCCAGACGTGCCATGTCGAGCACCTGATCAAAGAGCGGCACCGCCCCCGACGTAAGCTCGATCTGCACACCCGAGCCCTCGGCCATCTCGCACGCGTGCCCGATCAAGCCAAAACCCGTGACATCGGTGCAGCCGTGAAGCTCAAGTCCCTCGGCCAGACGAATCGGCGCCTCGTTGAGGGTGCGCATCGAGTCAAACATGGCTGCGGCCTCGTCCTGCTCGATGAGCTCGCCCTTAATGGCCGTGGTGATGATGCCCGAGCCGACCGCCTTGGTCAGCAGCAGAACATCGCCCACGTGCGCGCCGCTGTTGGCGAGCATGCGGTCGAGCGCGACAAAGCCGCTCACGGACAGGCCATACTTGGGCTCGTCGTCGTTGATGGTGTGGCCGCCCGCGATAGAGCAGCCGGCCTCGACGCACTTGTCGGCGCCACCCGCCAGAATCTGCCCGGCAACCTCAACGCCCAGGCAATTGGGAATGCACAGCAAGTTCATGGCATGGCTCGGCCGCCCGCCCATGGCGTAGATGTCCGACAGCGAGTTGGCCGCGGCGATCTGGCCGAACAGATAGGGATCGTCGACCATCGGCGGGAAGAAGTCGATGGACTGCACGAGACCCAAGTTCTCGCCAACGCGGAAAACGCTCGCATCGTCGGAGGTATCGAACCCCACGAGCAGGTTGTCGTTATGCACATTGGGTAAGTCGCCCAGGACCTGGGCGAGGGCTCCGGGAGCCAACTTAGCGGCTCAACCGCTCGCGGCAGTCATAGACGTGAGCTTAATCTGATCGTCAGCCATCGATACCTCCTCTCATCGGTCAATCATTTTCTCCCAGTATACGCATGAATGCGAGCCTGCAGCGGATGCATTAATTGAGCGCCTGTGCGCGAATCGCCGCACCGATGGCACCGGCAAAGCGGGCCTGGGGCGAGGTGGTGACCGGCGACCCCAGCAGCGCTGCCAGCCGCTCCACCACGAAGGCGTTCTCGCACAGGCCACCGGTCAGGTAGTACGGGGCGCCCGCGGCCTGCCCGGCCATGGTCGCCACGCGCGAGACCACGCTATCGATCACGCCACGCGCAATGTTCTCGCGCGGCTCACCGCGACCGATCAGGCTGATAACCTCGCTTTCGGCAAACACCGTGCACATGCTGCTGATCTTGGTAGGCTCGCCGGTGCGGGCGAGGTCTGCCATCTGCTGCTGGGAAATGCCTAGGCGGTCGGCCATGATCTCCAAAAAGCGCCCCGTGCCGGCGGCGCACTTGTCGTTCATGGCGAACTTTGCCACGCGGCCGCCCTTAAGCTGGATGACCTTGGTGTCCTGACCGCCTACGTCAATCACGGTGCCGTGATCGCCAAACAGGCACACGGCACCGGTGCCGTGGCAGGTAATCTCGGTCACGACCTTGTGCGCATAGGGCACGGCAACACGGCCGTATCCAGTCGCGACCACGCGTACGTCGTCGGCCGCCACGTCGTAGCCGGCAGCGGCAAGCTCACAGCGCAGACGCTCCCCCGCATCGACCGACGAATACCCGGTTGGCTGCACGCACGTCCACGCCACCGAACCCTCCCCGTCGACCACAGCAGCCTTAGCCGCCGTAGACCCGATATCGATCCCGATCCCTATCATGGCTCTCTCCTAATCAGCAAGAAAATCAAACGATCAGACACTGCTGCAACAACGGCCCTCTGGCGTCTGAGGTGCCCGAGATTCCGAGCGACAAGCCCGACGAAGCGTACTCAAGGTACGCGAGGAGGGTTGGAGCCGGAAGGTCGGGTGCCTCAGACGTCAGAGGGTTTCGATAAAGGCGGCGATGCGCGTCTCAATCTGGCCCATGTCGCCATTGCTGTAGTCGGTCTCGATCTTCATATACGGAATACCCGCACCCTCGACAGCCTCCTGCATGCGCGCACTCTCCACATTAAAGGTGTGGCAGGCCTGGAGCACGTTTTCGACCACGCCATCGACGTGATACTTCTCGCACATGGCCAACGTGTTTTCCATACGGCCCTCGTTGGGCGTCATGACCGAGCAGTTAATGTCCAGGTAGCGGTCTGCGATAGCGCGCAGAATGTCGGGTGCGTCCGGGTCGATCATCATGGCAGCCGTGCGCATGCCCGAGCAATCGTCCATGCACACGACCACGCCGCCGTTGCACTCGATGGTGCGACCGATCTTGTTGATCACGCCGCCCACGGGGCAGCCGGTAATCAGGATGCGCCTGGCATCCGCCGCGACCGGGCGCTCGCCCGCGTCGTAGGCCTCGCGCAGCTTGGCAACCTTTTGCTCCAGCTGCTGCGTATAGGCCTCGATATCAAAGCTGAACGTACCGGCGAACATGGTGCTCATCAGGTCGACGCCGCTCATAGCCGCCGGCTGGTTGGCCTGCAGGGCGAACATCTCGAGCTGGGCGGCACGCAGGCGATTGCGACGACGGACGGCGGCGCGCAGGTCGTCATCGGTGATCGTAATACCGTAGAAGTTCTCGAGCTCCTCCTTGAGCAGGCGGCACTCCTCGTACCAGCCCTCACGCTCATAGGCACGATCGCGACCCTGCGGCAGGTGCAGAATGTACGTACGCTTGAGCTCCCCCAGCAGCTCGTACATCTTCTTCTTGCCGTCGCAGGTGGTCTCACCGATGATCATGTCGCTGAAGTACGTAAACGGGCACTTTTGCGAGTAGGCAAAGCCGTAGGTCGACTTGATGAGCGGGCAGAGGTTTGCCGGCAGCACCTTCTCGGCCTCGGGAATCACCTCGTCGGACGTGCCGCACAGCGCCACGCTCGAGGCGCCCGCGGCATCGATAATCTCGAGCGGCGTATAGCTGCACAAAAAGCCGACCAGGCGATTACCCGCCTGCTTGTAATCCTTAACGCGAATAAACGCCGCCTTGCGCTGCTCGTTGAACTCCTCAAACGTGCGCGGCAACGGCTGCTCAGTTTTTTCCGACATATAACTCCTTAACAAACCTTTTAACCAACCAAGGAAACGGCTTTCCCAGGTGCCCGAGGTTGCCGTGAAAGAAGAGCGCCGCGTACTTTGGTACGCAAGCGACGGTTTGAACGTCAAGATCGGGTGCCCGGGAAAGCCACCGGGACGGATAGCCCTAAATGGTTTCCAAGAAAGCCTCGATCCTGGTTTGCAGTTGGCCTGCGTCCTCGCCGGCGTAGTCGGTCGTGATGTGCATAAACGGAATGCCCGCCTCCTCGGCGGCCTTCTCCACGGCAAACGACTCCATCTCGTAGAGTGTGCAGAACTGCAGGGCCACGTCGACGATGCCGTCGGCATGCAGGTCCTTGGCCATCTGGACAATGTCCTTCATACGCTGGTCGTTGGGCGTAAAGACGGCGCAGTTGATCTTAAAGTAGCGCTCGGCGATGGCGTCGAGCATCTCGTCGACCGTCTCGCCGGTCTCGTCGACCAGGTCCTTGTAATAGCGCGAACCCGTGCAGGACTCCTCGCCCACCACGACGCCGCCGGCCTTCTCGATGAGGTTGAACAGCTTCCAGTTGGGTACGGCCATGGGCGTGCCGGTGTACAGGATGCGCTTGGTCCCCTTGGGCGCCACACCTTCGCCAGCCTCGACACGCTGCTCGCACTCAGCCGCCATATCGTTGATGGCTCCGGTCAGACGCGGCGTGTCGTCCATAAAGGCGGCCTGAACGGTCAGTAGGCTGTCGAGACCGCTAATAGGTGCAGGGTCGGCAGCGCGCGTGGCAGCGAGGCGCTGCAGGGCACGTCGCTTCTCATTGACGGCGTGGATGGCGGCCTTCAGACGCTCAGGCGTGATCGTGACGCCGCACTCTTCCTCGATCTTGGCGGCGAGTTTCTTGACCTCGGCCTTCCAGGTCACGAGCGTCGACTCGTCGTGCACGTTGGGAATATCCATGACGTACATGTTCTTTTGCGTGGCAAAAAACTCGTAGGCCTTCTTCTTGCCATCGCAGGTGTTCTCGCCTACCACCAAGTCACTCGACTCAATGTAGGGGCAGACCTCACCCAGCTTAAAGCCGGCAAAGCTCTTGATAAGCGGACAAGTGTTACGCGGCAAGTGCTCCTCGACCTTGTCCGTTGCCCAATCGGCACCCGAGCACAGACCAACGGGAATGCCGTCACAGGCAAGCACGATCTCCTCGGGCACGTACACGCAGAACGAGCCCACGATTTTGGTGGCCTCGCCGGCCTCCTTCTTATCGAGCATCTCCTTAATGCGGCCGCTGTGGATGTTGGTGGCGACAAAATCCAGGTAGGAAGTGGACTTGGGGCGATTGTTCTGCGTCAGGAACATATCGCCGTACATCTGGCCCACGGCGCCCAGCAGCATGTCGTGGTCGGCAAGATTCATGCCGAGGCTCTCCCACATCGGATGGAAATCGAATTCTTCAGCCATGACGGTTCCCCTCTCGAACCAAAAACGGATAACGGCGGTATCGATGCACGACGGACGGCGATTGCCCGGCCGTGCTTAAACCCGGAATTTTAGGGAACCTGCCTTGCGGACGGTTATTTAGTTGTGCGTCGTCTCTCCCGGAGCCGTGAACATACCTGCTCATATGCGGCTCCGAGCCATATACAGGGCGCGCGCGGCAACGCGGCGAATGCATGTCGTCTGCGGCATGTGCGCACCCTCCTTTACAAGATAAGGTCAACTATATCAACGGTCATCGACCATGCGAACACCGTTGACATTCGTACGACAGCCTCGTGTGCCGTCGTTTAATAAATAATTATCTTGATTGATAAGAGTTTGTCATCCTTCATTCGGCGAACGGCAAGACAAAGCCGCCGAGGCTTATATCCCCGACGGCATTACCCGGCGCTATCGACAAACCAAGTGGATCTTACTCGCATCGAAGTGCATGCGCAGGGCCTCGTCGGCCTGCGGCAGCCCGTCGGCAGCTACGTTCACTTTGTTGACCTTCCACTGCAGACGCGTGGGCGCATCAGTACGCGGCACGTCCAACAGCACCAGGCGCTCAAAGCGTGAATCGCTCACTCGGGCCACGTGCAAATCATAGCTGTTGCGACCCCGCTCCGCGCGATTGTCAACATGGAAGTAGCTTGCGCGAATGCCCAGGTACGCCACATTATCGGGAACCTCGCGACCCACGTTAAAGGTCATGCCCCAGTCGAGGGCCTCAACTTCTTCGTCGCCGATCTTGCGCGCCCGGCTTGTGTTCTTGCAGCCCGTAAGGCGCAGCGCCGCCAGCGTCTGCGGACGGCGGACCACGTCCTCGACGGAGCCGATCTCCTCAACATGCCCGTCATGCATCACGCAGATACGCTCGCACAGGCGGCACGCTTCGTCGATGTCGTGGCTCACGTAGAGCACGGTGCGGTTGCATACGTCGAACAGATCGAGCATGTTCTGCTCAAGGGCGCTCTTAAGATAGGAATCGAGCGCGCTCATGGGCTCATCGAACATAAAGATGCCCGGATGCGCCGCCACCATGCGCGCAAGTGCCACGCGTTGCTGCTGACCGCCCGAGAGGCGCGCGGGGTAGCGGTCGGCAAAATCGGCCAGACCGAAAATGCCCAGATAACGCTCGGCGAGCTTTTTGCTCGCGGCGGCGTCGCCCGCATCCTTAACGCCGGCGCATACGTTATCGGCTACCGTCATATTGGGAAACAGCTGATAGTTTTGGAACAGCAAGGCACACTTGCGCTCCTGAGGCGACAGATTGATGCCCGCGTCCGAGTCAAAAAAGGTCACGCCGTTGACGACGATCTTGCCCTCGTCGGGCGTCTCCACACCGGCAATGCAGCGCAGCGTGCAGCTCTTGCCGCAACCCGAGGCGCCCAGCAGCGCCACACGCTCCTCGCCGGCCTCAAGCTGCATGTCGAGCACAAACCCGGGATAACGTTTCTTAATATCCAAAACGAGCGACATGGCTTATCGACCTCCCTTTGCGACCGTGTCATCGCGCATAAGCTCGGCCAACGCCTCGCGATCGATACGTAGCGCATCGCCGCCGACCGGGTCGAGCGAATCGCCCTGTCCGGCGAGATATTTGGCCTGTTTGCGCTCTGCACGGGAGAGACCACGCTCGCGATACTTTTGCGAATGCGCCGTATACATGTTGATGAACAGAATGACCAGGAAGCTGAACGCAATTACGACCACGACCCAAAAGAGGGCCACCGACGTGTTGCCGCCCATCCACTCAAAGTAAATCGCAATGGGAATGGTCTGCGTAATGCCGGCATAGTTGCCTGCAAAGAACAGGGTGCAGCCAAACTCGCCCATCGCGCGGGCAAAGGCAAGCACCGCGCCGGCGGCAATCGAGGGCCAGCCAAGCGGCATCATAAGCTTGGTAAAGATGCGACGCTCAGACCATCCCAGGGTTCGCGCGGCATCGAGCATCTGCGTGTCGAGGCTCTCGAAGGCTCCGAGCGTCGTGCGGTAGACCAGCGGAAACGACACAACGACAGCCGAAATGACCGCCGCGGGCCAGGTAAAGACGATCGAGATGCCGTGCGCGATGAGCCATTGGCCCACCCCGGTCGAGCGGCCAAACAGCATGAGGAGCAGAAAGCCGCAGACCGTGGGCGGCAGCACCATAGGAATCGTAAAGACCGAATCGAGCAGGCCCTTGATGCGACTCGAGGTACCCATAGTCTTCCACGCGGCAAACAGGCCCAGTGCAAAGGCAATCACCAGGGCAAGGCCGCTCGTTTTGATAGACACCCAAAACGGGCGGTAGTCGATGCCGCCTAAATAGGAGGCCAGAGAGGTCAAGGGCCCCTGCTCATCCCGCAACACGACAGACGATGCCTCTACCATTTGGGCGCTATCAAGCCAACGCGCGCCGCCCTTGGCATCACCCGAGGCCGATGCAATCACCACATAGCGGTCCCCATCCGCGCCGCGCTCGTCAAAGCCATAGGTATACCCGCCGGCATCAAACGTTGTTTCCGCCGTGACATACCAAGGAAGATCCACGTCCCCTAGCTGCGCACCTCCCATGCAGTTTGCGCCGTCAAGCTCGCAGACGAGGGTCTTTAGACCCGATACGCACTCGTTGTCCTGCGGATCCAATCCATACTTCTCGGCCGCCTTGGGCGATATCCACACCACAACGCGATCGGCAGCAGGCGCCACTACAAGGTCCACGTCCTCGTCAACGGGAAACCGGTAGCCCTCAGGCTGGCCCTCCATGGCACGAGCAGTCCCCTTGGCCAACCGCTCAAAACCCTCGATCCCATAGGAAAGCCCATGAGCGGTCGCAGCAACCTGGGCCCCGTCCTCAGTGTCCCCAGCAACCGCAAATCCCGGCACCCAGCAAAGCGCGAAGGTCAAAGCACAGGCGACAAGCATGCGAAATCTATTAAGCACGAAAAGCTCCAAGCGAATACAAGGACGAAGTGAAACACAAAACGATGGAATTATCGCGCCAAGCCGCACTACGCGGAAAGCTCAAAGCCGTACTTAGCCCAAATCTTCTGAGCCCTCTTGTTGGTCAGACAGAAGTCGATGAACGCCTTGGCCTCGTCGGCGTGCTCGGATCTCTCGGCAACGGCACCCGGGTACACGATGGGCCTGTGCGAATCCTCGGGGCACACGAAGGCCTCCTCGATGCCGTCGTAGCGGTAGATATCGGAGCTGTAGACAAAACCGGCCACGCAGTCGCCCGTAGAGACGTAAGACGCAGCGGTGCCGACCTTGTCGGCCAGGGCCACCTTGTCGGCAAGCTCGGGTGCATACTCGCCGTCGTCGCCCTCGGTGCCGGTGTAGAGACCCACAGAAGCTAAGGCCTGGTTGGCGTACTTGCCGGCGGGGACGGTCTTGGCGTCGCCAATGGCGATCTTGCCGTCCAGATTCGCGACGTCGGCGATGGCCTCGACCTTGGTGCCGGAGCCCTCGGCGCGAATAATCACGAGGTCGTTGACGAACATGTCCTCACGCGTGTCGGTGTCAACGAGCTCGGCGGCCTCGGCGTCATCCATGGTGCCCTTGGAAGCAGTGATGAGCACGTCGGCCGTGGCGCCGGCACGCATCTGCTCGACGAGGTCGCCGGAGGCCTTAAACTGCGTGTCGGCAAAGGTGGTTCCGGTCTGGTCGGTGTAGAGCTCCTGAACCTCGGGCAGAGCCTTCTCGAGCGAGTTGGCGGCAAAGACCTGCAGCTCGACAGCTTTCTTGGACGAAATCTTGGCGGAGCCGGCATCGGAACCGGTCGACTCAGGCTCCTTGTTGCCGGAGCAGCCGGCAAGCCCAAGACCGGCAGCGGCGACAGCAGAAAGCGAGACGAATCCGCGGCGAGAAACCATATCGAACATGTTCAACCCTTTCGGACCTTATGCCCGGGTACCCCACCGCGGGCTTTATTCTGTAATTAGATTATACTTCGGTGCGAATAATGATTATGAGAAATTATTCTCGTTTGAGAATATAGTTTCAGGAATGCCTACAGAATGCCGCCCCCTTGGACGCAAATAAAAGGCGGAGCAGCCGTTCAGGTTGCCCCGCCGCAAGTAAACCGTTTAGTTGGTATGACCGCCGCCTGCCGTCATTTGGGACGCATGCTCCAGCTGGTCTGCTATGGCCTCCCAGCTTTCGCGGGCGGCCTTCGTAGAACCGGGAAAGTTTACGACAAGTGTATGACCTCGTTGCATGCAAATAGCGCGCGAGAGCATGGCGCGGCGCGTCTTGGTCATGGAGTATGCACGGATTGCCTCGGCAATACCCGGCACATCGCGGTCGCAGACGGCACGCGTCGCCTCGGGCGTCACATCGCGCATCGAAAGCCCCGTGCCGCCGCAGGTGAGCACGACATTGGCGTGGCACTCATCGGCGGCTTCCACAATGGCATCACCGATTTCGCTGACGTCGTCGCGCACGACCACATGTGAGGCGACCGTCCAGCCCTGCGCCTCGATAAGCTCCTCGAGTGCAGCTCCAGCCTCGTCCTGGGTAAGATCGCGCGTATCCGAGCACGTCACGATCGAAATCTTCAAGTCCATAGTATTCCTCCTATAGCACCGTGCCCTCAGGCAGGTCGACACGCACGACATCCACGACGTCGCCCGCCTTGAGCTCGCACGGTCCTTCGTCAATACGCAGCAGGCAGTTGGCCCGCTGCATCGTGCCGAGCAGCGCCGAATTCTGCGACTTGGCCTCGGTCACCAACAGCTCACCGGTCTCGGAGTCGCGCAAAACCGTGGCGCGATCGAAGAAGCGGCGATGCTGTCGCTTTTTCACGCCATGCGTGAGCGTCGCCTGTTGCACGGGACGCGCACCCTTGGCAAAGCCGCGCATTTTGCGAATCGCCGGGCGGGCAAGCATCTCAAAGCCTACATACGCCGCGGCCGGATTGCCTGAAAGCCCCAGGTAGGGCTTACCCCCGAGCAAGCCAAACGTGATGGCCTTGCCCGGACGCATCGAGATGCGGTCAAACAGCACCTCGCCCTCGCGCCGGACGAGCGCCGTCACGTAGTCGTAGTCGCCCGCCGAGGCGCCACCGCTCGTAATGACAAAATCACACTCCTGCACGGCACGATGCACCAGCTCGGCAATCGCCTGCTCATCATCGGGCGCAATGCCAAAGAACACCGGGTCGGCGCCGGCATCGAGTGCCTCGGCCATTAACGCCGAGGAGTTGGAATCGCGAATCTGCCCGCGCGCCGGCAGCTCACCCGGCGCGACCAGCTCCGTCCCCAGCGAGATAATGCCCACGCGCGGAGCGGCATGGACCTTCACGCTCGCGTAACCGGCGCTTGCCAGCAGGCCGGCGCCGGCCGGAGCCACAACCTCACCGGCGTGCATCACGACGTCGCCGGCATGGGCCTCCTCGGCGGCAGAGCGAATGTTCTCCCCCACCTTGGCCGGCGCCGAGAACCTCACACGCGAGCCCTCGTTGCCATCACCGTCGAGCACATCGACGATCTCGTATTTCACCACGGCATCGGCACCTTCGGGTACCGGCGCACCCGTCATGATACGGACGGTCTCGCCCGCGCCAATCGCGCCCTCAAACACATGGCCCGCCGCCTCGTGCCCGACAACGTCGAGCGTCACCGGCGCCTCGCCAGATGCCTGCGCCAAGTCCGCCGAGCGCACGGCATATCCGTCCATAGCGCTGTTGGCAAACGGCGAAATGTCGATATCGGCCACCGCGTCCTCTGCCAAGGGAAGACCGGCGGCCTGCCACACGGGAATCTCGACAACTTCGGTGCGATTCACGTGCGACAAGACGATCACCTGTGCGTCCTCCAACGGAATGAGTTTCTCAGCCATATGCACCTCTTAATGCCACGGCGCACAACAGAAGCGCCGATTCTTTATGCTTGTCTCAGTATAATCCCCCGACGCACGACCGCGACTCGGCCTGTACCCGCAAATACACCTGTCGGTTGCAAGCCGCGAAACTGAATGGAAACCAACCCACCGGCTCGTCGCGTTTACCGCGTTTTATAATGCTCGTGTTGCAACCCAAAAAGAGGAACGTATGGCTTTTACCGACAAACCCGAAAGCGCAAACGAGGCGCAGGATCATTCCCAGCCGCTCGACGACGGCGGCCTTTTCTCCCTTAACGACGTCATCATGGCAGGCAGGCAACAGCTGACCCGCTCCGAGCATCTCTTGGCTGCCGACACGCGCCGCAACGCCCGCAACCTACTCGCGAGCGCCAAGCTGCTCGTGCTCGTAGTTATCGTCTCGCTCGCCATGGGCGTTGCCGCTTGGGCGTTTTTGGCCTCGCTGAATATCGCGACCGACTATCGCGAGCACCATGAGTGGATTTACGCGCTGCTCCCCGTTGTGGGCGTTGCCACCGCATGGGTGTACAAAAACCACGGCCTCGCCGCCAAGCGTGGCAACAACCTGGTCATCGACTCCGCTCTGGGCACACGCCTCATCCATATGCGCATGGCCGTCCTCACCTTCGTCTGTTCCACGCTCACGCACCTAACGGGCGGATCGGCCGGTCGCGAGGGAGCCGCGGTGCAGATTGGCGGCACCATCGCCAGCAACATCTCGAACCTCGCCCACCTCAAAAAGCATGACCACCACGACCTCATGCTCGCCGGCATCTCGTCGGCCTTTGGAGCCGTATTCGGTTCGCCCCTTGCCGGAGCTTTCTTTGGCATGGAGATGTGCTTTATCGGCAAGATCGACTACACCGCGGGCATCTACTGCCTGGTCGCCTCGTTTACCGGCTACTTTACATCACTCGCCCTGGGTACCGAGTACGAAGCGAATGTCATCGCCAGCGTCCCCGACATGACGCCGCGGACGGTTGCCATCGTTGTTATCAGCGCCATTTTCTTTGGTCTCACCGCGCGCCTCTTTGCGTGGTCGGTTCGAACCGTCAAGAACCTGTACGGTCGCTTTATCACCAATTACCTCATTCGCGCACTTATAGGCGCACTCGTGGTGCTCGCGGCCTACGCGATGCTCGACGCCTGGGACTACGCCGGCCTTTCCACGTGGCTTTCCGGCGCCGGATTTGCAGGCAACACCACCCTGGCGGACGCAGTCATCAAGTTGGTCGTCACAGCGCTTACCCTGGGCGCGGGCTTCCAAGGCGGCGAGGTCACGCCCCTGTTTGGCATCGGTGCGGCACTCGGTGGCTGGATCGGTTGCCTTACCGGGCTCGACCCCAGTTTTCTGGCGGCTCTCGGCATGCTCGGCGTGTTCTGCGCCGGCCTCAACGTGCCCATCACCACCTGCATGATGGCCATCGACCTGTTCCACGGCACGGCCGCCGGGTTCTTTGTCATCGTGGCCTTTATCAGCTACCTAACCGGCGGACACCGCGGCGTGTACCCCGCCCAGCGCATCATCTCACCCAAGCGCCGTTCGCTTATTGTGGATGAGGGCGGTACGGTAGCGGATGCTATCGAGCGCCACAACGACCTGATAGAGTAGACGTTAGTATTCGCCGTGCAGCCACAATCGGGGACAATTCGACCCGAGCGCGACCGCACCGTCACGTTATACGCCGGGAGTCGCCCCATGCACGCAACTGATTTTGGTCGCACGCTCATCATCGCCAACCCAGCCGCCCAGTCGGGTGCGGCGCGCGAGGTCGCTGAGCGCCTGCAGCGCTTTTTAGACATGACCGCGCGCTCATCCCAGTTTGACTTGGTACTGACCGAGCGCATGGGGCATGCCAAGGAACTTGCCGCACAGGCCCAGGGCTACCGCACCGTTATCGCTCTTGGCGGCGACGGCGTGATCCACGAGGTCGTCAATGGGCTTATGAAGCAAAAGCAGGACGCCCGCCCCGCCCTTGCCGTCCTGCCCGTGGGCTCCGGCAACGATTTTGCCCAAACGCTCGGTATCGACGATTTCTCCGGCAAGGATTTTGGCGCGCTGCTCACCTGCGAGCTGCAACGTCAGGACATCGGGCGCATTCGCTCATGGAACCCCGCAAGCGGTAGCGGCGAGGCGACGGTCGAGTATTATGACCAGACGCTTTCGGTCGGCATCGATGCCGCCATCGGCCTTGGCACCACCGAGCTGCGCAAAAAGACCGGCTTGACAGGCGCGCCGCTCTACACCCTCTCGGGACTTGAGCAGTTTGGCCTACGCTATCGCAACTATCCCATGACAGTCAGCTTTGACGGCGCGCCCGCCGAGCGCGTGCGGGCGATTATCATGGCGATTCAGCTGGGCCCCACCTATGGCTCGGGCTATCGCATCTGCCCCGATGCCGACCCCTGCGACGGCATACTCGATGTCTGCTACGCCTGCGGCCCCGTCCCCCGCGCCGTTGCCCTGCCTATGTTTCTTTCGGCCAAGGACGGCCACCACACCAAGTTGCCGCCGGTTCGTATGCGCCGCTGCCGCCATGCCGAGCTCACCTTCGAGCAGCCCGATTACCCCATCCAGGCCGACGGCGAGCCCATTGTCGCCTCGCGCATCGAGGTTGACGTCCTCGGCAGCGCCCTCCAAGTTTGGCACCCCGCCCGCTAGCAAGGCCAGTGGAGCAATCGACTACTCGTCGCTACCCGGCTTGCGACGGTTGGCCTTTTTAATGGCTTTGAAGTGCTTGTCATTAAGCCTGCGTTGGCGGGAGCGCTGAGGCACCTTGGTCTTTACGCGTCGGCGCGGCGGACGCCCACGACGCTCAAGCTCGGCGCGCAGCTTACGCAGGCAGCTCGAGCGATTTTGGAACTGGCTGCGGCTCTCGCGTGCCGTCACGGTAATCCCCGAGGGGATATGCTTCATGCGCACCGCTGAATCCGTCGTGTTCACGCCCTGTCCGCCCGGACCCGTCGCGCGAAACACCTGTACCTCGCAATCGCGCGCCAGCTCCTCGGCCGACACCTCGGCATAGCGCGCATACTCGCGCCACCCCATCTTGTTCTCATCCATATCAACACCTCCCCTCATACAAAAAATGTGACAAAGGGAAAGTCCCTTTGTCACATCGCATACCAATCGCTTGTGTTGCGCGCTTAGGCGAAGGTGATCTCGCCGTTCTCGCAGTCCATATCGGCAATGCGAGCCAGGCTCTCAACGCGGAAGCCGCGCTCGCGGAGCTTATCGCCACCGCCCTGGAAGCCCTTCTCCACCGCAATGCCAATGCCAGCAACCTCGGCACCCGCGGCCTCACAGATCTTGATAAGACCCTCAAGTGCGCAGCCGTTGGCCAGGAAGTCATCGATGATTAGGACCTTATCGCCCTCGGACAGGAAGCGCTTGCCCACGATGACCGGGTACTCCTTCTGCTTGGTAAAGGAGTAGATGGTCGTGGCATACTGCTCGCCGTCGAGGTTAATGGACTGGGCCTTCTTGGCAAAGACCACCGGCACGCCGCCAAAATGCTGAGCTGCAATGCAGGCCATGCCAATGCCCGAAGCCTCGATCGTCAGAATCTTGTTGATCTCGACGCCCTCGAACAGACGGGCCCACTCAGCGCCCATGTGATCGAACAGCTCAACGTCGCACTGGTGGTTGAGGAAGGCATCAACCTTAAGGACGTTACCGGCCTTTACGATGCCGTCATGGCGAATACGATCCTCAAGCTCCTGCATGGCGCAACCCCTTCTCGCGGCAACGATACCGCGCGATTAATAAACGTTGTTCGATAGTCTACCACGGACCGACCCCCGCCCGTCTCACAAGCCACATCGCACCACAAACCAGTCTTTTTGGGACGGCGCGAATCGTGGCAGACAGCCTCCCAACACGCTAATGGCGGGCGCGCATCTTCACCAAACGCACCATGGCGAGCGCAAAGCCCACAGCGGCCACAGCCATGAGCACGTAGAACACCGAGCAAAAGCCGAATAAGAACACATCCGGACGGCCTGCAACGAAACTGGTCACGGCCTCGCCCATCGCCACGCTCATCTGCCCATACAGGATATTTGACGCCACCGTAATACCGAGTGCCATGCCGGCGTAGCGCGCCAAACTGCCCAAGCTGCCAGCAAAACCGAGCGCTTCGCGCGGAGCCGAGCCCATGTACAGGGAGTTATTGGGGCTCTGGAAAATCGACGTGCCGCACGACATAAACGCGACGCAGCACACGATCACGGGGATGGAAGAGTGCTCGTCGAGCGTACTTACCGCAAAGAGACCGCACACGTACACACCCAGGCCGACCGCCGTGGGACCCTCGCAGCCAACACGGTCCGAAACCGTACCCGAAAGCGGCCCGATAAAGGCATTCACCATCGGCAGCGCCAAAAAGAGCAGTCCGGAAATATCGGAGCTAAAGCCATGGGCATCCTGGAAATAGAACGGCAGCACAAACTCAGATGCACCGATGCCGATAAACACAATAAGCATGCATGCCAAGTTAATCGTAAAAGCCGAACTCGCAAAGCAGCGACGCGCGGCCTCCGCCAGCGACATGGGGCGCTCACCGGCCTCCGGCTTAACATGCGGCAGTGTGTAAAGCCCCACGATAAACGAGATGACGCCAATGGGCAGGTTGATGAGGAAGATGCTATCCCAGGGAAAGCTTGCCACCAGCATGCCGCCGAGCACGGGACCACACATCATGCCGAGGGCCACGAAAGTCGCGAGGAGACCCATGGCACGACCGCGCTCGCGCGCCGGAAACGACTCGGTGATGATACCCATGTTGTTAGCCATGGCCGCCGCGCAACCGACTCCCTGAACAATACGTGCCAGGATAAGAACCTCGAGCGAGGCCGAAAGGCCGCACAGCAGCGAGCCGACCGTAAAGACGATGACGCCCAGTTGGAATACGCCCACCTTGCCGCGCACGTCGCCCAGACGGCCAAACGGCAGCATAGCCACGCATGTCGCAAGCAGATACACCGAGCTCACCAGCTGGATGCGGTCGAGGCCCACGCCCAGCTCCTTTTGCATCACGGGCAGTGCCACGGTCACGACGGTCGAATCCAGACACGCCATAAACGTCATGATGAGCACGGTAAACAGAATCGCCCATTTGTTCTTGCCATGGGTGTCGCCCTCTAGGGCAATGTGCTCGCGGCGAAGCTGCTCTGCGGTTTTCTCCATATCCATCCTTTCGAGTGGCGCAACACAAAAACGGGGCCCCAATCGCCTGCAAACAGCCGCGATTGGGGTCCCGCCTACGGAATCGGAACGTAAAGGTCGCCGAAGCCCTCTGTCGGCATCGGCGACTTATGCGAACGCTAGCCTAGCACTGCTCGAGAGCCTGCTCAAGGTCGGCAATCAGGTCGGCCGTGTCCTCGAGGCCGCACGACAGGCGCACCATGTCGGCGGAGATGCCACAGGCGATGAGCTCCTCATCGTTCATCTGGCGATGCGTGGCGTTAGCGGGATGCAGGCAGCAAGTGCGGGCGTCGGCCACATGCGTGGCGATCTGGGCGAGCTTGAGGCTCTTCATAAAGGTCTCGGCCGCCGCGCGACCACCGTTAAAGCCAAAGCTCACGACGCCACAAGTACCGTTGGGCATGTACTTCTGAGCCAGGTCATAGTATTTGTCGCCCTCCAGGCCCGGATAGCTCACAAAGCGTACCTTGGGATGGCTCTGCAGGAACTTGGCAACGGCCAGGCCGTTCTCGCAATGACGCGGCATGCGCACATGCAGGCTCTCGAGCGAGCTGTTCAAGAAAAACGCCGCCTGCGGGTTCTGCATGGGGCCGAGGTCGCGCATGAGCTGCGCGGTGGCCTTGGTAATGAAGGCGCCCTCGCGACCGAACTTCTCGGCATAGGTCACGCCGTGATAGCTCTCGTCGGGCGTGGTGAGACCCGGGAACTTGTCCGCATGGGCCATCCAGTCAAACTGACCATGGTCGACGATCACGCCGCCCAGGTAGGCCGCATGCCCATCCATGTACTTGGTGGTAGAGTGCGTGACGATGTCGGCGCCCCACTCAAAGGGACGGCACATCACGGGCGTCGGGAAGGTGTTGTCGACCATCAGCGGCACGCCATGGTCGTGCGCGGCCTTGGCAAAGCGCTCAATGTCGAGCACGGCGAGGGCGGGATTAGCGATGGTCTCGCCAAAGACGAGCTTGGTATTGGGCTCAAACGCTGCCTCCAGCTCCTCGTCGGTGCAGTCGGGGGCGACGAACGTGCAGGTCACGCCCATGCGGCCCATAGTATGGGCGAGCAGGTTATACGTACCGCCGTAAATAGCAGAGCTCGCGACCACATGATCGCCGGCACCGACCACGTTAAAGATCGCGAGGAAATTCGCAGCCATGCCCGAGCTCGTGAGCATTGCAGCGGTGCCGCCCTCCATCTCGCAGATCTTGGCGGCAACGAGATCGCACGTGGGGTTCTGCAAACGGCTGTAGAAGTAGCCCGACTCCTCTAGGTCAAACAGCTTGCCCATGTGCTCGGACGTGTCGTACTTCCACGTGGTGGACTGGTAGATGGGCACCTGGCGCGGCTCGGCATCTCCCGGGTGATAGCCGCCCTGAACGCACGTGGTACCGATAGTCTGCTCGCACATATCCAACTCCCTTACTTGGGTTTTGTTTTTATTCGGTTCACGATACCGCTACCCCGCACCCCTCTCAACCCATCCCGCCGATAGGTTATGGGACAAATTAATCTGGGGCATTCGTCTCAGCCTTAGGCATATATTCGATGGATATACATGAGGCATACATGAAGCTCTCGATGATTACATGCCCCGTCACGGGTACCATAGGCGGGTACACCGTGACCAAGGAGACAACGATGAAGCAAATCGATACAGCCCAGCTCGACATCACCGCCTGTCAGGCTCAGGCTGCCGAGTACCACGCCCGTGGCTTTAATTGCGCGCAGGCCGTCGCCTGCACGCTCGCGCCCGCCGTCGGGCTCGACCCCCAGGTCGCCTTTACCCTCACCGAGGGCTTTGGCGCCGGCATGGGCGGCATGACCGAAACCTGCGGCGCCATCTCGGGCGCCGTGGCCATCATGGGCTTTGTAATGAGCGACGGCATGGAAAACCCCAAGACCAAGGGCCAGACCTACAAGCTGTCGCGCGAGATCGCCAAGCGTTTTGGCGAGAAGAACACGACGACCGTCTGCGGCACGCTCAAGGGCGTCGGATCGGACAAGGGTCCGCTCCGCAGCTGCCCCGGCTGCATCGACGATGCCATCGAGATCGCCTGCGATGTGCTAAAGCAGCTCGCCGAGTAAACGGCGGCAACATAAAACGACGGCCGGCGCGCTTGGGATCCATCCAAAAGCACACCGGCCGTCGCCGTTAGAACTCGGCAAATTCGGGAGCGCCGACCTCAATCTCCTCGCGCCCTGCCATAAGCTCGCGCATCTTAGCACAAAACGGTTCCTGCTCCCCCGCTTTGAACACCAAATGAAGTGTCACGGCATCCGCGTAATCGGTATCCGAAACCTTGGCACCCGAATCCTGCGCCAAACGAAGCACCTGCTCATACTGCGGATAGGCCACATGCACGTCAACAGGCACGACACTCGTCATCTCGACGATCTGCCCGGCCTCCTGAGCCGCGGCCACCGCCGCCTGCGTCGCCGCGGTATAGGCGCGCACCAAGCCACCAGGCCCCAGCAGCGTGCCACCAAAATAGCGCGTTACCACGCAGCAAACATTTTTGAGCTCAGCGCCGCGCAGCACCTCGAGTGTCGGCATCCCGCTCGTGCGGCTCGGCTCACCGTCATCGCTCTGGCGCTCGCGTCCATCGACCAAAATCCACGCTGGAACATTGTGTCGAGCGTCGTAATGACGCTTGCGAACCATCTCGATAAAGGCATTCGCCTCATCCTCGGACTCAATATGGACCAGCTGGGCAATAAACCGGCTCTTGCGGTCCACAAACTCGCCCGAAGCCTCAATATTCGATTGCAGAGTAAAATAGCTGTCCAACAAAGCCCCTCAACAACAAGCAAAGCAACAAACAGCCTCAATAATACGGCAAAGGCCGTACCAATAACCCCAGTAAATAGAACGGCAACGCCGATGACCAGGCAAAAACAGCGAGACGGCGTCAGCTGAGTCGATTTGGCCCGAAAGAGGAGGGAGCACGCCTTATGGCGGCGACCGACGAATGAGCACCAAATCGGCCAGCTGACGCCGTCGCAGCGTCAACAAGAAAGCTGAGTGGGCCTATAAGCCGGGTTCTGTCGTGAACGGTCATTTATCTTGTCTGCACGTTACCATGCAGCTCCACGCACGCTACCCGAACGCGGACCGGGCCGGCCCATAGCGTTCCTATTCGCGCTTGCTCCGGATGGGGCTTGCCAAGCCGCCGTGTTGCCACGACGCTGGTGGTCTCTTACACCACCGTTTCAGCTTTTCCCTTTACGCCTTGCGACGCAGGTGGGAGTCTTCTTTTCTGCGGCGCTTTCCGTCGGATCACTCCGCCCGGCCGTTAGCCGGCATCCCGCCCTCTGGAGCCCGGACTTTCCTCACGCGTACCGCAAGCAGTACATCGCGCGACCGTCTGGCCCACTCAGCAGTGCAAGAGTGTAGCACACCGCCGCCACAGGCAACGGCACAACACAAGCGCTCGACACGATAAACCAAGAAGCGCCCATGCGCTACAATAATCCCGTCGATGGGCAACGTTGTCAGTCGAGACGCGACCGCGCTCCGCACCCCTCCGTCTACTCGGTGCGTTCCCGCCTCCTCCCCGAGGCGGGATGTCGGCTTTTTTCATGCACCGACAATTCAATAGCCTGTGGACAGCCCGGCAGCATTGCGCATCTCGGTGCCAAATGCAAAAAGGGACCCGTCCATTACGGACGGATCCCTTAAAACAAGTGATCGTCAAACCGATTTACTCGGCGTCAGTCTCCTCGTCCTTCTTCTCGGAAGGCAGCGGGGTAACCTCGATCTCGACGCCCAGAGTCTCAGCAGCGGACTTCATGGACAGGGAGATACGACGACGGTCGAGGTCGATCTCCATGACCTTGACCTGAACCTTGTCGCCCACGTGGGTAACCTGAGAAGGCTGGTCGACGTGCTTGTTGGCCATCTCGGAGATGTGCACCAGGCCCTCGATGCCCTCGCCCAGGTCGACGAAAGCGCCAAACGGGACAAGCTTGGTCACAGTGCCCTCGACGATAGCGCCGACGGGGTACTTCTTGACCAGTGCGCGCCACGGATCCTCGGTGGTCTGCTTGAGACCCAGGGAGATGCGCTCGCGGTTAAGATCGACGTCGAGAACCTCGACCTCGACCTCCTGGCCGACCTTGACAACCTCGGAAGGATGGTTGACGTGGTTCCAGGAGAGCTCGGAGATGTGGATGAGGCCGTCGATACCGCCGAGGTCGACGAAGGCGCCGAAGTCGACGATGGAGGAAACGGTGCCCTGGAGACGCATGCCAGACTTGAGCTTGGACAGGATCTCGGAGCGCTCGGCCTTACGGGACTCCTCGAGCACGACGCGACGGGAGAGGACGACGTTGTTGCGGTTGCGGTCCATCTCGATGACGCGGGCCTCGATGCGGGTGCCCATGTAAGAGGTGAGGTCCCTGACGCGACGGAGGTCGACGAGGGAAGCGGGCAGGAAGCCACGCAGGCCGATGTCGAGGATCAGGCCGCCCTTGACAACCTCGATAACCTCGCCCTCGACGTTCTCGCCGGAGTTGAACTTCTCCTCGATGCGGTTCCAAGCACGCTCGTACTCGGCACGCTTCTTGGACAGGACCAGACGACCGTCCTTGTCCTCCTTCTGGAGAACCAGAGCCTCGATGGGATCACCGAGTGCAACGATGTCTGCAGGGTTAGCGTCCTTGCGGATGGACAGCTCGCGGACCGGGATAACGCCCTCGGACTTGAATCCGATGTCAACGAGCACCTCGTCATGCTCGATCTTAACGACAGTGCCGTTAACGAGATCGCCCTCATCAAAGTCGGTAATCGTACCGTCGATGAGGTTGTTCATCTCCTCCTCGTTGACATCGTCAAGAGAGAAAATGGACGAGTTCTGAATCTCACTCAAAGGTGGACCCCTTTCGAACTACGGGGCCCCGATTGCTAGGACCTACAGAAGGGTGCGACAAGCACACAACGTTTAGGAACACTCGGGAGCCGACAGATACTAATGTGACGCTTATGCAATCACGTTCGTATAGGTTACGGGGAAATGAGTTCGATTTCAAGCGTGAACTGCGATTTTTTACTCGTGTGGAGACTTTTTCGTAATCTTATGAACACACGTCTCCGCAACTTGACGATAACCAGCCAGGCATTCGGCTTTGGGGTAAAGTATCCGGAGCCAACGATTCTAGATCGATTTTTCGAGAAAGGTGCCCGCGTGCTCAAAGCAGTCGTTTTCGATATGGACGAAACGCTTCTTAGCATCAACCTCAACGCGTTCATCCTTCGGTATTTTAAGGATGTCTCTTCGATGCTCGCGGATATCGGGCGCCGCAGCCGCGGTGGCACGATGGCACGCCTCGGCACCATCCTGGTCGACCTCAACGCCAATCGCCGCAGCAGCACGGACAATCGCACCAATCTTGAGTTCTACCAAGAAGAGGTTGAGCGCCGGTGCGGCATTTGCCTCTCGGACCCACTCATCTACGAGGCGTTTACCTACTACGATCGTGAAGTCCTGCCGTACAAGAACGATGACATGATCAATGCGAAAGCCATGCCGGGCGCACACGCCGCGCTCCAGGCCGTACAGGACGCAGGACTGCGTTGCGCGCTCTTTACCAACCCCAGCTTTCCTCAAGGCGCCATCGAGTGCCGCATGGGTTGGGGCGACATGGCCGACGCCCCCTTTGAACTCGTGACGCACATGGGCAACGCCACGCGCTGCAAGCCCGATGCCACCTACTATCTAGAGCAACTGCAGGTCATGGGACTCGAGCCGCATGAGGTCCTCATGGTGGGCAACGACCCCAAGCGTGACTTCCCCAGCCCCGCCTGCGGTATCCAAACCGCCTATGTTGGCCAGGGAAAACCCGGCCGAGCCACCTGGTGCGGAACCATGGAAGACTTCGCCCGCGATTTCAACGCCGTAGTAGAAGCCTTCTACGAACACCAAATAGCCGACGAACTGTCGTAAGGCCCCAAGCCTAAAAGAAAATAACGACGCAGGTTGAGCATAAGTCAGCGAAAACGCCCCTAAGCGAGCAATGTGCCTTGAAAGAGGAGGGCATAGGCCTTCTGGCCATGCCCGACGATTGAAAGGCAGATTGCCGCTTAGGGGCGTTTGCAGCGTCGGCTAGCTACGCGGTTTGGTAAAACCGCGTAGCTAGCAAACCCGTGTTTTGCCGATCATGATGTTGAGGATTTCGACGTCGGTGTCCTTCATGCCCACACGGCCCACGTAGCCCATGCTGGCGATTGTCTGCTCGACGGTATCCTGGATCAGGCCCTCGCCGGCACGGAAGCCACGGCCCTGCATGGCCATATCGTGGCCCAAAATCGCCGCATCGACGGCAGCGGAAATCTTGGCGGCACAGCTTGCCTTGGCGCCATCGCACACGATGCCGCCAACGTTGCCGAGCGTGTTCGAGACCGTCGCGCCAATCTGCTCGCGCGTACCACCGCACAGCCAGGTAATCGCAGCGCCGGCGCCGCACGCGGCACAAATAGCACCGCAAAACGCCGAGAGCGCACCAATATAGCTCTTGATATGCACAGCGATAAGATCGGACAGCATCACGGCGCGCACCAGGCGATCGTGGTCGCAGCGCAGATACTCGGCATACTCCATAACGGGCAGCGCGCAGGTAATGCCCTGATTGCCCGAGCCGCACACAATGGCGACCGGCAGCGCGCAGCCGTTCATGCGGGCGTCGGACCCGGCGGCTGCACGGGCGCGGGCACGGCAGGCGACGTCATCGGCACGTGCACCCAGCAGCGTACGGCCCACCTCGGCGCCCCAAGCGTGCGCCAGGCCCTCGGCACTGATCGCACCGTTCAGCTCAATCTGACGCTCAACGGCAGCGCGGGCGTCCTCAATGTCACCGTCCTCGATAAAGTCGATGATAGACTCAATGCTCATAGGGGTGTCGGCGTTATCCGCCGCGCGCTCGGCCACCACGCGCTCCGCGCAGGCGGCACACTCCCCCGCCGACTTACCGCATACCGGGATACCGTCGAGCGTATGGCATGTGACGTTGGTGTGGTGGTCGGTAATCTCGACGACCGCGGTATGGCCTCCGGCCGTGGCAGTCACCTTGATGTAGAGGTTGGGCACACCCTCGACAAGCGACACATCGCAGTAGCCGGCGTCGGCGAGGAGCTCGGCCACGCGAGCACGGTCTTCATCGTCAACGCTCTCGAGCACCTCGAGCGCGCTCTTAGCGTCTCCGCCCACGGCACCCAGCACAGCCGCGGCTTCGATGCCATGCATTCCGCCCGAGTTGGGCACGGTCACGCTCTTGACGTTCTTGATGATGTTGCCCGAGCAGGCAACGTCCATATGATCGGGTTCGCAACCGAGCGTCTGGCTCGCCAGCGCCGCTGCATAGGCAACGGCAATGGGCTCGGTGCAGCCGAGCGCACAGACAAGCTCGCGGTTCAAAACATCGCAAAACGCGGTATCACGAAGGGAATCGGCAGACATAGGTATCTCCTACTTATATAACGGGCTGGGCTCTCAAAAATAGTTAGTTCTTTTATTTGATAACAATGCATCAAAAACCGCAACCATGGTTCCGGCGGACGGCGCTCGAGCACAAATTGGCGGAATTATTCATGAGAAGCCGGTCTTGTTGCATGCTAAAGCGTTTGACCAAAAAACGCCCGAGTGTTTACGCAAAAGTCGCGCTATCATGCAGTCGAACGCGGTAAAACCTTTAGCAATTCCGCCGCACGGACCAGAGAGGAACCACTCATGAAGATTGGTATCGGTAACGACCACGCCGCCGTCGAGCTCAAGAACATCATTTCCGAGCACCTGAAGGAGCGCGGATGCGAGGTCGTGAACTTTGGCACCGACACCTCCGAGAGCTTTGATTACCCCATCGCCGGCTACAAGGTGGGCAAGGCAGTTGCCAACGGCGACGTCGACCTGGGCATCCTGATCTGCGGCACCGGCGTCGGAATCAGCCTGGCCGCCAACAAGGTCGAGGGCGTTCGTGCCGTCGTGTGCTCCGAGCCCTTCAGCGCCAAGCTCTCGCGCATGCACAACAACACCAACGTGCTCGCCTTTGGCGCCCGCGTCGTGGGCTCCGAGCTCGCCAAGATGATCGTCGACGAGTGGCTCGACGCCGAGTTTGAGGGCGGCCGTCACGAGCGTCGCGTTAACCTCCTCAACGAGATCGACCACACGCGCGGCCTTAAGATCGTCGACGAGGCCTAAAGATTCACAAAGCCATACGACGCTAACGCCAGCCCCCGCCCGGAAGAAACATCCGGACGGGGGCTCTTTAGTAGATTTGTGGGGGTTTACCAAAAGTCTACTGGAATAAAAAGGGCGCCGCGGATGAAGTTCCGCGGCGCCCAAGCCACACGCTAACAGCTTTAAGGAGTCAAAGCTGGTTTAGCCAAAAAAGCGCTTGATCTCGATCTCGGCGTTCTCCAGGCAGTCGGAGCCGTGGATCACGTTGGCGTTGACATCGACAGCAAAGTCGCCTCGAATGGTGCCGGGGGCAGCATCAAGCGGGTTGGTGGCGCCCATAAGGGTGCGCATCTTGGAGACAGCGGAGAGGCCGGAAACGACCATCTTGACGACCGGACCGCTCGTCATAAAGTCGCAGAGACCGCCAAAGAAGGGCTTGTCGGCCAGATGGGCGTAGTGCTCCTCGACGGTAGCGCGCTCGAGCGTGGTCATCTCCATGCGCTCGATAACAAGGCCGCTGCGCTCAATGCGAGCAACGATCTCGCCGATCTTGCGATCGCGCACGGCGTCGGGCTTAATCATGATGAAGGTCTTCTCGATAGCCATAAGGTAGCCTTTCAAGTAGGTTCGCGCGTGCCCAAGTCCCATTCCGGCACCCGCCTGGACTGCATCGTAACAGAGTTCTAGCTGCAGTTAAACAAAAAGCCGTTTATTGAAGCGTTATTATTTATTAAAGCGCTCCATATGTGTCACTTCTGTTTCGAAGCCCGACTAGAGTACCATCCGTCCCACTTTCAACTGCAACGAACAGAACGGGCGGTCGATTGTCGCCCGTGAACGCACCCCCTTCACAACCTGCGCAAATGTCCTACAGAAGTTCTCGACAAGCTCCTTCCTTCTCTATAACAAAACGGGTGCCCACCGTAGCGGGCACCCGTAAAGGCAAAATATGATGAACACACCAGACAGACGCATCCAATAAGCTAATTAGCTCCGTGGCCCATCTCGACGACCTTGGTCAGCGATCCAAACACGCCCTCGTCGGCCACGAGCTGTGCCTCGGCGCGCTCAAGCTGCACGGCGACGGCGGCAGGGGCGGTACCGCCCTCGGTCGTACGCGCGGCGACAATTGAGGGGATGTCGAGCGCCTCGGTAATATCGCGCTCAAAGAGCGGGCTTGCCTCCTGGAACACCTCAAACGGCAGGTCCTCAAGATTGCAGCCACGCTTCTCGCACATCAGGACCAGATGGCCCACCACGGCATGCGCCTCGCGGAACGGCAGACCACGCTTGGCCAGGTAATCGGCAGCATCGGTGGCGGCAAGGTGCCCCACGCCGCACTCGCGCGCCATGGCATCCTCGTTAACGGTCCAGGTCGAAATCATACCGGCCATAACAGACAGGCACTGCATGAGCGTATGGGCGGTATCGAGCGCGCCCTCCTTGTCCTCCTGCAAGTCCTTGTTATAAGCGAGCGGCAAGCCCTTCATGGTCACGAGCAGCTGCACCAGGTTGCCATAGACTCGGCCGCTCTTGCCGCGGATAAGCTCGGCAAAGTCGGGGTTCTTCTTCTGCGGCATGATGGACGAGCCGGTGGAGTAGGAGTCGGAAAGCGTGATGAAGCCAAATTCGGAGCTCGACCACAGCACGATCTCCTCGGAAAGACGCGACAGGTGCATAGCCATAACGGAGCCGGCGTAATGCAGATCGAGCAGGAAATCGCGATCGGAAACAGCGTCGAGCGAATTAGGGATCACACCCGCAAAGCCAAGTTCGGCAGCCGTCATCTGGCGATCGAGCGGATAGCTCGTGCCGGCAAGCGCGGCAGCACCCAGCGGGCAGTTGTCGGCGGCATCAAAGGCGGCCTTCAGGCGCGTAAAGTCGCGCGCGAACATCCAGGAATACGCCAGCAGATGATGCGACAGCAGTACGGGCTGAGCATGCTGCATGTGCGTGTAGCCCGGCAGAATCACCTTGTCGTACTTCTTAGCCGCATCCACCAGCACATGGCGCAGCTCAAGATTGGCCTCCATGAGCTCCTTGGCCAGCGCCTTGACGCCCAGGCGTGTGTCGGTCGCCACCTGGTCGTTGCGCGAACGTCCGGTATGCAAGCGCTTACCGGCCTCGCCGATGCGACGCGTCAGCTCGCTCTCGATGGACATATGAATGTCCTCATCGTTGATATCGAAGGTGAAGTTGCCGACATCGATATCCTGTTCGATTCCGGTCAGGCCCTCGGCAATCGCCTGCTCGTCCTCGGCACTGATGATGCCTTGGGCCGCCAGCATCTTGGCATGCGCCTTAGAACCGGCGATATCCTGCTTATAGAGATGTTTGTCAACCGGCAGCGACGCGCCAAACTCCTGCGTGACCTCGGCCACTCCCGCCTCAAAACGACCGCCCCAAAGAGCCATGGAACCGTCCCCTTTCTCCAAATACCAAAACAAGCGCCCAAAGCAATGAGCCATGTCGCTAAAGCGATTTTTCAACCGCAAGTTTTACACATTCCCCACCGTGCACGGGGCCATGTAGCTAATATGCAAAGAAGTGACGCACGAGGCACTTGGTGCCCAACGTCTCCCTCCGGATGTTGCCTTGCGAACCATCGATCCAGGCCTTCAGGCTCATAGGAACATCCTCGACCTTTGCAGCATCGAACTCGGGCGCGAGGGCAAGCAAGGCATGCGCGATAGCGTTGAACATAATGGATACTCCTCATATATATAGGCACAGAGCCGCCAAATTGATAGAAGGAGCCCCGCCGGACAACCCCGGCGGGGCTCGGACTCAGCCGTAGACGCGGCATCATTTATGCGGGCGGAACGTAGGGGCCACCGATGTTAAGAAGTGTCAGCAAGCATAACGAAAGGTAGGGACCCCGTGCGCCCGTTATGTATCACGCGGATGGGCCGCGCGGATACCAAGGGAAGGAGGCGCTAGGCCTGGGCGGCAGCGGAGCTGGGACCCTGGACCTTTGCCCACGTCTTGAGCGACAGCGTATCGATCTCGATAAAGCCGGCGCTGGCCTTCTCGTCAAACGTGGTGTCGCGGTCGTAGGTAGCCAGACCGTAGTCATACAGGCTAAACGGGCTCTTGCGACCGACGACATGGCAGTTGCCCTTAAAGAACTTCAGACGGACGGTACCGGTCACGAACTTCTGGGTATCGGCCATAAAGGCATCGAGCGCGTTCTTGAGCGGGCTGTACCACTGGCCGTTGTACACGGCGGTGGCCCAATCCTGCTCGAGCTTGATCTTGGTCTTGAGCAGGTCGCCCTCGACGCAAATGTCCTCAAGTGCCTTGTGGGCGGTGATGAGCGTCAGGGCGCCGGGAACCTCATAGCACTCACGGCTCTTGAGGCCCACCAGACGATCCTCGACCAGGTCGAGACGGCCAAAGCCGTTGTCACCAGAGATCTTGTTGAGGGCGATGACGATCTCGGAGAGCTTCATCTTCTTGCCGTCGACGGCGACGGGCTTGCCGGCCTCAAACTCAATCTCGGTATACGTCGGGGTGTCGGGCGCGTCCTCGGGGTTCTTGGTCATAACCCAGGCGTCATCGAGCGGCTCGTTCCAGGGATCCTCCAGGTGACCGCACTCAATGGCGCGACCCCACAGGTTGTCGTCGATGGAGTAGGGGTTGTCGTTGGCGCCCTCGGGAACCGGCACGTTGTGGGCGTGAGCATAGGCAACCTCATCGGGACGGCACTTCAGATCCCACTCGCGAACCGGGGCGATAACCTTAAGCTCGGGGTCGAGGGCCTTGACGGCAGCCTCAAAACGAACCTGGTCGTTACCCTTGCCGGTGCAGCCGTGGGCGACGTAGGTCGCGCCAAACTCGTGAGCGACCTCGACAAGCTTCTTGGCGAGCAGCGGGCGAGACAGCGCGGAGAGCAGCGGGTACTTGTTCTCGTACATGGAGTTTGCGGCGATGGCCTTAGTCAGGAACTCATCGGAGAACTCGTCGCGCAGGTCGAGCACCTGGCAATCGAGAACGCCCAGGTCAAGCGCCTTCTGCTTCTTGGCATCCAAGCCGGTCTCCTCCTGGCCCACGTTGCCGCAGACGCAAACGACATCGAGATTCTTCTCGTCCTGGAGCCACTTGACACATACAGATGTATCAAGACCACCGGAATATGCGAGAACGACTTTTTCCTTGCTCATGGCTGTTTCCTTTCGCCCTTGGTAGCTAGTTAGAACATCGGTCAGTTGCAAGTCATTTCGAGGTCAAAAAACCGTGCAATATCAGGTTAAATAGCAAAAAGCAGCACAGCATGCCCTAGAAACATGCAGCAATGTCGTGCTAAAACCCAACGACCTCAAAATGACTCTGTTGGGGCATTTAGCCCCATGCGGACAGAGACGATTGTTATCGTCGTCGGGAAATTGCGCGCTGGCGTCGGATGGCATTGTCTGCAGTAGTGATAATCTTTACGAACTGCATCTGCCTCTCCTTTCACCTATCGCCGGGCGCAATTCTAATATCGTAAACGGTACCTTTTCCTCGGTAAGCGGTTGTTTTTCCGTCTCCGTTTTCGATGGTCGCTATATTACGCTAAAGTGCCTGCTGTACAAGCGACAAATTCAAATTTCTGAAAAGTTTTTTCATTACTTTGTGAATGATGATGCAAATATGCGCCAATCCTGCGAAAATACGCCCGACTATCAAGTAGAGGGTCAATCACCCGAAACATTCTGGAAACCGAAAGGCGCGTTTTATGCAGACTTACGAATCAGACGCCAACATCGGCAACATTAAGATTCTCGCTGTCGATATGGACAAGACGTTACTGACCGACGAGCGCGTGCTGCCTCAGGGCCTCGACGAGCGCCTGGACAAGCTCGCCGAGGCTGGCATCGTGTTCTGCCCCGCCAGCGGACGCCCCGCCCCCAAACTCGAGGAGATGTTTGAGGACATCAAGAGCCGCATCGCTTTTTGCCCCGATAACGGCGCGTGCGTTATCTACCGCGGCAACTATATCTATAAGAGCACTATCGATGTGGCGCTGTATCAGCAGGTGCTCGCCCGTGCCTCGGAGGACCCGCGCGCCGTTCCCGTCTTGTGCTGCTACGACGAGTTCTATGTGCTCGCCCGCGACCATCAGTACCACGACGAGATCAGCGTCTACTACAACACAATCAACTACGTCGATAGCTTTGAGGGCATTGACATCGAGTCTAACAAGATTTCGATCTTCTTCCCCGCCTACGATGCCGAGCCAGCGTTTCGCGAGGACTACAGCCCGGCATTCTCGGACCGACTCTATGTCACTAATGCTGGCCGCGAGTGGATCGACTTTATGAACCTGGGCGTCGACAAGGGGTCGGGCGTCGCGCACCTGTGCGACCACCTGGGCATCGATATCGCCGACGCCGCCGCCGTGGGCGACACCTACAACGATATTCCCATGCTCGAGCGCGTCGGGCATAGCTTTATCGTGGACAATGCCGAGGAGCACATGAACGCGCATGCCAAGTGGCGCATTCCGAGTAACAACGACGGGGGCGTACTGACGCTCATCGACGCTATCTTGGCGGCTCGGTAACGCAGCTCGTCGGACCTGACCGGGCGAGGCGGGTAAGTTTTTCGTTCGGTCAGGTCCTGGGCTCGCTCGGAAAGCACATTAAGTGCTTTCCGGCTCGTGCGGAATCTACGAAAAACTTACCCGCCTCGCCCGGTCAGGTCCTACGTTGACTTGCTTGCCGCCTAGATGGCGTCTTGGCGTCTAGATACTTGGCTGATAGTTTGGAATGAAGGGGGCTCCTTGTTGGCAAGGAGCCCCCTTCTGGTTTGGTTACTTTGGGGTTGTGGGCACTTCCCTATTTGGCGTCGGCCCAGGTTATGCCGGTGCTGGCTTCGGCGATCAACGGTACGCGGAGGTCTACTACGTGTTCCATGACGTCGCGGACCATGGCGGTGAGGCGCTCGACTTCGTCGACGGGGCACTCAAAGTCCAGTTCGTCGTGTACCTGCAGGATCATGTGGGCGGCAAAGCCTTCTTCTTCCAAGCGACGGCTTACGCGGGCCATAGCGATCTTGATGATGTCGGCGGCGGTGCCCTGCATGGGGTGGTTCATGGCCGTGCGCTCACCAAAGCCGCGGAGCTGTGGGTTTTTGGCCTTGAGCTCGGGAATATGGCGTCTGCGGCCATACATGGTCTCGGCATAGCCCGTCTGCTTGGCTCGCGCCACCACATTGTCGAGGAACGTGCGCACGCCCGGGTAGGCCTCGTAGTAGCGATCGATCATATCGCGCGCCTCGGCCATCGAGATGTGCAGCGACTGCGACAGACCATAGGCCTGCTGACCGTACACGATGCCAAAGTTCACGGCCTTGGCGCGGCTACGCAGGTCGGGTGTCACCTCGGACACCGGCACGCCAAATACGCGCGCGGCCGTCTCGGCATGGAAGTCCTCGCCCTCGTTGAAGGCACGCACCAGGTGCTCGTCACCCGAAAGATGCGCGAGCAGGCGCAGCTCGATCTGCGAGTAGTCCACCGCCAAAAAGACGCTGCCCTCGCCCGCCGAGAACGCCGTCTTGACGGTACGCCCCAGCTCCGAGCGCGTCGGAATGTTTTGCAGATTGGGGTCGCTCGAAGACAAACGCCCCGTCGCGGTGATGGTCTGGTTGTACGTGGTGTGCACACGCCCGTCACCACGGCGCAGCGGGCCCAGCGTGTCCAGATAGGTCGACTTAATCTTGGACTTCTCACGCCAGTCCAAAATCAGGCGCACGATCTCGTGGTCGCGGGCAAGGTCGCTCAGCACCTTGGCGTTGGTCGAATAGTAGCCGCGCTTGGTCTTTTTGAGGCCCTTGGTCGGAAGTCCCATAACATCAAACAGCACGTGCGAGAGTTGCATGGGGCTGCCGATGTTAAAGGTCTCGTCGCCGGCCAGGTCGCGAATGCTGCGCTCGACATCGGCAATCTGGGTCGCCAGGCCCTCGGACAGACTGTGCAGGCGGTCGGGGTCCACGAGCATGCCCGCGCGCTCCATCTTGGCAAGCACCGGCACGAGCGGCATCTCGATCCCATCGAACACGTTGGCGGCGTTCTCGCGGGCCATGCGGTCACGCAGCGGTGCAACCAGCGCCAGCGTCAAGGCCGCCGTGCGAGCGACGGGCGCAGGAGCATCCTCGCCAGCACCCTCTGCGCCGCGCGCCGCAGGCAGCGCCATCTGCAGATACGTATCGGCCAGATACACCTCGTCAAACTCGGAGCGGTCGGAATCCAGCAGATAGGCTGCGACCACGGTATCGAAGATACGCGTGGAATCGGCAGCGAGCGGATCCATGAGCTCGGGCTCAGAAGAATCAATGGGCGAAAGCTCGTGCAACAGCACCTTCATATCCGGGCTCGCCATGCGACCCTCCATAAACAGACGCGCGAGCACGCCAGCAATCACGCCGTGGACGAAGTTGAAGCCCTCAACCTCAGCCGCCGCGCAGCTGTCGTCCTCCTCGAGCGCGAACAGGCCCTTGGACGTCGCCAACCACAGCGTGCGCGTCAGTCCAAAGAGCGCGCCCTCTTCCTTGTCATCGTCCACCACGGCGGCGACCCACTCGCCGGCATCAATCGCGCGGGCAACCTCGGACGCCACGGCAGCAAGCGCCTCGGCATCGCCGGCAGCGGTGCGCTCAATCGTGGGCATCTCAAACGTGCTGGCAGCTGCCCCGCCCTCGCCGCCGATCAGCGCCAAGAAACGGTTCTGCATGGCGGTGATACCAAGCGTGCCCAGCGCCGCGGAAACCTCATCGGCGGAAAACGCCGGGAAGGACGTCGCCTCAAAATCGAGCTCAACGGGTGCATCGGTGCGGATGGTCGCCACCTTACGGCTCAGCAGCGCGTCGTCGATGTGTGCGCGCAGGTTTTCTCCCATCTTGCCCTTGACCTCGTCAGCATGCGCGATGACCTCGTCAAGGCTGCCGTACTGCGCGATGAGCGCACTCGCCTTTTTGGGGCCGATGCCCGGTACGCCGGGAATGTTGTCCGACGTATCGCCCTTCAGACCGTAAAAATCGGGCACGAGCGCCGGCGTGATGCCGTGATACAGGTCGTCCACGCTCTCGGGCGTCATGATCGCCACGTCGGACAGGCCCTTGCGAGTCGAGACCACGTTGACGTGCTCGGTCACGAGCTGATACATGTCGCGGTCGCCGGTCACCAGCAGCATGTCGCAGCCGGCCTCCTCGCCCAGGCGCGCCATGGTTCCCAGGATATCGTCGCCTTCCCAGCCCTCGGACTGCAAAATGGGCACGTTGAGCGCGGCGAGCAGCTCCTTGATCATGGGGAACTGCGCGTGCAGGTCGGGGTCCATGGGCGGGCGCTGCGCCTTATACTGCGGCAGCATCTCCATACGCACGCGCGGCTTGCCCTTGTCAAACGCCACGACAACGCCGTCGGGATTAAAGGCATCGATCATCTTGAGGAACATGTTCAGAAAACCAAAGATCGCGTTGGTGGGGCGACCGTCCGGCGCGTTCATGGTCGGCGGCACGGCGTGGAAGGCGCGATGCATGAGCGAGTTGCCGTCGATGACGGCAAAGGTACGGCGCTTTTCAGACATATTGAATACCTCGCTTTGGGCTGGGCACGGTTTGCTCACACCAGTTTACACGCTCCCCGCCCCGCGGCCACCGCACATCAGGCTTCCCTGCCGCCGCGGGCCCGCGCGTGATACGATGGCTCACGGTACATCAACCAGCACGATCGATCCGAAAGGAGCCTGCGTCATGGAGCGTCCCAGCGCATGGAAAAAGTACACGCCACAGCAGATCGAGGAGCTCGAGGAGCTTTGCCGCGGCTATAAGCAGTTTTTGAGTGAGAACAAGACCGAGCGCCTGTGCGTCAAGGCCGGCATCAAGATGGCCGAGGAGGCGGGCTACGTCGACCTGGAGACCGTGATCGCCGAAGGCCGCGAGCTCAAGGCAGGCGACAAGGTGTACGCCGCCAACCACGGCAAGGACCTTATGCTCGTCAACCTTGGAACCGCCCCGCTCGAGCAGGGCTTTAACATCCTGGGCGCCCACGTGGACTCGCCTCGCCTGGACCTCAAGCAAAATCCCGCCTTCGAGGCCGGCGACATGGCCTACCTCGACACGCACTACTACGGCGGCGTCAAGAGCTACCACTGGGTGGCCTCCCCGCTCGCGCTTGTGGGCGTCATCTGCAAAAAGGACGGCACCACCGTCGACATCAACATCGGCGACAAGGCTGACGACCCGGTCTTTACCATCTCCGACCTGCTGATCCACCTCTCGAGCGAGCAGATGTCCAAGCCGGCCAAGGACGCCGTCGACGCCGAGATCCTCGACGTGATCGTGGGCGGCCGCCCCGTCAAGTTTGACGAGGACGACAAGGACGCTCCCAAGGAGCCCGTCAAGCAGATGTTCCTGGATATCCTCAAGGAGCAGTACGACGTCGAGGAGGAGGACTTCCTCTCCGCCGAGATCGAGGTCGTGCCCGCCGGCCCCGCCCGTGACATGGGCCTCGACCGCTCCATGATTCTGGGCTATGGCCACGACGACCGTGTCTGCGCCTATCCGTCCATGCTCGCCCAGATCAACGTCGCCAACGTGGAGCGCACGAGCATCACACTCATCGTAGACAAGGAGGAGATCGGTTCCGTGGGTGCCACCGGCATGACGAGCCGCTTCTTCGAGAACACCGTCGCCGAGATCATGACGCTCGCCGGCGAGGATAGCCCGCTGGCCCTGCGCCGCGCGCTCGCCCGCAGCCGCATGCTCTCCTCCGACGTGTCCGCCGGCTTCGACCCGGGCTACGCCGGCAAGTTCGAAACCAAGAACGCAGCCTTTATGGGTCGCGGCCTGTGCTTTAACAAGTACACGGGCAGCCGCGGCAAGGGCGGCTCTAACGACGCCGACGCCGAGTATGTGGCCCTCATCCGCGACATCATGGACGAGGCCGGCGTGGACTTCCAGACCTGCGAGCTCGGTCGCGTCAACGCGGGCGGCGGCGGCACCATCGCATACATCATGGCTAAGTACGGCATGAACGTCATCGACTCTGGCGTTGCCGTCCTGTCCATGCACGCCCTGTGGGAGGTCGCTAACAAGGCCGATATCTACGAGGCCTATCGCGGCTACAAGGCCTTCATCGAGCGCGCGTAACCAACCCTTCATCAGTTGCGGTGAAATACAGACTAAACTGGCCCATAAACGGCCAAAACAGACCGTATTCCACCGCAACTTCTTTTTTGGCAGAGGAGAGTCCATGCTGCAGGTCGTCATTTCGCCCGCCAAGCAGATGCGCGCGGCCCAAGATGCTTTTGAAGTCCTGGGCATTCCACCCTTTGCGCGCGAGACGGCTCGCCTCCACCGCGCACTGCTAGATATCGAGCGGAATGAAGGCAGCGACAGCCTGCAGGCGCTATGGAACGTGAGTGACAAACTGCTGGGGCCTTGCCTCAACACCCTGCATGAGTTCGGGCCCATCCTGAAAAACGGCGATCTCGACAATCCCGCACTCGCCTGTCACCTCTCCCCTGCCGTCATGTCCTACCACGGCATTCAATACCAGAGCATGGCGCCCGAGGTGATGGATTCCGCGCAGCTCGCATGGCTGCAAAGCCACCTGTGGATCCTCTCTGGCCTCTACGGGTGCGTTCGCCCCTTTCATGCCGTCGAACCATATCGGCTGGAGATGGGCGCGAAGCTCGCCGTTGACGATGCCCGAGACCTCTATGCGTTTTGGAGCGACAAGCTCGCGCGGGCTATCGCCCCGGCAGGCTCAAACACCACGATCGTCAACCTCGCCAGCGTAGAGTACGCCAAAGCCGTTCTGCCCCATCTCGCGGGCGACGCCACGGTCGTCACGTGCCTCTTTGGCGAAGGCATCCGCAACGGCAAGCCCATCCAGCGCTCGACCGCCAGCAAAAAGGCACGTGGTTCCATGGTGCGCTGGATGGCAGAAAACAAGCTCGAGGATGTAAGCGGGCTCACCGCGTTTGACGTTGGTTATCGTCACTTTCCCGAGCTTTCAAATAAGAACACTTTGGTCTTCCTGAACGAACAGACCTTGTAGGACCACCGCTACTTTTGAATGTGCTGCCTAGGCACGGGGTCTATTCCGCCAAGCCGTCGGCTTTGCCAACTTCGTTTGTCGAGCCATCTTGGTAGGTAATCTTAACGTGCTCTACCTCGGACACCGCAACACCCGATGGGGGCTCCAAGCGCCATTCCGTCAGCGCGATATCCATAGTCGTAGGCACGTCGCCCTGATTCTTGAGCTTCACCGTCAGCGTTTTGAGCGCCGCATCATACGTCACGCGTTCGATTTCCTCACCAGGAATAGACCCACCGCTCAGCTGAAGCTGGACAAATCCATCGCGCGAATACCAATAGTCGCCCGGCGCGGCAACGGTATTGCCGCCCGTAACCTTCACTGTCATGATCGGCAGGGCATCGTCGGCCTCGAACTCCCATGCAGCGCCGCCGTGACCGCCAAACGTCCAGATACAAAAGGCAATCACCAGCACGGCAAGCACCGCAAAACCAATCGCGACAAGGCCATGGTGCGCACGGCTTTCCTCGGCCGATACATCCCATTGCGTCTCTCGATATAGATGCTTGTCTTCCATGTTCGCCTCCCCACAGGCACGCTCGTTAGGCCAATCGTACCCATTCGAGCTATACTTGAGCCCATTACATAAACGGGGAGCTTGCAGGACAAGACGGCAGGCTGAGACTGGGCGCGCCCGCCCTGACCCGCAAACCTGATATGGGTAATGCCAACGAAGGGAGCCGTGCCAATGAGCACACAGACCGAGCCCAAGCTCGTCACGCAAATCGACTTCGCCCGCGCCGGGCAGATCACGCCGCAGATGAAGGAAGTCGCCGAGCGCGAGCATCGCGACCCCGAGTACATCCGCGAGCGCGTGGCCGACGGCCGCATCGCCATTCCCGCCAACATCGTGCATATCAAAAAGGGCATGCGCGCCTTTGGTGTCGGCGAGGGCCTGTCCACCAAGGTCAACGTCAACCTGGGCATCTCGGGCGACAAGGCCGATGCCGCCGAGGAATGGAAGAAGGTCAAGATCGCCGAGGACTTTGGCGCCGACGCCATCATGGACCTTTCCAACTCGGGCAAAACGCGCCAGTTCCGCCAGCAGCTCATCGACGAGACGCCGCTCATGGTGGGCACGGTGCCCATGTACGACGCCATCGGCTACATGGAAAAGCCGCTGGTCAAGCTTACCAAGGATGACCTGTTCGAGGTCGTGCGCGCGCACGCCGAGGATGGCGTGGACTTTATGACCATCCACTGCGGCATCAACAAGTCGGTCACCAAGACCTTTAAGGAGACCGGCCGCCTGATGAACATCGTCAGTCGCGGCGGCTCGCTGCTGTTTGGCTGGATGGAGGTCACCGGCAACGAAAACCCCTTCTACGAGCACTTTGACGAGCTGCTCGAGATTTGCCACGAGTACGACGTGACGATTTCGCTCGGCGACTCCTGCCGCCCGGGCTGCCTCTACGACTCCAACGATGCCACCGAGACCGCTGAGATGATCGAGCTGGGCAAGCTGTGCAAGCGCGCTTGGGCCGCCGGCGTCCAGGTCATGGTCGAGGGCCCGGGTCACATGGCGCTCGACGAGATCGCCGCCAACATGAAACTGCAGAAGCGCCTGTGCCACAATGCCCCGTTCTATGTGCTCGGGCCGCTGGTGACCGATATCGGCGTGGGTTACGACCACATCACCGCTGCCATCGGCGGCGCCATCTCCGCCAGCTCCGGTGCCGACTTCCTGTGCTACGTGACGCCGGCCGAGCACCTGTGCCTGCCCAACGCCCAGGACGTGCTCGATGGCCTCATGGCCACTAAGATTGCCGCGCACGCCGCCGATATCGCCAAAAAGGTGCCGCACGCCCGCGACATGGACGACAAGATGGGCCAGGCACGCCGCAAGCTCGACTGGGATGCCATGTGGGAGTGTGCTCTCGACCCGGTCACCGGTAAGAAGCGCTACGAGGAGTCCCCCGCCGCCACCGAGGGCACCTGCACCATGTGTGGCAAGATGTGCGCCGTCCGCACCGTTAACAAGGTGTTCGAAGGCACGACGATCGACCTCGGCATGGAGGACTAACTCGTCACCGGAGCCACAATCGGTAACATGGTGTTCGTCAATTGTTGACGTGTGAACATTTGCTTACATTTGCGTAAAGATTGCATCGCCCGCCCGGGTTCGACATAGAGTCGGCCCGGGCATCTTTATAATGCTGGCTTAAAGACCCATTTGATTCCGACCGAACAAGGGAGCAAACATGGATCGCAGTAAGGTACCTGCCGTTCTATCCATCGCAGGATCCGATTCCAGCGGTGGCGCCGGCATTCAGGCCGACATCAAGACCATCACGGCGCACCGCCTGTATGCCGAGACGGCCATCACCGCCATCACCGCACAAAACACGCTCGGTGTCACCGCCGTGCAGAATATCTCCCCTGATATCGTCGCTGCGCAGATCGACGCCGTATTTGACGATATCCGCCCCAGCGCCGTCAAGATCGGCATGGTTTCCTCTGCCGAGATTATCGAGGTTATCGCCGACCGCCTGAGCGCCTGGAACGCGACAAACGTGGTCGTCGACCCCGTCATGGTAGCCACCTCGGGCGCACGGCTGATTGCCGAAGATGCCGCCGAGGCGCTCACCCGCCGCCTGTTCCCACTAGCAACCGTCATCACGCCCAATATTCCCGAGGCCATGGCCCTGCTCGACTACGAGGTCGACTCCGAGCGCACACAGCAAAATGCTGCCATGCTCCTCACCCGCCGCTTTGGTTGCGCATCCCTCGTTAAGGGTGGGCATCTTGTCAACGAGGCCAACGATGTATTGGCCGAACCCGCGCCACTCGATGACGAGGGCAACCATCTGGGTGATCCGCTCACCACGTGGTTCCGCCACAAGCGCATCGAGACCGGCAACACGCATGGCACCGGCTGCACGCTTTCATCCGCCATCGCCTGCGCATTGGCGCAGGGCATGGATCTTGCCGACGCCGTCAACGCCGGCAAGGCCTACCTAACGGGCGCTCTCGCCGCCGGCTTTGACATGGGCAAAGGCTCCGGCCCTGTCAACCACATGTGGCAGTACTAAATAGCCAGCAACCTGCCAAAAAGGAACAGGTTTATTTTGGCAGGTTTTATCTGGGCAAACGTCAAAACCGCCACAAGGGCACCTTTGTGGCGGTTCCAGCAAATGTCTCGATCTGTAACAGATAGGAACGATTTAGCCGCCCAGATGTTACAGATCGAGACATTCAAATTCCGCTGAAACGAAAATCTCAATCTGTAACAGTAATTCGGCAAAATCGACCCTAGATGTTACAGGTCGAGACAAAGCAACGAAACAAGCCACCACAAGGGAAACTTTTGTGGTGGTTTGGGGTCGCGCTACTCACCGAGCATCTCTTGGAGCTTGGCTGCCACGGCGTGGCCCAAGCTCTCGTGGCTTTCGGGCATCATGTGTAGATAATCGATATCGCCCGGCTCGGCAAAATCGGCGGCATTCAAAAAGTCGCAGCCAAACTGCTCCGCCACATGTGCATAGTACTCGGCAAACTGCTCCGAGGCCTCGACGGAGCGCTCGTCAAAGTCGGTCATATACACATCGGCGATCTGCGGCTTGATCTTAATGGGCGCCATAAGCAAAATGCGCGGGCAGGGCGCGGCGTCAGTCCAGGGAAACGCGCGGACGGCGCGAATCAGCGCCATGGCGCCACGGGCGATATCGGAAGCCGTCACGTTAAAGACCGTCTTACAGTCGTTGGTGCCCAGCATGATCACAATGGCGTCCAGCGGCTTATGGGCCTCGAGCAGCATCGGAAGCGCGCGAATGCCGTTGAGGTTAGTGTCCAGATGGCACATATCGTCGCGCACCGTCGTGCGGCCGTTGAGCCCCTCCTCAATCACATGCCAGCCCTCCCCCAGGTCACGCTGCGCCACGCCGCACCAGCGCACATCCTGCGCATAGCGCACCGCGGTGCCATCGCGCATACCAGCCGGATCGTAGCCATAGGTGTTGCTGTCACCAAAGCACAGAACGTTTTTCATCGTAAGCTCCCCACTCAATAAAAAGCCGACGGGAGCAGCCCCCGTCGGCTCGGCATGTCGCATCACGCGCACAGTTTACAAGTATTTGCGCCAGTCGTCGTCATCCTCATCGTCCTCGGCAGCGGCCTGGGCCTGCTCGGCGGCACGGGCGGCCGCAGCGCGGGCGGCAACCTGGGCATAGGACTCCTCGTTGCGCTCGGGGAAGCTTGCCAACACATGCTCGAACTTGGCGAAGTCCTCATCCCAGCGCGTAGAGGGCACAGCAAAGAAGACCTGCTTGACCTTGAAGTCACCCGATGCGAGCTCCTTGCGGAAAATCTCGGCCACGGCCTCGGCATCAAAACCGTTGTTGTCGCAGCCCCAAGCGCCCAGCACGAGCTTCTCGCGACCCAGCTCGTCGCAGATGGCGAGCACAAAGCGGATACGGTCGCGCAGGGCATCCAGCAGGGCATCGTCGCTCACGCGGTACTCCTGGCGTGCACGCTTGGCGTTGGGCGCGGCGGCCACGATCACGTCGGCATACGCATGCACGTGGTTGCGGTCGAAGCGCACCGCAGGCACCACCAAGGCGCGGTTACGATAGAGCTCGCAGTTGATGTTGCGGCGACGGTTCTCGCCGTACCACTTGCGCTGCTTGTCGAGCACGTTGTACAGGTACGAATCGGCGCAGAGCGTCGCCTCCTGGCCCAGGTAGCCCTGGATATAACCGCCGCCCGGATTGGTAAACGAGGCAAAGGCAAGCACGGCCATATCGCAGAACTGCGCATAGCCGCGACCGTTATCGAGGATTGCCTGCGTGGCGGAGGCATCAAGCACAGTGACCTCGGGCAGGACCGGAGCGGGCTCCTCAGCAGCAGGCGCGGACTCGACTTCGTCGGTCTCCTCTGCGGGCGCAGGTTCAGCCGCAACCTCAGCCTCGGCGGACGCAACCTCAGCGGACTCAGACTCCTCGGCAACCGGCTCCTCGGCAGCCGCTGCCTTCTGGGCCTTGGCCTTCATCGCCGCGACAAAGCCGGCAGGCATACCGTCGAATTCGCGAACGCCGGCAAGCGAGCGCTCGATATCCTTGGCACACGCCTCGGACACAGTTGCCACGTGACGCTCGGCGGCCTTGGCGCGAGCCTCGCGCTTGGGGTTGGGCTGTCCCGCGCGGTTGGGCCTGCGGTTACGGTTCCTGTTGTCGACGTCTGCCATAAGTGGTCACCTTTCCTGTCGCTGCCGCTATCGGCTTTTTCCCATCCATGATACCCCGCCGCGCACAAAAAAGACGGCCCCGCAGGACCGCCTTTCGCATCGTTTTACCGCGTCCGACAAGAAACGCTGCAATCCCCCGCGCTAGTCGCGACGACCGAGGATGTTCAGGATGCGCAGGAACACGTTGATAATGTCCACGAACAGGTTGGACGCCATGAGCACCGCATTGGGCAGCGTGGGTGGCACCGTCGTGGCAACATAGGTGTCGTAACCAATAAAGCCGGCGAACACCACGATCACGATCAGGTCGGTGATGGTCTGCGAGACGCCCATGAACATCAGCACGATCTCAACCAGAATAGTGGCGAGCAGAATGCCAAAACCGATGCCATATACGCGCTGGAAAAACTTGGGGAACGTCACACCCAAGGCGCCAAAGACAAAGGTGATGGCGGCCGTGGCGATAAAGGCAGTGTTGATGGTGGGCAGGTCGTAGTTGGCAAGGCCAAACGACGCGGTCAGGCCAAAGGTACTCGCAAAGATTACGTAGCCCACAAGGGACAGGCCCACGGACTGCTTGCTGGCGGCAGCTGACATCATGACGATGCCGACAATGGTCAGGATAAACGAGCCAAAAACCAGCGGCAGGGCGGCCCCGCTCATCATCATGCGCGCAAACGACATGGTGCTCGTAAAGTAGGCGCCGGCGCCCATGGCGCAAAAGCCCAAGAAGATCAGGGCAGACATGGCGAGATTGTACGCGCGCGGCGACATCTCCTTGGCGCGGCTTGCGCCGGTCTCGACGGGGCCGTTCTGATAGCCCTGGATATCGTTCATAGCTTCGTCCTTTCAAAAAGCGCCGCGAATGACGGCGCAGCAGATGACAAGATTCCTACCATTGTACCCGAACGCCGTGCGTCCCTACCTACGGCGCTCGCCCTCGAGCGTGCGGTCAAACGCCCAGACCCACCAACGCATCACGTGGGCCTGCGAGCCGTCCGGCCGTTCGCGCGCCTGGTCCTCCAGATACAACTCGGTCGCATGCCCGCCAAAACGAACTTTATACGTTGCCGTACGAACACCGTGGACCGTTAAGCCAAAGCCCGTGGACGAGACAATCTCGTCAATCGTAAAGCAGCGACCGTCGACCCAGCAGACGGTGACCGGCACGACTTGTCCGCCCGCGAGGATGCGGGCCACGACGTCCACATACTGCTTGTGCACGCGCCGAGTTTTGCCATCTGTCTGTCGATATTCCATGCTCCTATTATCGAACGCATGTTTGCATATTGTAAAGCGAACAGGCTGTGGTTTTGGCGTGTCGTAGCAATCGCGCGTGTCCGCATGGCGTGATAGCAAAAAGAACACCCGCGGTCAACAGGGCTAATATTCAATTTTAGTGCCAAAAAATTCACTTCTCCCATCAGAACTCGGCAAAGAAACCCGCAGGAGGTGATACGATTTATCATGTTTTTGTAACGTGCCTGCAAACTTCGAGAAAGCCCATATATGGACGTAACGTTCTCAACCTTCCTCGGCCAAATTGTGTCGAACCCAGTCCTTGCCGTCACCGTGATCCTCGCGTTGGGCGCCATCTTCGTCAACGGATGGACCGACGCGCCCAACGCCATCGCGACCTGCGTCACTACGCGTTGCATGCCCGCCCGCGCCGCCATTCTCATGAGCGCCGCATTCAACTTCCTCGGCGTGCTCATCATGACGCACTTTAACGCGAGCGTCGCCAATACCATCTCGCATATCGTTGACTTTGGCGGAAACAGCACCATGGCGCTCGCCTGCCTGTGCGCGGCCCTGTTCTCCATCGTCGTCTACGGCGCCACAGCATCGCGCTTCGGCATCCCCACCTCGCAAAGCCATAGCCTTATCGCCGGCCTGACCGGTGCCGCTATCGCCCTCGGCGGCGCGAGCAGCGTCAACGTCCACGAGTGGATGAAGGTCATCTACGGCCTGGCGCTCTCCATCGGCCTGGGCTTTGTCATGGGCTGGGTCCTGTGCAAACTCGTCTCGATTCTTTTCGCCGCCGCCAACAGGCGACGTGCCAATGTCTTCTTTAAATACGCTCAGATCGCGAGCGCTGCGGCCATGAGCTTTATGCACGGCGCGCAGGACGGACAGAAGTTCATCGGCGTGCTCTTTTTAGGCGTAGCCTTCGCAAACGGCCAGACCAGCGTCGGCGATGCCGGCATCCCCATCTGGATCATGCTACTGTGCTCGGCCACCATGGGTATCGGCACCAGCGTGGGCGGCGAGCGCATCATCAAGTCCGTCGGCCAGAGCATGGTTAAGCTCGAGAAGTATCAGGGCTTCTCCGCCGACCTCGCGGGCGCGGCGAACCTGCTGCTTGCCACCCTTACCGGCATCCCCGTGTCCTCCACCCACATCAAGACCTGCGCCATCATGGGCGTTGGTGCCGTCAAGCGCCTCTCGGCCATCAACTTCGGCGTCGTCAAGGACATGATGTTCACCTGGTTCTTCACCTTCCCCGCCTGCGGACTCATCAGCTTTGTCATGGCCAAGCTGTTCATGATGTTCCTCTAGTCAAACCGAACGTCCATCCGGACCGCAACACTTCGCCCACCCGTCTTCGCCTCGAAAGGACCCACTCATGGCAAAGAAACCCGATTCGTTCTACTTTGACAACTACGTCGCTTGCGCCGACCTCGCCGTCCAGGCCGCAGAACTGCTCACCAAGATTTTTGAGAACTTTGACCCCGCGCAGATCCACGACATGCTCGATAAGATGCATGCGATTGAGCATGCGGCAGACAAGAAGCACCACGAGCTCGAAGACGCCTTGCTCACCGCCTTTATCACCCCGCTCGAGCGCGAGGATCTGGATCTGATGAGCTGCTCACTCGACACCGTGCTCGACCGCATCGAGGGTGTCGTGCAGCGCGTCTACTTCACCAACATTCAGAGCATCCATCCCGACGCCACCGTCATCGCCCACAAGGTAACCGATGCCTGTCGCGCCATGAAGGACCTGATGATCGAGCTGCCCAACTACCGCAAGTCCAAGACCCTGCGCGAGCTCGTCATCCAGATCAACACCATCGAGTCCGAGGCCGACGAGCTCTATATCAACGCCATGCGCAACCTGCACGTTAACGGTAAGGACCCGCTCGAGGTCATCGCTTGGCGTGACGTGTACGCCTTCCTGGAGTACTGCGCCGACTGCTGCGAGAATGTGGCCGATGTCGTGGATTCGATTGTCATGAAGAACAGTTAATTGGGGGTACGTATCCCACCGGTCGCGGGCCCGACCACTAATACCTTTTTCACTCCGGCTGCAAGCAGAGTCGTTCAAAAGGTATTAGTGGTCGGGCCCGCTCCCTTACGTACCACCATTGGGAACTTTGGCTGATAGGTTTAGCGCAATGAGGGTTTGGCTGAAGGGACCTTTGGTATCCGTTCGGACACTTTGGCCCTTGATGAGCGTTTGGCTGATTGCTGCTTTGGGTACTGTTTGGGTTACTTTGGGTTTATTTGATTTTTAATTGTTGGAGGGCTTGTATGTCTTATTTGGATCTGGCTCGGGGTCGGTATTCTTGTCGTGAGTTTGAAGATCGGGCTGTGGAGCAGGCTGTGGTGGATGCCATTGTTGAGGCTGGGCGTATTGCTCCTTCAGCTTGTAATAACCATCCAACCCGTGTGATGGTGTTGGATACGCCTGAGCTTCTGGAGAAGGCTGCTGCTTGTCAGCCTCGGTTTGCTCGTGATGGGTCTATCTTTGGGGCTCCGCTTGTCTTCCTTATTTGCAGCGTTACCGATGATGCTTGGGTGCGCCCGTATGACCAGATGAATTCCAGTGAAATCGATACGTCCATAGTGTGCGATCAGATGATGATGGAGGCCACCGAGCAGGGCCTGGGAACGTGCTGGGTATGCCATTTTAAGCCTGAGGTGGCACAGGAGCAGTTCAACCTGCCCAAGGGCGTCTATCCCTATCACATGCTCGTCTGTGGCTATCCTGCCGACCACATCGCCGATCCCGAGCATCGCGAGGCCCGCACCATTCCCCTCCCCGACTTCCTCCTCAAGTAGATTTTTAGGACATGCCTTAAAACCTACCCTTGACCGCTCACCCGTTCGCCGAGCTCTGCGCCACTATGTTCAGGGCTCGGTTTTTTATGATGCGCGCCCCGGCACAGTCATAAAAAAGGACCCGCAAGCTGCGGGTCCTTTCTAGGCACTAAATTGTAGGCCGAATGTTAGTCCAGGTCGTCGGCGGCAAAGTTGTCGATCGGGGCGAAGGGATCGGCCACGGGGACAACCGGGTCAGCGACGGGCAGCGGCTCAGCGGGAACAGTCACCGCAGGAGAAGCGGCAGAACCGACCGGCGTGGAGGCCATGAGGTCGGCCGGGAAGGAGTTCTGGGCATCGTCCATGAAGTGCTGGATGAGCTTGAGGTACTCGGCCTTGAACTCCTCGCGGGAAGCCTTGAGACGATCGATTTCCTCGAGCTCGGCCTGCTTCTCGGTCAGAGCCTGGCGGATAACCTCGCGGGCCTTAGCGTCAGCCTCGTTGCGGATACGCTCAGCGTTCTCGTTGGCATCGTTGACGATGGTCTCAGCGGTCTGCTGGGCAGCGATCAGGGCAGCGGAAATCTGGCGCTCCTGAGCGGAGAAGTCAGGGGCGGGAGCAGCCACGGGGGCGGCAGGAACGGCTTGGGCGGTGGCATCCTGAGCCTGGGCAAGCTGAGCCTGCGCATCGGCAAGCTGCTGCTCGGTAGCAGTCAGGCGACCCTTAAGGTCGACGATCTTAGCGAGCATAGCGTCAACCTCGGAGGACAGCGTCTCCAAGAAGACGTCGACCTCGGCGGGATCGTAGCCACGCTTGGCCTCAGAGAAAGTCTGAGCCTGGATGTCTGCAGGGGTAATAGCCATAACAAGTCTCCTTTTTCATCGCCTCGGCGCTACACGCCCGACGTAAGTTACTAAGTCAGTTCTATACGAGTATACCTATAAGAAGCTGCAGAACCAGCCTCTGCACCAACTGCAACGCAATAATCGCAACGACCGGCGAAAAATCGATACCGCCCATCGGCGGGATGAAACGACGGAACAGGTTGAGCCACGGACCGCACACGCTATCGAGCACCGCAGCAATATCCTGAAGCAAACCACCCTGCTTCATGGGAATCCACGTCATAAAGCAGTAGACGACAATGAGCGTGGAATAGAAGTTGAACAGCGTGTTGACCAGCTGGACGATAGTGTAGATGTTGATGGGAATCTCCTCGTCTTGTCTTTACTTAAGGTAGCCGTCGGCACGAAGCTTCTTGAGATCGGAATCTTTGACCTCGCAGCCGGCGGGCAGCACCATGAACACGCGGTCGCCCACCTCCTTGACCGTGGCACCCAGACCGCAGGCAAAGCCGTAAGAGAAGTCCAAGACGCGCTTGGCAACTTCGGTGCGTACGCCCACAAAAATCAGTGCGACAGGCTGCTTGGTGCGAACGCGGCGCACTACGGTCTCCACGTCGTCATAGCTCTCGGGGCGCAGGACATAGGCCGGCAGCTGCGGCGTGGCGTTGATGATATTGCTCGCATAGGCCGAGGCATCGCTCGGTGCAGGCGCGGGCGCAGCGGCGGCACGGGCGCGGGTGTTCTCGGCGTAGCTCGACGGCGTGTCATAGGCACCAGGACGATAACCGCTCGCAACGCTGTCCTGCGAGCGCGAAGGCGGGTTATACGTCGTGGCATGACGGGAGTCATCGCCGACAAGCTGACCGGAGCGCGTATACACGGCAACCGACTCAGCTTCACCGCGGCGCGTCTGGCCAAGCAGGCCGTTGCTCGGCTCGTCTTGGGTGTAGAAGCCCTCGCCCGAAGCACCGCTGTAGCCGTTGCCCTGATAACTATCGTCATAGCCGTCATCGTAGCCGTAGTCGTCGTCCTGGCCATAACCCTGGTCGTAACCCTGCTGGCCGCCCAGGTGCATCTTATTTTTAATCTCGTCAAGGAAGCCCATGGTTGTGTCCTCTCGCGGTTTAGTGCAGGCACCCCGATAATCAGTGCGCACTTCAGAGCCTTATTTTACTGCAAACTCCGGGCTAAATACTACCCTGCCCAGGCGAACGAGCGTAGAGCCCTCCTCAAGGGCAGGCTCAAAGTCCTCGCTCATGCCGCAGGAAAGCTCGGGCAGGCTCAGATCGGAGTGCGTAGCCTCAAGCTCATCTCTCAGCTCACGCAGCCCGGCAAAGGTGCGGCGCGCCACATCTTTATTCCCCCGCGGCGCCATAGTCATAAGGCCCTGCACACAAATTCCCTCAAGCTCCGCAAGCTCGCCGGCGAAGGCACGAATCTCGTCGGGCGAAAAGCCGCCCTTGGACTCCTCGCCGCTCACATTGACCTCGATCAGCACGCGCTGGGGGCCGGAGAGCTCGCCCGCCTCAATCTTGCGGACCGCACGGGTCGAGATAGCCTGCGCCAAATGCAGCGAGCTTACCGAATGAATCAGCTCGGCCGAGCCCAGAACCGCATTGATCTTGTTGGTCTGCAGGTTGCCAATCATGTCAAAACGCACCGCAGGCAGCTCTGGATGTTCAGCCAAGCCCGCAAGCTTGCGAACGAGCTCCTGCGGGCGGTTCTCGGCAAAATGGCGATACCCTGCCTGGATAGCGGCAACGGTCTCATCGACGCCAACGGTCTTGGAGACGGCAATCAGACGTGCGGCATCGTGAGAACGGCCCGCGCGATCAAGTGCGGCATAAAAGCGTTCGAGAATCTGCTCGCGGCGAGCGCGCATCAAGTCCAAATAATTATCCATTGCTAATCGCCTCCGCTAACAGCCATACAAGTAGTCCCATGCTAACGCAAGAGCGCGGCCCTGCAGGTGCAAGGCCGCGCTCACTTAGGTATTTACAATCTTTCGACGAACGGAGCTACCCTACTCCTCGTCGTCCTCGGTGTCGTCCTCGTCCTCGAGGTGCTCGAGCAGGTAGCGAAGACCCTCGCTCACCTCGTGAGCAGGCACCTTGGCAACAAAGCGCGCATCGACGGCAGGCCTCATGATAACGCCCTCGCCCGAAGGCACGCGCATGCTCTCGAGCTCGTCCTCATCCGTGCGGGCGATATCGCCGGCGTTCATGCGCTGGCCGGTCAGCAGGAAGGTCAGACGGCAGGCGGCATCGATGGAAATCGAGGCAATGCGATCGAGGTAGCGCGAAACCATGATGGCGCGGCGCAGGTCGTCATAGTTGCTGTCGTCGTCCATAAAGTCGCCCGTATCCATACGGTTAAAGGTGCGGAAGAACTTCTCGTAGGCGGTGTGCACTGGCTCGTCCTCGACGGCCAGGTTGCAGATGATGGACATGTCATTGGTGACGAGCGCAGAAAGCGAAGAGCCCAGCACCTGGTAGACGGCCTCAGCCTCGGCCTCGACCGTACCGACAAGCTCCTGGGGCAGCGAGATGTCGGCCTTGATCATATGACGCGTGGCACGGCAGATCTGACGGACCTTATCGGTCATGCGTTGCAGGTTAAAGTCGACGTAGATGATCGTCTGAAGCAGGCGGAAGTCGGAGGCGACCGGTGACTGCGTGGCAATCAGGTTGTAGCAGACGGCCTCCAGGTTGGCGCAGCGTGCGTCAATCGAAAGCGTGCGCTTCTTGGTCTTGGTGGCGAGCTTGCGGTCGTCGGTCACATAGGCCTTCACGGCATCGTGGAGGGCCAGATCGACGGCCTCATAGATGCTCAGCATCTCGTGACGGGCCTCGACGAGCTGACGGGAAAACAGTTTGCGCATGGTTCACTCCAATCAGTTGGGTGCGGTCATGCCGCCCGCACAGTGAATACGCACCGGACCAGGTCCGATCGGCTTGGGACTAGTCGTACCGATCAGCCAAAGCGGCCGGTGATATAGTCTTCCGTCCGCGAGTCCACCGGGCTGGTGAAGATCGCGTCGGTTTGACCATACTCGATGAGCGTGGCGGGCTCGCCGGCAACTTCCTGCAAGAAGAATGCGGTGTAGTCGCTGATACGAGCTGCCTGCTGCATTGAATGCGTGACGATGATGATCGTCATCTCGGGCGCCAGCTCGGCCATCAGATCCTCGACCTTAGAGACGGACGTGGGGTCGATGGCGGAGCAGGGCTCGTCCATCAGAAGGACATCGGGTTGCACCGCAAGCACGCGCGCGATGCACAGACGCTGCTGCTGACCGCCCGAGAGCGCCAAACCATCCTTGTTGAGCTGATTGGATACCTCTTTCCAGAGGTTGGCGCGCTTGAGCGATTCTTCCACGATGTCATCGAGGTCGCTTTTGCTAGTCACGCCCTGCAGACGAGGGCCAAAGGCGACATTCTCGTAGATGGATTTGGGAAACGGGTTGGGCTGCTGAAAGATCATGCCCACGCGACGACGGAGGTCGACCGGGTCGACGCCCTCGGCATAGATATCATTGCCGTCGAGCGTCATGGTGCCCTCGACTCGCGTACCCTCGATCAGGTCATTCATGCGGTTGATGCAGCGCAAAAACGTCGATTTACCGCAGCCCGAAGGGCCGATAAACGAGGTGATGGCGTTTTTGGCGATGTTGAGGTCAAGCCCCGTCAGCGCATGAAAGTCACCGTACCAAAAGTTGAAATCCTTGGCCGTAATGGCCGCTTGCTCCAACGTGGGAGCGGACTGATAAACGGACATGGGACTCCTTAACTAGCGACGCTTGCGCGACAGGAAGCGCGCAAACAGGTTGAAGGCCAAAATGATCACCATCAACAAGAGCGCGGTGCCGTAGGCTGCGTTCATGTTGATGCCGTCGTTGGCAAGCAGGTACAGGTGAACCGTCATGGGGCGGCCGGAATCGAGCGGCGAAATAGGTAGATTGATGGCTTGGCCCATGGTGTAGAGCACCACCGCGGTCTCGCCAATGGCACGGCCGATGGCGAGGACGATGCCCGTGGCAATACGGCCAAAGGCAGAAGGAAGCACGATCTTGGAGACGACCTGCCACTTGGTGGCCCCCAGGCCGTACGCACCCCAACGGATATAGCGCGGAACGGCGCGAATGGCCTCTTCGGTGGTGCGCATGACGATAGGGAGCATCAAGAGCGCGAGTGCCAGAGCGGCAGAGACCATCGAAAGGCCCAGGCCCATGGCCTCGACAAACAAGGCGTAGCCAAACAGGCCCATAACGATGGAGGGCACCGAGGCCAAAGCGTCAGCAGCGTAGCGAATGAGCTCGACGACCTTGCCCTGCTTGGCGTACTCGGCCAGATAGACGGCTGCCAACACAGCGATCGGCGTGCAGATAAGCATGGCGAGCGCCGTCACGTAGACGGTCGAGACGATCGTGGGCCAAATTCCGCCCTCGGCGTTGACGCCCTGGGGCCAACCGAAGATAAAGTCGAGCGAGATATGTGGCAGGCCGTTAATGACCACGTAGGCGATGATAGCGACCAGCACCAGCGTGGTGATGTAGGCAGCGGCACGAAACACGCCGAGCATGATCTTGTTGGACAGGTCTTTGTTAATGCGACCCTTCTTGCCGTGGGAAAGGGCACGCTTAATGCGCTCGCGCGACGAGGTCGTATCGACCGTCGTGTCAACGGAATCGGACATAGCCTACCCCCTCTTCTTCTTGGAAATCAGACGGACAATGCCCACCAGCGCGGCGGAGATAATAAACAGGACCACGCCCATGCCGAACAGCGCCGAGCGGTGCAGACCCGAGGAATAGCTCATGTCGAGCGCAATCTGGCTCGTGAGCGTCGAGATGGGGCTCGCAATGCTGTCGGGAATAACCGGGGCGTTACCCACGATCATGAGCACGGCCATGGTCTCGCCGATGGCACGGCCCATACCCAGCACGATGGCATCCACGATACCCAGCTTGGCGGCAGGTAACACGACCTTATAGATGGTCTGCCACTTGGTGGCGCCCATGGCATACGATGCCTCGCGAATGCCCATGGGAATGGAATTGAGAGCATCGATGGTGAGCGTGGTGATGGTGGGGACGATCATGATGGCAAGCACGAACCACGCCGTCAGCGCACCAAAACCAAGACCACCGGTCAGTTGTGCGATAAACGGGCGGATGATGATCATGCCAAAGAAGCCGTAGATGATGGAGGGAATACCCGCCAGCAGGTCGACGGCAGGGCTGATGAGCTTGCGCACGCGCTTGCTGGCAATCTCGACCAGATACACGGCTGTGCCCACACCCAGGGGCACACCCATGGCAAGGGCACCGACGGTCACCAGACCTGAGCCGGCCAGCAGCGACATGATGCCGTAGTGGCCCTCGGAGGGCGCCCACGTAAAGCTAAAGAAGTCCGCCAGACCAATGTCGGTAAAGACGGGCAGCGCCGAGTACGTGGTAAAGACAAAAATCAGGATGACGGTGACGACCGCCAAGAACGCGCAGGCAAAGAAGATCCACTGCAGTGCCTTCTCCTTAAGATAGGTGCTGCGCGACACCAACGCCAACTCACGCTTTTTTGGCGCCTGGGTCTCCTGCTCAATCTGGGGGGTTTCCCGTGCTTCCACGCTACTCACTCCCCTTTCCGTCGTTGGTGACGGGAATAAAGCCCGCCTCGCGAATCTGCTTGTCCATCTTTTCGGACGTCACGTAGTCGATGTAATCCTGCGCTTGCTGCGAAGGCGTTCCCTTCACAAAGAAGTAGAGGTCGCGGGAGATGGGATAACCACCGCTCGCGACTGTCTTCTCGGACGCCTCAACGTGATTGACCGAAACGGCCTTGACCGAAGTCTTGGCGTTGAGGCTCTCGACAAAACCCAGCGAGATGTAGCCAATAGCACCACGAGAGCGAGACACGACATCGCGTACCTGGCCCGTACCCGAAAGAACGGCCGAGCGACGATCGAACGGCGTGCCGTCCATCACGATGGTACGGAAGGCCTCGCGCGTGCCGGACGCCTCGTCGCGGTTGATAACCTGAATCTTCAGGTCCTCGCCACCAACCTCTTTCCAGTTGGTGATCTTGCCCGCATAGATATCGCGGAGCTGCTCAGTCGAGAGGTTATCGACCGGGTTGTCGTCGTTCACGATGACCGCGATGCCATCGTGTGCGATAACGATAGGCGTCAGGCCCAGGTCTTGCTCATCGGCGTTGAGGCCACGAGAGGAGCTGGCGATATCGGCGGTGCCGGCGCTAACAGCTTCGATGCCAGCAGATGAGCCCAGACCAGAAACCAGCACGTCGATGCCGGTCTCTTCCTTAAAGCCCTCGGCCGCGATCTCGGCAATGGGAAGGCAGGTGGTCGAGCCAGCCACGGTAATAGAAGACGTAGAAGATCCCGAGGAGCAGGCGCACAGCGTGAGCGTGAGCACTGCCGCACTCAGGACCGATGCGATCTTTCTCATAGCATCACGCCGATCGCCGCATGGCGCCCGCAGGTGCCACCCTCGTTGCGGTAGGAATAAAAGCGGTCGTTCTGGCGAACGGTGGAAAGTTTGGTGTCCACAATGCCGTTCACATCGACGCCGGCATCCACCAGCGCCTCGCAAATGGCAGCGGAAAGATCGAGCATGCGAGAGGTACTCGCATCGATGCAAGAGAACTCGGCGGCAAAGCGATCCATGAGCTCCTGGGAAACCTCGTACTCGTCACCCAGGATATGGGGCCCGATATAGGCGGAAATGTCGCTCGCATCGCAGCCGGCAGCATCGCAAAGCGCCTGGCACGCCTTGGCAGAAATACGTGCAATCGTGCCCTTCCAACCGGAGTGCACCACGGCAAATCCGCCGGGGGCCACCAGCACCACGGGTACGCAGTCGGCAAAGCAGAGCAGCACGGGCACGTTATACGCCGTACAGACGATGGCATCGCAGCCCTCGGCAATCTGCTCGCGAACAGCCTCAAGATCGTCGGCGCCGTTCGAAGTCACCGTAACGATATGGTCACCATGTACCTGATTGGGCACGAGCAGATTATGCTCGCACTCAGTGGCGCCCATAGCTTCGAGCGCTCGACGACGATTTTCTTGAACTGCAAAGGGGTCATCGCCTACATGCGAGCCCAGGTTGAGCGAGGAGTACGCATCTTCGGAAACACCACCGGTGCGCTCGGTAAAGGCAAAGCGGACATCGGATGTCGCGCCCTCCACCAACGTAACTCCATCATGGTCGACACGCGAAACGTTGTCCGCACGTGCTGCCATACTAAAGCCTCCTAATAACACAAGTACCGCGGCGTCGCCGCGCAGTCCGCGTTTATACGGCTGTCATACTTCCTTAAAAGGATACCCGCAGCGGTAGGGACCAAACGTAAAGGGAACGTAAGGAGATTGGAGGCTTTCGTTTACAAACGAAAAACAAAACGGGGCGCATCCAAATGGACACACCCCGTGCAGGTCGTTGAGAAAAACGAACTAGAAGCTACCGCGCTTTAGGAAGTCGGGAAGCTCGAACTGGTCGTTGCCAAAGTTGGGCAGCTCGGTACCACCGACGTTGCGGGTCGGAGCGGCCTGAGCCGGGCTGGCAGCCGGAGCGGTGCGCTGCGGCTCAGCGGAGGCAGCGGCCTTGCTCTGAGACTGCTGAGCAGCAAAGAGCTCGTCCTGACGGTTGACGTTGGAGTCGGAGAAGCCCGTAGCGATGACGGTGATACGCACCTGATCGCCCAGGGACTCGTCGACAACGGTACCGAAGATGATGTTGGCCTCGGGGTCGACGGCGTTGGCGACAACGTCGGCGGCGTCGCTGATCTCCTGGATGCCCAGGTCCTTGGAACCGGCGATGGAGAGCAGCACGCGCGTGGCACCATCGATGGAGCTCTCGAGCAGCGGGCTGGAGATGGCCTGCTGGGCAGCGTCGACGGCACGAGTATCCCCAGAAGAGGTACCGATACCCATCATGGCGGTACCGGCCTGCTTCATGATGGTCTTAACATCGGCGAAGTCCAGGTTGATGATACCGGGGACGGTGATGAGGTCGGTGATGCCCTGGGTGCCCTGGGAAAGGACGCCATCGGCAATCGCGAAGGCCTCGAGCATGGTGGTCTTCTTCTCGGCGATGTCGAGCAGCTTATCGTTAGGAATGACGATCATGGTGTCGACGCAATCGGAGAGGGTCTTGATGCCCTCCTCGGCGCTCTTCTTGCGCTTGCGGCCCTCGAAGGTGAAGGGCTTGGTCACGACGGCGACGGTCAGTGCGCCGACCTCGTTCATCGCGATATCGGCAACGATGGGAGCAGCGCCGGTACCGGTGCCACCGCCCTCACCGCAGGTGATAAACACCATGTCGGCGCCAGCAAGCGCCTCGGCAATGTCGTCGCGGGACTCATCGGCAGCCTTGCGGCCAACCTCGGGGTTGGCGCCGGCGCCCAAGCCGCGGGTAAGGTCGGTGCCGATGTGCACCTTGATATCGGCATCAGAGATCGCGAGTGCCTGAGCATCGGTGTTGATGGCAACAAACTCGACGCCGCGGATGCCCTCTTCGATCATTCGATTGACCGCGTTGGTACCGCCGCCGCCGACGCCGACCACCTTAATGACGGCAAGGTAGTTGTTGATCTCTGTCTCGTGCATGTCGGTCCTCCGAACAAAGGTTATAGCCATAGCATGGGTCGACCCCTGCGCACATTAACCTTCAGGTTGAAAGTAAATGCAAAGGTAAACCGTATTATGTTTGCACATTATGAACGTATCAGTCAAATAATTGACCGTGAAAACCAAACAAACCAGATAAACGGCGTGGTATGGCCCCTCAACAAAGCACCAACCAGCGCTACGAGGTCGGAGCATTCCTAAATGTGTAGTTGCCCGGAGAGCGCACATTGATATACGTTACGCCCTCTACCTGCGAAAGCAACTTGGTGACTACGCGTTCCTTCTTGGCGATATCGTCCGAATCGCCCAGCGACACCTCAATGCCGTTATTGAGGTTTGCCGAGATGGCTTCGACCGAAGGCGTGGAAATATCCTTGACTTGTCCCAAGAACTCGCTCGAAAAACCACGCACATAATCCAGACCGGCCTTAACGGCTTTGGAGTTCACCGCCTGGCCGGAAACCGGAGCGACATCCGCCGAGACATCAGTCAACAACACCGCGCCATAATGCTTGGCGAGCGCCAGCGCAGCATCGATTCCGGTCAAGGTATTTGAGCCCTGCCCTGTCGTGATGACGTTGCCCTGGTCGTCCACTTCGACCGACGTCGACAGCGGGGCGATCCAGGTGTCATCGTCTCCGATAGCCCAGGCAAGGTCGTCGGAGCTGATATACGCAATGGCGATAACTTTACGCTCCGTCGGCGTGATGATAAGCGTATGCGGGAACTGACGCTGGACATCCACGCCCGAGACCCACGGGTTCTGCTTGAGGTCCTCGGTAATCTGGTCGGGATCGACGTTAAAAAGCGACGTTCCCTCGGGCAAGTCGATCAGCTGGATAGCATCGTGCTTCGTCACATGCTCGCTGCCTTGAATCTGAATATCAGTGGCAGTAAACAATCCAGAGTTGATCACCACGATGGCAACGACGACGAGCACGGCCAAGACGGCCAGAACGCCGCCCACGATTTTGCCTTTGCCTGTAACGACAGAAGCGGCGTCTGATGTTTTATTTGCCATCGCTCCAAGTGAAGATAACGGGTTGAAACCTTTTTTACTCGAAGGCTTCTTGGCGGTAGCCGGCACCGATGTCAGCGAGCGCGGTTTCGATGCGCCCAGCGTGCGACCTGGACGCGCCGCCTTAGTTCCCGTCGAGGGCTTGGGAGTTGCCATGGGACGGGCAGGCTTGGCGCCCATAACAGGCTTTGACGTCACCGAGGGACGCGAGGACTTTTTTGCGGCCGGACGATTACCGAGCTGCGAGCCGACGACCGGACGATTGGCCTGTCGAGCATGCCCGACAGACTTAGAGTGCGCGACGGTATTGCGTTGAGGTTTGGCAGGCGCGCCGGAACGCCCTCCGGCGCGGCGGAAGGTGGGTTTCGATGCTCTAGAAGCCGAGGAATTTAACTTCCGGTCTGAGCTCGATGCCATACGCCTCCCTCACCTTTCCGTGCACATGTCTGATAACCGCGGCAACGTCATCGGCCGAGGCAGTTCCGTTATTAACGATAAAATTAGCGTGAACGGGCGAAACTTCCGCGCCGCCAATTGAAAAACCCTTTAATCCACAATCCTCGATAAGCTTGCCCACGCTCGCATCGGGCGGGTTGCGAAAGACCGACCCGCAGGATGCGCGACCCATGGGCTGCGTACGCTTGCGCCTCGTCAGGTACCGTTCCATGCGCTCGCGAATGTCGGCCTTGGGTGCCGGTTTAAGCTTGAGCACGCACTCGAGGATGATCTCATTGCGGGGAAGGCTACATTCGCGGTAGCCCCAAGTGATCTCGGGCCCCGCATAATGCTTGATGCCGGATGCCGGGTCAAACGTTACGACATCCTCAACCAGCGAGCCAATCCACTCGGTCCGTGTGCCGGCATTCATAGATATCGCACCGCCGACCGAGCCAGGGATGCCAACGGCAAACTCAAGGCCCGAGAGGCTACGCGACAGGGCATCGTTGACCAGGCGCGCAAACATCACGCCCGCACCGACCGTCAGCGTACAACCGTCATCGGCAACAACCGTGCGCTGAAACTCACGTCCGAGCGAAATGACGGCGCCGCGATAACCGCCATCGGCAACCAGCAGATTGGAGCCCTTGCCGATGATGACCCACGGCACCTGCTCGCGATCGAGCACCGCCACGGCGCGGCGAAGGGCATGATAGCTATGGCACGTCACAAAGAGGTCGGCCTTGCCGCCGATACGATAGCTCGTATGACGCGCAAGGCGCTCGTCCTCGATCACATCCGTGTCGATCATGCCCGAGAGCGCCATGACGGCGTTAAACAGACCCATTAGACTTAAGCGTCTTTCTTGGCAGTCAGATACTCAATGAACTCGGGACCGACGGTCGTAACGTCACCGGCACCCATGGTGAGCAGCAGGTCGCCCTCGCCCACCATCTGCTCGAGCTCCTGATTGAGCTCAAGACGGCTGGAGCAGTACACGACCTCCTTGCCAGGATGCTTGGCGCGCACGGTATCGGCGAGCATCTTAGAGGTGACACCCGGAATGGGCATCTCGCCAGCCGAGAACACATCAATCAGCAGCAGTTTATCGGCATTGGCAAATGCATCGGCAAAGTCGTCGCACAGGGCCTGCAGGCGCGAATAGCGGTGGGGCTGGAACACGACGTCGACATGCTTGTAGCCCAGCGACGAAGCGGCAGCAAGCGTCGCCTTGATCTCGGTGGGGTGATGGCCGTAATCATCGACCACGGTGATGCCATCGATATCGCCCACGTGGGTAAAGCGACGGCGGACGCCCTCAAAGCTCGAGAGCGCCTTGGCGGCGGCGTCGATGTCAAGGCCCAGGACATGGGCGACGGTGAGCACCGCCGTGGCGTTGAGCATGTTGTGGCGACCGGGATTGCTCTTGATCTCCACAGAGTGCTCAGTGCCGTCCTCAAAGCGAACGATAAAGTCACTCTGGATGCCCTTGACATCCGGGTGCATGCAGACGATGTCGTTGCTCTCGGCAAAGCCGTAGGAAAGCACGTGACGGCCCGTCGACTTGGCGAGCTCGACCAGATGCGGGTCCTCACCGCAGACGATGACGGTGCCGTCCTCGCCCACCAGGCTCATGAATTTGGCGAAAGTCGCCTCGATCTCCTCGATACCCGAGTAGTGGTCGAGGTGGTCGGCCTCGACGTTGGTCACAATGACCACGTTGGGGTTCAGGAACAGGAAGGAGCTGTCGGACTCGTCGGCCTCGGCGACAAAGTAGTCGCCCGAGCCGTTCTTGCCGTTCGTGTCATAGCCCTCGACGATGCCGCCGATCAAGAAGCTCGGATCCAGACCCATGCGGTCGAGCATGGTGGCGCACATCGAAGACGTGGTGGTCTTGCCATGCGTGCCGGCAACGGCAACGGTAGTGTAGCCGTGGCCCAAAGCAGAGAGCATCTTAGCACGGGGCCACACGGGAATGCCCAGCTCGCGAGCGCGCACGAGCTCAGGGTTGGACTCCGGAATAGCGGTGGAGACAACAACCACGTCGGGCTTGACCTCGTCGATCGTGGCTGCCTCATGGCCCACGTGCACCTTCACACCAGCGCGGGTAAGCTGGCGGATATAACGTGACGTCTTAAGGTCGGAGCCGGTAACGGCATAACCGCGCTCGTGCAGAACGAGGGCGATGCCGCTCATGCCGGCGCCGCCGATACCGATAAAGTGGGCGCTCTTAAACTCGGGCGCGGAGGTTGCAGTCTGGGAATCAGCCATGTGCTCGTGTACTCCTTGCGTAAACACTGCCTGTAACCCGTTAACTGTACCGCACCTACCGCATCAGCGCGAGGGCGACCGACGATATCCCGTCTAACTAACGCAAACCCTCTACCGCATCCGCCAGAAGAGCGGCGGCCCTATCCTGAGCCAGACCACGTGCCGCCTGACGCATGGCGTCGCGCGCCGCCGCGTCATCGACCAAGTGCAGCAGCTCATCGGCAAAGGCAGAACCATCGATATCGGCATCGGCGCAGAGCACACCGGCCCCGGCGTCGACCAGATAACGGGCATTGGTGGTTTGGTGGTCGGCCGTCGCATGCGGATACGGCACGAGCACCGAGGGCACGGCGAGCGCAGCGATCTCGGCCACGCTCGATGCGCCCGAACGCGAGAGCACCAAATCGGCAGAAGCCAGCATATCGCCCATGTTGTCGATGTAAGGCTGGACGCGATAACGCTTCGCCTCCTCGGGCGTCAGCGCCAAAGCGCGCTCGGTCTCCTCAAAGCCGTCGGCACCCGTCGAATGCAACACATAGAGGCTCTTGCGCGAAAGCAGCTCGTTTTTGAGCGAAGCCACGCGCTCGTTGAGGTGCTGAGCGCCAAGTGAACCGCCAAAGACGAGCAGCAGCGTAGCGTCCTCGGGAACGCCAAGTGCCTTGCGGCCGCGAGCGCGATCGCCCTCGATCACCGAGCGACGTACGGGGTTGCCGGTCATGAGTACGTGGTCAGGGTCACCTTCGCGCTCAAAGACCGCGCGCGCTGCCGGCACCGAGATGCACACGCGGGCGGCGTGGGAGTTCATCATCTTGTTGGCCAGGCCCGGAACAGAGTTCTGCTCATGCAGCAGATACGGAACGCCCGCGCCCTTGCACCACCCCAGCAGCGGAACCTCGACATAGGCACCAAAACCGATGGCGGCATCGGGCTTGCCGACCTTTGAGAAATGACTGGCGAGCGCACGCTTGGCCTTGTTGACACGCCACAGCGAGGTCAGCGCCGTCCAAGGACGGGAGCGGTCGAAGCCCGTAACCGTAATGGGCACAAAATCAAACCCAGCCTCGGGGACCAGACGACCCTCGAGCTTGCGCGACTGGCCCACGAACACAACGTGGTGGCCACGGTCACGCAGCTCTTCGGCCAAGGCGAGCGCGGGGTTGATATGCCCTGCCGTACCGCCGGCTGCAATAGCAACGGTCATCTTATCGGTCATGGTAGTCCCTTCGTACACGCGGTCCCTGGTCGTCGGTGCGCAAACGCGCCGACGGGTCCGAGTTCAAATCGATTCGATTATATCCGCCGCCCGCATTGCGAGGGGTTGGGCGCTGCGGACGACCTTGCGGCGCCGTTCGCTGACGCGGACGGGCTGCCGGCTCGGTCGCAGAGCCATCCAGAACGGTAAAGCCGTTACGCGAAGATCGCTCGCCGCGCACGTGGGGCACGCCGGCGGTACTCTCATCCATAACGGCAAAGCTCTCGCGGCGACGGTCGTACTCATCGCGACGGGCGCTCTCATACGAAACGCGCAGGATCAGACCGGCGAGCATGAGCGACACAATAATCGACGAACCGCCGTAGCTAATAAACGGCAACGGTTTGCCCGTCATGGGAAACACGTTGAGGATGCCCAACGCATTGATCAAAAACTGCACCGCGAGAATGACCGCGGAGCCAGACGCCATGAGCGCGCCCCGACGATCGGTCGCCTGCTCGGCAATGCGAAACGCCGAGTAGATCAGCATCGCAAACACCAAGAAGAACAGCACGGTTCCGACAAAACCGACTTCCTCGCCAATGATGGCCAGGATGTAGTCATTGTGCGCCTCGGGCAGATACGAGTACTTCATGGTTGAGTTGCCGATGCCACGGCCGAACAGACCGCCCGAGGCAAAGGCCATGATGGCAAGCGTGGCCTGATAGCCGTCACCATACTCGTCGGCCCAAGGGTTCAAGGCAACCTGGATACGCACCATACGGTACGGCTCTGCAACAAGCGCAATCACGATCACGAGAATGCCGAAGATTATCACGCCGATGATTAATTTGGGGTCGAGGCCCGCAAATAACGCCATGCACATGAGAGTCAACAGGATGATCAGGACGGTACCGAAATCGGGCTGGATAAAGATCAGAAAGAGCGAAATGCCCAGGTAGATGCCCATCTTGCGAAGGAATTCGTTGATGTTGCCACCGGGCGAAAAGAAGCGATCAAGCATGATGGCCGAATACGCAATGGCAAATGGCTTTAAAAACTCGGAAGGCTGGAACTGAATGCCGGCGATGTTGAGCCAGCGCGTGGCGCCACGGCTGCCGCTGCCCACCAAGAACACCAGCAGAAGCAAGAACATCATGACGAATAGGAAGATCCTGAGCACATCCTCCCCAAACCAGCTGTCCGGCAAAATGCGCACGATGGCAATCAGCGCCAGAACACCGACCACGGCAAACGCGACCTGTCTACCCAGAAAAAACGTCGCTGAGCCATTCTCGTGCAGCGCCTCGACCGAAGACGCCGAGTACACCATCAGCAGGCCAAAACACACCAAGATAAACAGACAGGCCATGAATATCAGACGGGGGCGCATGATACGGGCGGGAACGCCGGCAATATAGCGTTCGCTAAACGACTGCCCGCCGCGTCCGGAACGCGGTGTGCTACGCCGCGAGGAAGCACGGTCCGAGTCGGGCCTCCTCATACCTTGTCGGGGGCTCTCCTCTCTCACCGGCAACCCCTATTCCATTTGCGATTTCGCTGCAGCGGCAAGCTGGGCCACATAGTCCTTAAACACGCGGCCGCGCTCCTCATAGCCCGAGAACTCATCGAACGAAGAGCAGGCAGGAGAAAGTAAGATCACGTCGCCACGGCTCGACAGCGAACGGGCAACGTCCACGGCATCGCGTAGGTCATCCGCCTGGGCGATATCCACATCGCCATCGACATCGGCCTCGTCCATAGCGGCGGTGAAGCGTTCGCGCGCATCGCCAAAGCAGACGACCGAGCGTACGTTATCCATAACAACGCGCGCGAAGTCCGTGAGCGGCGTGCCCTTATCGTGGCCGCCGAGCAGCAAAATCACGTCGTCATCGGGAAACGCCGTCAGTGCCTTCTCGACCGCGTCGGTGTTGGTCGCCTTGGAATCGTTGACGTAGCGCACTCCGTCAATCTCGCCGCACGGCTCCACGCGGTGCTCGAGCGGCTGGAACGAGGCCAGACCGCGGCAAATGCCCTCGGGATCGGCACCGACGGCCAGCGCAGCCGTGGCAGCGCACAGAGCATTGATAACATTGTGATGGCCCGAGATCTTGAGCTCGGATGTAGCGATGAGCGGGGTCTCGACGCCCTTCAGGCGCACGATCATCTTGCCATCGCGCACAAAGGCGACATCCTCACCCTCTGGCTCGTCAAAGGCAACCTTGCAGATGCGACGACCCGGCGTGTAGATGTACTCATCGAACTCGTGGATGCCGGCGTCTTCGACGTCGACGACCACCAGATCGTCATCGACCATATTGTCAAACAGTTTGATCTTGGCAAGCGCATAGTTCTTATGGCTCTTATGCCAGCCCAAGTGGTCGGGAGTGATGTTGAGCAGCACCGCCACGCGAGGGTGGAGCTCGGTGGTCGTAGCAATCTGATAGCTCGAGAGCTCAGCCACAAACCACTCGTTGTGGGCTCGGCCGTCAATCTCGTTGACCGGCGGCTCGCCGATGTTGCCGACAGCTACGCTGGCCTCGCCGGCAACCTTGAGCAGATAATCGGTCAGCGACGTGGTGGTTGTCTTGCCGTTGGTGCCCGTGATGGCAATCCAGTTATCGGGCGACAGGCGATAGGCAAACTCGGGCTCACCCATAATCTGAGCGGCATGCTCGAGCCCGGCCTTAAAGAAGCCCGAGAACTCCGAGATGCCCGGGCATGTCACGCATACGTCATAGGCGCCCTCGACCTGTTCGGTCCCATAGACAAACGACGCACCAGCAGCCTCGAGCGCACGCGTGGCATCATTGGGCTCAGAGGTGCCGCCGCCATACACGGTAACGGCGCTTACGCGCTCGGGATGTGCCAGCGCCCAGCGGGCGACATCGAGACCGGATTTGCCCTGACCCAAAACGAGCAGGCTAAAGACATCAGCAAGAGGCATGAAAGACCACTATCCCAACTGGAAGAACAGAGCAAGGCCAACGGCACCAAAGGCAGCAGCGATAATCCAAAAACGGATGACGACCTTGGTCTCGGCCCAGCCCTTCTTTTCGAAATGATGATGGATGGGCGCCATAAGGAAGACGCGCTTGTGCGTAAAGTGGAAGTAGACAACCTGAATCATGACCGACAGGGTCTCACCGATAAATAGGCCGCCGATGATGAGGGAGACGACCTCGGTGTTGGTCATGATGGACGTGCAGGCAAACGCGGCGCCCAGGGCAAGCGAGCCGGTATCGCCCATAAAGATGCTCGCCGGATAGCAGTTGAACCACAGAAAGCCCAAGCAGGCACCGGCACACGCGGTGCAGAAGATGGACAGGTTCACGTCTCCATGCAAAAACGCCATGGCAGCCATGGCGAGCATGGCGATCATGGAGGTGCCGCCAGCAAGACCGTCAAGGCCATCGGTCAGGTTCACGGCATTAGAAAGACCGGCAATCATCAGCCAGCAAAAGACAATATAGAGCCACGGGAACGAATAGCCGCAGATGGTAGTCGAAAGCACGCCAAGGTCGATCGTCAACCCACCGGGAAAACGAATCTCGGGGGCGACGCCGCACCAGTTGACGGCAAGTACCGTAAAGGTGACACAGATAATGGTTAGGCCGATCATCTTGGCATGGGGCGTCAGACCGAGCGAGCGCCCATGCGTAACGGAGGTCAGGTCATCGATCAGGCCCAGCACGCCGGTCGCCAGCGTGGCGAGCAGCACGAGTACGAGCTCGGTGGTGAGCTTGCCCATCAGCAGGCAGGTCAGCGAGATCGCGACGAGGATGACAACGCCACCCATGGTGGGCGTTCCCTGCTTAACCAAATGACGCTTGGGGCCGTCGGCACGAACCTGCTGGCCGATACCCTCGACCTTGAGCAGCTTGATCCACCACGGCATGAGCAGCAGCGCAATGGCTGCGGCGATGCCAAGCCCCAAAAAAGCCTGATACGTTGGATACGAGGGATTGCCGAACATGGGCTAGCACACACCTTCCACAAAGCGGTCGAGCTCAACAAAGCGGGAACCCTTGACCAGTACAACATCATGTTTTTCAAGCGCACCGCCCATGCGGTCGAGCACCTGCTGATAATCGGAGAACACCTGGATGCGGTCCTCGTCCATGCCCATCATGCGTGCGGCATCGGCCATAAGCTGGGCCAGCTCACCACCCACGCACGCCAGCATGTCGAGCTTCTTGGCGGCGGCATAGGCGCCCACGAGCTCATGCATGCGAGGAGCCTCATCGCCCATCTCGCCCATCTCGCCCAGGATCGCCATGCGAGACCCCGTACACGAAAGCGAGCACAGCAGATCGAGGCCAGCAGCCATAGATTCGGCACTGGCGTTATAGGAATCGTCGATGACGCGGGCACCGCTCTTGGCGCGCTTGATCTCCTGGCGGTGACCGGTGATCGTGAGGCCCCTAAAGGCAGCATCGATCTGCTCGGGCGTCACGCCCAGGCGATAGGCAACCGCGGCGGCCTTAACGGCATTAGGAACGGACTGCACGCCGGGGATGGCAAGCATGGTATCGATCGTCTCGCCCTGGCCAAAATCGAGCGTAAAGACCGGACGGCCCTCGTCATCAACGCGAACGTCGCGGGCACGAACCTCATCATCGTCCGAGACGCCGGCCAGCATCACGTCGATACCAGCAGGCCGGGCGAACGTATCGCGAATGAATGGCGTAAAGTCGTCCTCGCCGCCCAAAACCAGCAGCGGCAAATAGTCGCCGGCGGCGCACATACCCTGGACAATCTCGGCCTTAGCGCGGGCGATGTTCTCGCGGCTGCCCAAAATGCCGATATGAGAGGTACCGATCTTGCTCACGATGGCAAGGTTGGGATTGGCGGACTGGGACAGGCGCTCAATCTCGTGGAAATGGTTCATGCCCATCTCGAGCACCAGAACCTCGGTATCGGCCGGAGCGGAAAGCACCGTGAGCGGCATGCCGATCAGGTTATTGAAATTGCCCTTGGTGGCCCAAACGCGATAGCGCTTGGCGAGCACAGCGGCGAGCACGTCCTTGGTCGTCGTCTTGCCGATGGAACCGGTAATGCCAACGACCAGGCAGCCAAGCTCAAGGCGATACGCGTGCGCCAAACGCAGCAGAAACTCCTCGGGATCATCGGTCAGCAAGATGGCACAGCCCTTGTCCTGTGCCAGCGAGACCAGCTCGGCCTCGGGCTCACGCGTCATCACGACGGCGCCGGCACCCGACTGGACGGCACGGGAAGCAAAATCATTGCCGTCGACGTTTTCACCGGGAAAGGCGACGAAAATCGTCCCTTCCTCGACCTGGCGCGAGTCGATAACGCACCCGCGGCATACCCGATCGGCTTCTCCCGTCACGGTTCGGGCCCCTGTTGCGGCCGCGAGGTTGTTGACGGCGATCTCTATCATTGCAGCTCCCCTGTAAACCTAATAATGCTATCGGCGTATTGTATCCCAGCGCCGCGCATGCGTGGTGCAGGGCATGTGAACACCCCTCATATGGGACAACAAACCACGCCCCAAAGATTGTAACCCCCTACTTCGTGTGCGGGATACCCAGCACGTCGAGCGCGTTGGCCATAATGGACTGGAACGGAACCGCAGCGGCATCTGAGCCGCTCGGCGTTCCGTCGAGCGTGATATAGCACAGCACCTTGGGCGATTGTGCCGGTGCAAAACCCATAAAGGACGACATGTAGTTCTCCTTGAGGTAGCCGCCGTTCTCGTCGGCACGTTCGGCCGTACCGGTCTTACCTGCCACGTCATAGCCGTCAACCGCGCCGCCAACGCCCGTTCCCTCCGACACGACCGTCTGCATGCACGATGTCACCTGGGATGCGGCGTCCTCCGAAATCGCGCGCTCGCCTTCGCCCCAGTCCTTCTCGTCGCCTTTGCTGGACTTATAGAAGTGCGGGGTCATCATCACGCCGCCGTTGGCGATGCCGCCCACGGCACGTGCGATCTCAATCGGCGAGACGGACAACGCCTGTCCAAAGCTCATCGAGCCCAGCGTGGCGCCGTCATACTGGTCACGCTCCTTGACGATGCCCAGGCTCTCGCCCGGAAAATCGACACCCGAGCTGTGACCGATGCCCCACTTGTCCACATAGGCGGCAAAGTCGTCGGCACCGATCTTGCGCCCCACCAGGACAAAACCCACGTTGGACGAACGGCGCATCATCTCGCGTACATCCATGGTCATGGCATAGTCGCGCTTGTCGGCATCGGTGACGGTATCGTCGCCCACCTTGATGCTCGCCGGCACTTCAAACGACGTACTCGATCGCACGACGCCCAAGTCGAAGCCGGCGCCCGCCACGAGCGTCTTAAAGACCGAGCCGGGCTCGTAGGCGTCGGTGACCAGGCGCAGGTTCATATCCTCGGTCTTGGCGTTCTCCAGATCGGTCTGGTCGTAGGTCGGGTACGAGCAGGCTGCCAAGATCTCGCCTGTCGTAGGATCGGTGACCAGCGCCGAGCCGTTCTTGGCCTTTGTCTTCTCGACAGCCTCTGCCAGGGCATCCTCGGCCGCACGCTGGATATTGACGTCGAGCGTCGTCACGATATCAACGCCGTCGACCGCAGCCACCTTTTTATAGGCACCGCCCGCGATATAGCTGCCGTCCCTCGCGCGCTCGCGTACGAGAGAGCCGTTCGTGCCGGTCAGAAGCTTGTTGTATTGCTTTTCGAGACCCGTCAAGCCGTCGTTGTCTACATTCACTACACCCAGCGCCTGCGATGCCAGATTGCCGTATGGATATACGCGCTTCATGGCCTGCTCAAAAAGCACGCCGGGCAGGTTCTTCTTCTCCAGCGCCGCAGCGTCGTCTTCGTCCACCTGGCGCTTGATATACACCCAGGTTCCATCGGACTCAACGAGCTTGCGGCAGGTCTTTTTATCGATTCCAGTTGCCTTGACCAGCGCCGACACCGTCTTGTCAACATCCTCGACAAGCTGGGGGTTCACGGCGATGTTGCGACATTCGACCGACGACGCCAGCACGTTACCGTTGCGGTCGTAGATGGTGCCACGTTTGGCATAGAGGGTCTGTGCAAGCAGGCGGCGCGCATCGGCACGCTCGCGCAGTTTATCGGCTTCGACAATTTGATAGTCGGCAAGGCGAAAGACGCCCAAGCCCAAGCCAAGCCCAATGAAGCCCATGACGGCTTTGCGGCGAGGCAGAGGCGTGCCTGTGAGCCATTCGGTCGACGAACTCTTGCGCGACCTGGTGTTATGCACTTGAGGGCCGCCCGAGCCGCGAAGTCGCGACGCCGGGTCGTTGCCACGGGACTGCCCGGCGTTGTAAGATTGCCGACCCGTTCCTTGATAACCAGAACGTCCCCGCAACGAGGGACGTCCAGAACCGCGGCCCCCATCGGAACCGCGGCGATAGTCATTTGTCATACTCAGCTACCGTCTTGCTACTGAGCGGTCGCGGTCGCGTTGGCGCCCGCGGCTGCATCCTGCGAAAAGTCAAGTGTAACGCTCTCGCTGGGCTCCACCATGCCATAAGCGCCCGCAAGGTCGCGAATGCGCGTGTCGGCGCCATAGACCGAATGCATGACCTCCAGGTCGGAGCTCTCATCGGTCGCCTTTTCGAGCGTGTTGGTAAGCTCGGCGTTGCTGTTGAGCACCTGGGCCGTAACGCCGGCGAGCGCCACGCGGGCGACGCCGATCGTCATGAAGATAGCCGCAATGATGCAAAACGTTTTAAGAACGCTCATGAAAACCGGGCTTACCGCCTGGTTTGCCTGACGGCCCGCGCCCGTGTAGACATCAAAGCGCGGCGTGCGCTGCTCACGGGGAGCAACGGGGGCCTGCGGCGTCTCACGATAGGCGGGCATGGCGTTCATATCATAGGCGAGTGCTGCGCTTGAAGTGTTGTAGCCCATGATATGCCGCCTCCCATCCCGAGTACGTTGGTAGTGTGTTTAAGCTTCGTTTATGGTGCGAGCGGGAGGTCCAATATCGCGCGGTCGCGCCTACAGACGCTGCGCCACGCGGATTTTGGCTGATCTCGCCCGAGGGTTGCGCTCGACCTCATCAGACTGGGCAACCAAGGGTTTGCGAGTGATGACCTTGAGTATCGGCACGTTGCCGCACACGCACACCGGAATCTCCGGCGGACACGTGCACCCCTGGCTCATCTCCTTAAAGTGATTCTTTACGATACGGTCCTCGAGCGAGTGATACGAGATGACGCAGATACGTCCGCCCGGGTTGAGCCACCTGGTGGCGGCATCAAGCCCTCGTTCGAGCACATCGAGCTCGTGATTGACCTCGATGCGAATGGCCTGGAAACTTTTCTTGGCCGGATGTCCGCCATGCCGACGAGCGGCAGCCGGGATACCCGCCTTGATGATCTCGACAAATTGGCCGGTGGTTTCGATCGGTTCTTGCTCGCGGCGGCGCACGATCTCGCGCGCGATCTGCGAGGCGAACTTCTCTTCGCCGTAGACGCGTAGAATCCGGGCGAGGTCGTGTTCGTTATAGGTGTTGATGACCTCAGCTGCGTTTAAGGTGTTATTACCCGGATCCATCCGCATGTCCAATGGGGCGTCCTCGTTATACGAAAAGCCCCTGCCAGGGATATCGAGTTGCGGTGACGAAACGCCCAAATCGAACAGGAAGCCATCGACCCCGGGCACCTCGGCCGAGCAAAGCAGCTCGTCCAAGTCGCCGAAGTTGCCCTTCAGCAGCTGGTGCGGAACGCCGGGAACCTCGCGGTCCAGACGAGCGCCAGCGGCCTCGAGGGCCATGTCGTCCTGATCGACGCCGAGCAAAAGGCCCGTCTCCCCCACCTGCGCGGCCATCTTTACCGAATGGCCGGCACCGCCAAGGGTGCAATCGCAGACAACGGAGCCGCTCTTTAGCCGCAGCGACTCAAGCACTTCGCCGAGCATGACAGGTTCATGCCGATATTCTTGTGTCAAGATCCCACGCTCCATCCGTTACCCGTGCCTTGCCCTTACGAGAAGAAGAGGTCCAGCAGGGCCTCATCGTCATCGTCCTCATCGGCCGCGGCGCGATCCCAAACCTCAAGGTGGTCGTAGTTGCCCACAACCGTGACCTCGCGGTCGAGGTTCGCCTGTTTGCGGAGAGACTCTGAAAGACCGATACGACCGGCGCTGTCCACGTCCATCGACGTGGTGCGCTTGTTGATCGCCCTCATGAGCTTCTGGTCGTTAATGTCACGCGGGTTAAAACCCTCGTGGCCCTCACGACCCGCGAAGAGTCCTTCGACCCACTTATCGAAGGCCTCGGCAGAGAACACGTACAGAGCATCGACATCCAGGGCTTTGAACACGCGAACGTGCTCTCCAAGCTCCTCGCGAAGGGGTGCAGGCAGGGACAGACGACCTTTTGCATCGAGATTGCGCTCGTATGCACCAGTCATTCCCATGTGCGCCCTCCCCTCGGTTACTCAGATGGCACGTACGCGGGGAACCACCCCGCCTGTCGACGTCATTAATAATATGGGGAACCGCCCCATTTTTCAACACCTTTCCCCACCCCTTCCCCCACCCCGACCCACCACTCCACCCACCATATATTGCAAAACACCCCCAATCATATGTTCGTAAACACAATATGTTGTGTTTACAGCAACGGCGGGATGCCACCTGTGGCACCCCGCCTTTCAACCTCAACCTTCAAGTTGACCTTGAGGCGATTTTTGCGTCCCTTTACATGGCGTTCACATCGCCCCCAAACTCCCCCACCCAAGGCACGTGCGGCCCACCACCGCGACGACAAGTGGCGAAAAATGGGACGGGCCCCAGATTGCCCATGCGCGCGCAAAAGCACGCAGCGGCAATCTGGGGCCCGTCCCCAAATACCTATAGATATGCAGGCCAGCGATGTGTTAACGATGTGCCAGCGGGTGCGCCGCCAGATAGACCTCGGTCAGTTGCGTACGATCGACATGCGTGTAGACCTGCGTGGTCGATATATCGGCATGTCCCAAGATCTCCTGTAGCACACGGAGGTCTGCGCCGCCCGCAAGCATATGGGTGGCAAAGGAGTGGCGCAGCGTATGGGGATGGAGCCCCACCAGCCCTACCTGGCGCCCGTAGCGCTCACAGATGGCATGGATGCCCTGGCGCGACAGACGGCGGCCGTTCTTATTTAAAAAGACCGCCGAGGTCTCGGTTCCGCGGGCATGGGCCGCCAAGCGAGAACGCCCCTCAGTTATATAGCGCGTCAGAGCTCGCGCCGCGCTTCCCACCAACGGGGACAGGCGTTCCTTTGAGCCCTTACCGCGAACGAGTACAAAACCATCGTCGATATGGATATCGCCCACATCGAGCCCCACCAACTCGCTCACACGCAAACCGCATCCGTAGAGCACTTCCAAGATGGCATGGTCGCGCAAGCCCATCTCGCCCTCGGGGAAGTCTTGATCGAGCAGCGCCGAGACATCCTCCACCGATAGATACTCCGGCAAACGCTCAGCCTTTTTAGGCAGGCGCAACGCCGCTGTTGGATTTTGGGCCACAGCCCCATCGCGCACCAAAAAGGCATGCAGGCCCTTCACGGCCGCAAGCGCACGCTCCACCGAGGCATCGGAATAGCCCCCATCGCGACGGTCGGCGACAAAGCCCTCCACGACCTGACGAGTCACCTCATCAAAAGACATGATGCCCGCCCGCTCCAGATAGGCGCAGTACGTCGTCAGGTCACGACGATAGGCCGCAATCGTGTTGCGCGCCAAACCCCGCTCGACCGCGAGGTAATCGAGATACTCCCCCGCCGCCACGGCGAGCGACGAGGGAGTAGCTTCGGTATGTTCTTTGTTCGCCGGCACCCTTAGTCCGTAGCGAGGTTCATGGGCGTCACCTGCAGGCGATCGACACCCTCGTGCTGACCGATCGAGGCACGCACGAACTCTCGGAACAGCGGCTGCGGGTTGGTCGGACGGCTCTTGAATTCGGGGTGAGCCTGGGTTGCCACATACCACGGATGCACGTCGCGCGGCAGCTCGACCATCTCGACCAGGCGCTCGTCGGGCGAGAGGCCAGAGATAACCAAGCCGGCGTCCTCGAGCTGGTCGCGGAAGGCGTTGTTAAACTCAAAGCGGTGACGGTGACGCTCGTAGACGAGATCCTCGCCATATGCCTCGCGAGCGAGGGTATCGGCGGCGAGCTTGCACGGATAGGCGCCCAGGCGCATGGTGCCGCCCTTCTCGGTCACATCCTCCTGCGAGCTCATCAGATCGATGACGCTAAACGGACCGTCCGGGTCGAACTCGGAGGAGCTGGCGCCGGCAAGGCCGACGACGTTGCGGGCGAACTCGCACACGGCCACCTGCATACCCAGGCAAATGCCCAGATACGGAATCTTGTGCTCGCGGGCAAACTCGGCCGCGAGGATCTTGCCCTCCAGGGCGCGCTTGCCAAAGCCGCCGGGGACCAGGATGCCCGAAGCGTCGCCCAGAACTTCGGAGACATTCTGCTCGTCGAGGCTCTCGCCGTCGACCAGCTGGACGTCCACATGGCGATCGTAGAAGACGCCCGCATGGTGCAGGGCCTCGATAACCGACAGGTACGCATCGGGCAGCTGCGTGTACTTGCCAACGACGGCGATCTTCACCTTGTCGGCGTGATGGTTGGCGTGATTCTGTTTGCGCAGGAACTCGTTCCACTCGCTCATGTCGCGCTCACGCGGGTCCAGACCCAGGCGCTCGCAAATGCGCAGGTCAAAGTCCTGCTCGGCAAGCAGCTGCGGAACATCGTAAATACTCGCGCAGTCCTCGTTGGTAAAGACGCAATCGGTGTCGACGTCGCAGAAGCTTGCGATCTTTCCGCGGATAGCGTCATCGATATGGTGGTCGGAGCGCAACACGATAATATCGGGCTGGATGCCAAAGCTGCGGAGCTCCTTGACGGAATGCTGCGTGGGCTTGGTCTTGACCTCGTGGGCGGCGGCGATATAGGGAACGAGCGACACGTGGATGTAGCAGACGTTCTCGGGGCCGGCCTCCTTGCGGTACTGACGAATGGCCTCGACAAACGGTTGGGACTCGATGTCGCCGATCGTGCCACCCAGCTCGGTGATGACTACATCGGAGCCGGTCTGCTCCTCGATGCGGCGGAACTTATCCTTAATGGCATTGGTGACGTGAGGAATCACCTGCACGGTACCGCCCAAAAAGTCGCCGCGACGCTCGCGGGCGATGAGGCTTTTGTAGATGGCACCGGTCGTAAAGTTGGAATCGCGGGTCAGGTTCTCATCAATAAAGCGCTCGTAATGACCCAGGTCCAGGTCGGACTCGTAACCATCCTCGGTTACAAAGACCTCACCATGCTGGAACGGGCTCATGGTACCGGGGTCGACGTTCAGATACGGGTCGGCCTTCTGCATCGTTACTTTGTAGCCACGCGACTTGAGTAGACGGCCCAGCGAGGCCGCGGTGATACCCTTGCCTAGGGACGAAACCACGCCACCGGTTACGAACACATGCTTGGTCATATTGAGTTACCTGCGCTTCCCGTAGAAGTTGTTTATCCACATCTTACGGGTCTTCATTGTAATACTCGCGCCGCGGACCGTCCGCAATTTTTCTCGCGTGCGATTGCATTTCTCAATCTTGAAACAAAACGCCGCCCGGTTTCCCAGGCGGCGTCGCTATGGCAAGGGTTACATGCTGCTATCGATCAGCAACCTCGTCCTCAAGCATTTCTTGAACGAGCATGCCGGTACGGACGCCCTCAAGATACCATTCGCCACGTTCGGTAAGGCAAATGCCATTTGCAAGCTGACCGCCGTCGTCGCTATAACGCGAGACGACATCAATCATACCTTCGGAATCCAAGCGATCGATTGCGGCGCGGGCACGATACGGCGAAACCCCCACGCGCTCGGCAAGCGTTTTGCGCGAGAAACCATACGGCCCGCCATTGTCTTCGGTTTGCTGGTCGATCTCCATCAACACCAGCACCTCGACACGCTTCATATCGTTAACACTCGCACGACCCTTGCCCGCCATAGCAGCCTCCTCAAACCGAGCACGAGCATCTAACGCGCCGTGCGCGACCGACACACCTCACGATGGCAGGTAATATCCATCATGCGGCATCCCGCTAAGGATGAAACAGTTACGGTTATTGTATACCGATCAAATTGTTTCTAGGCAGGTAAACAGCTATTTTTCGCCGAAATAGACGCTTTATTGATCAAAAAGCCGTACCGGGCGCTAACCCGATACGGCCAAAATGCAATGCAATTACCGCAGTGCTTCAAACTTAGCGATGGAAGAAACCGCGGCGCTCAAACTTGGGCTCGCAGCACACGTTGATGCCCAACTTGCGCAGCACCGTCTCGTCCGTCGGAGAGATGATCACACTAAAGAAGGCATCGCAGCCGCGCAGCTGCTCCAGGCCCGAAAGGACGCGGGCGGCCGTCTCACTCGTAGCCGAGGTGATCGAGAGCGCCATAAGCGTCTCGTCGGTATGCAGGCGCGGGTTTTTGCTGCCCAGGAAATGCGTCTTGAGCTTGCTGATGGGCTCAATCGCCTCATCGCTGATGACCTCGAGCTCAAGGTCGACGCCCGAAACATGCTTAAGCGCATTCATGATGAGCGAACTTGCGGCGCCCAGACGCGTGGAGGTCTTACCGGTCACCACGGAGCCATCGGGCATAACCATGGCGCCCACGGGACCACCCGTCAGCTGTTCCCTGGTAAGGGCGGCCGACCGCGCCGGTGAGTAGTTCTTATCGATGCCGGCTTTCTTCATAATGAGCTCGAGGCGGTCGACTTGCTCATCGCCCACGCCGGTACGGCGCACATTTTCGACCGCGGTAAAGTAGCGGCGAACGATCTCCATCTTGGAAGCGTCGCGGCAGGCATCGTCATCGGTGATGGCAAAGCCGACCATATTGACGCCCATGTCCGTAGGGCTCTGGTAGGGGCTCTTGCCCAGAATCTTTTCCATCAGGGCACGGACTACCGGGAAGGCCTCGACGTCGCGATTGTAGTTGACCGTGGTCTTGTTGTAGGCCTCCAGGTGGAAGGAGTCGATGATGTTGGCGTCATCGAGGTCTGCCGTGGCGGCCTCGTAGGCAATATTGACCGGATGCGTAAGAGGCAGATTCCAAACCGGGAAGGTCTCGAATTTGGCATAGCCGGCGGCCGTGCCATGCTTGTGCTCGTGATAGAGCTGAGACAGGCAGGTGGCAAGCTTGCCCGAGCCAGGACCGGGGGCAGTAACCACAACGAGCGGTCGGGTGGTCTCGACAAACTCGTTCTTGCCATAGCCATCGTCGGACACGATCAGATCGACATCGTGCGGATACCCCTCGATGGGATAGTGCAGCTTGGCGGGAATACCGAGCGCGTTCAGGCGGTTGCGGAACACATCGGCAGCGGGCTGGCCGGCGTACTGGGTGATGACCACAGCCGCGACGGCAAAGCCGTTACCGCGGAACAGGTCAACCAGGCGCAGCACATCCTCGTCATAGGTAATGCCAAGGTCACCACGAGCCTTGTTTTTCTCGATGTGGTTCGCGTTGATCGCGATGATAACCTCGACATCGTCGGCTATGCTCTTGAGCATGCGAAACTTGCTGTCCGGCTCAAAACCCGGCAGCACGCGGCTCGCGTGATAGTCGTCAAACAGCTTGCCGCCAAACTCCAAATACAGCTTGCCGCCAAACTGCGAGATGCGCTCCTTAATATGAGCGGCCTGCAGCTCGATATACTTCGCGTTGTCGAAACCCTGGCGCATGTATGGCTCCCGTCCCGTTTCGTAAATTAAGTTTCTACGCGATTATAACGGAGCAGACCCTCCCCGATGCCCAGGCCATCAACAGGCACCAACCAAACACGCCATCGATAAGTTGCGGTGGAATAGTTCCCGCTTAGTCCCTCAGGACACACAAACAGGAGCTATTCCACCGCAACTTCCCCTTTTTGGTACAAGCTAACCTGACCCCTTTGCATCAATAATGGAAACATCGCAGGTGGAGCATAAGTCAGCGAGCGCCCGCCAGAGCGAGCAAGGTGACGTGAAAGAGGAGGGCATAGGCCTTTTGGCCATGCCCGACGATTGAACGTCAGATTGCCGCTCTGGCGGGCGCGCAGCGTCGACCGGTTCCGCGGTTTGGTAAAACCGCGGAACAAAAAAGCGCCTCCCCCCGCGCACGGAACGGGAGGAGGCTAAAGGTAGGAGTCTACCGGTGGGGTTACCCCACCGGACAGACGATGACCAGGTGATCCTTTACAGGATCGTCATGGTTTCCGTGGGGTACCCAAGGGGTACTTAGAGCATCACGCAAGCGATGGTCAGGATGACGGCGCAGACGACGGAGAGAGCGACGATGAGCTTAAGCGCAAACTTGAGCCAGGTCGTCCACTCGATCTTGGCCAGGGCAAGACCGCCCATGATGGCGCCGGAGGTCGGGGTGAACAGGTTCACGACGCCGATGGCGGCGGAGAAGATCATAACCATGACCTCGGGCGAGAAGCCGAGCTTAACAGCCAGCGGTCCCATGATGGGCATGGAGACAGTAGCCATACCGGAGGTCGAGGGGATCAGGAAGGACAGGCCGAAGTAGACCAGGAAGCTCATGGGAGCGAAGATCACGCCGGACAGGCCAGCCAGAGCATTGGCGGCAGCATCGAGGACGTAGACGTCGAGGCCGGTGCTAGCCATGAGGACGGAGATACCACGGGCAAGAGCGATGACGAGGACAACGGACATCATGTCGGCAGCGCCGGTGATGAAGGTGTTGACGATCTGCTTCTCGGACAGGCCACCGATGATACCGATCAGGATAGCCATGAGGAAGAACCAGGTGGAAGCCTCGTCGAAGTACCACTGGCCAATGGGCAGGCCGGTGATCAGGGCAGACCAGCCCTGAACGATGGCGTTACCGTCGGCGTCATAGACAGCGCCAGCATCGAAGAAGTTGGCGACGCCCTCGTTGAGGTCGGCCAGCGGGATGAAGCCGACGATCATGACGACGAAGGTGAAGGCAAAGGCGATCAGAACACCCTTCTGGCGACCGGTGAGCTTGACCTCCTTGTTAACCTCGGAAGCAGCCTTGCCGTGAGCCTCTTCGGCGTCCTTGAGCTCCTGCATCGAAAGGATGGTGGAACCCTTGTCAGCCTTGACCTTCTTGGCATAGCTCATGACGAAGAAGATGGACATGGCAGTGGTAACAATCCACAGGACGGCACCGAGGCCGATGATGATGGACTGGTTGACCTCAATGCCAACACCGGTCAGAGCGTCGACGGCAGCGCCGACGGCGAACGGGTTAACCGTGGAGCCGAGGCAGCCGCAGCCAGCGCCGAGCAGGACGGTAGCGGCGCCGACCATGGGGTCGAAGCCAGCGGCCATCATGGTAGCGGCGAGCAGGGCGTAGAAGGGAACGGTCTCCTCGCACATACCATAGGTGGTACCACCGAGGGAGAAGATGAGCATCAGCACGGGAATGAGCATGATCTCATTGCCCTTAAGCTTCTGCACCAGAACGGCAATGCCGTTGTCCAGGGCGCCGGTCTCGGTCATCATGCCGAGGAAGCCGCCGAGGATCATAACGAAGAGGCAGACGGGCAGAGCGTCAGCGAAGCCCTTGACCGGGGCGGTGCAGAAATCGCTCAGGCGGGCAGCGGTAACCTCGCCACCGGACGTACCGGAGACGATAACGGTAACAACCGCGACGATTGCCAGCAGAGCAAGAAGAATGGTGAACGATGAAGGCATACCGCGCTTTTTCTTAGCGGTCTCAGTCATAGTTCTCATCCCCCCTTCATAAATCATTTACTGATCTCGCCCGAAGCGGCTCTTCCGTGCCGTGCCTGCCGCTTGATGCGAGATTTTTACCTGATAAAACCGCTCGGGGTGTGCAGTAATACACCCCGAGCGAGATGCTAGATGCTCTTACTTGAGCGTGGCGTACATGACAGCCTTAATGGTGTGCATGCGGTTCTCGGCCTCGTCGAAGACCTTGGAAGCGGGGCTCTCGAAGACCTCGTCGGTGACCTCCTGCTCGGTGATGCCGAACTGCTCGCACTTCTCGGCGCCAATGGTGGTGTTGGTGTCGTGGAAGCTGGGCAGGCAGTGCAGGAAGATGGCACCCGGGTTGGCCATAGCCATGACCTCGGAGGTGACACGATACGGGGTGAGCTGAGCGATGCGCTCGGCCCAGACCTCGTCGGGCTCGCCCATGGAGACCCACACGTCGGTGTAGAGAACGTCGGCACCGGTGACGCCGTCCTTGACGTCGGTGGTCAGCTTGATGGTGCAGCCGTTGGCCTCGGCGATGGGCTTGCAGGCCTCGATGACGTCGTCGGCGGGCATGCACTCCTCGGGGCCGCAGGCCACGAAGTTCATGCCGAGCTTGGAGCAGACGACCATGAGGGAGCGAGCGACGTTGTTCTTGCAGTCGCCCATGAAGACGAGGGTCTTGCCCTTGATGTCGTAGTTGAAGTTCTCCTGGACGGTCAGGATGTCGGCGAGCATCTGGGTGGGATGCCACTCAGTGGTCAGACCGTTCCACACGGGCACGCCGGACTTAGCAGCGAGCTCCTCGACGTCGTCCTGGGCAAAGCCGCGGAACTCGATGCCGTCATACATGCGGCCGAGAACGCGGGCGGTGTCCTCGATGGACTCCTTCTTGCCCATCTGCGACGAACCCGGATCGAGGTAGGTGACGCCCATGCCCAGATCCATGCCGCCGACCTCGAAGGCGCAGCGGGTACGAGTGGAGGTCTTCTGGAAGAGCAGAACGATGTTCTTGCCCTCGAGATAGCGGTGCGGAACACCAGCGCGCTTCATGTCCTTGAAGTTCTTGGAGAGCTTGAGCAGGTACTCGATCTCCTCGGTGGTGAGGTCGAGAAGCTTGAGGAAGCTACGGCCGGAGAGGTTAACACCCATGGTTCGATTCCTTTCGAAGAAATGAATTACGTAAGAATTAGTGTTGCCCGTTTAACGGGCGAAGCCGGTGCGGTTGTAGGGGGACCGCACCGGAAACGGAAAACCTTAGAGGTCCTCGCGCCAGAAGGGCATGCTCATGCAGCGCGGGCCGCCGCGGCCGCGGGAGAGCTCGGCGGAGGGCACGACGAGAAGGTCCAGGCCCTCCTTGTACAGCACGTCGTTGGTGACGGTGTTGCGGGCGTAGACGCAGATCTTGCCGGGCTCGACGCACAGGGTGTTGGAGCCGTCGTTCCACTGCTCGCGGGAGGCCGCGATCGGGTCGCCGCCGCCGCAGGGGATCAGCTTGACCTGGTCGACGCCGGTGGCGTCCTCCAGGACGTGCTCGAGGGTGTCCTCGATCAGGCGGATGTTCACGTCGCCCGGGTTCTTGCCGGCGGTCAGCTCGTAGACGCGCAGGGTGCCCATGATGGCGGGGTGGATCGTGAACTTATCGACGTCGATCTGGGTGAAGACCGTGTCGAGGTGCATGAAGGCGCGCGAGACGGGGATGTCGAAGGCCAGGATGCGCTCGACCTTGGAGTCGGAGTTCCAGAAGATGTTCTGGGCCATGACGTCGATGGCGGCCGCCTGGGTGCGCTGGGAGATGCCGACGGCGAGGGTCTTCTCGTTGATGTTCAGCACGTCGCCGCCCTCGGTGTGGAACTGGCAGTCGCGGCGGAAGTACAGGGAGACGTCCTTGTAGTCGGGGTGGTACTTGAAGACATACTTGCCGTACAGGGTCTCGCGGTTGCGGGTGACCGAGTACATGCGGTTGAGGTTGACGCCCTCGCCGACGACCGCGAACGGGTCGCGGGTGAAGTAGAGGTTGGGCATCGGGTCGATGATCAGGTCGGACTCGGACTCGGAGTTGACCAGGGAGTCGAGGGTCGTGGACGCCGTGAGGGGCATGTCGATCTCGGCCTTGGTCATGCCGGCCATGGTCTTCTTGACGAACTCGAGGTTGTCCTCGATGGAGTCCAGCTTCTCGCGGACGATCTGCGGCATGTGCTGGCCGCGGATGCCCGCCTCGGCGATGTACTGGTCGGTGAACTCGGCGCGGGCGCCGGGGACCTGGTCGAACACCTCGGCGACGAGGTTCTCGAGGTAGAGCACCTCGACGCCCTGGTCCCTCAGGATCTGGGCGAAGGTGTCGTGCTCCTGCTGCGCGACCTCAAGGAACGGGACGTCGTCGAACAGGAGTCGCTCGAGCTCGTCGGGCGGCAGGTTGAGGAGCTCGTCGCCGGGACGGTGCAGGCAGACCTTCCTGAGCTTGCCGATCTCGGAAGGCACGTGCAGACCTTTCGTCATGGCCTCCTACCTTTCTTTCGGGCCCCTGTCAGGGCCGATTCGTTAGCGCCCCTCCGTGTGAGGCGTTATTGCTGACGACATATTTATATCCAAAATCAGTCCATACTTCCACCTCGCCCCCGAACGGTTTTATATGAGGGGTGAACGGCATACACATATACTTCACGCATGGCACACTTTGATTTAATAAAGTGTATTTACGTGCTTAAACGCGTTTTCAATCCAGAAATCAAATGGAACTAAACTTTGTTAAACCACCCTCAAATTGTATATTTCCAATAAAGCTATGAATAGAATTAGCGATTCGTACCACGTCTCAACCATTTTCATTTTTATTCAGAAAAAAGTTTGTTCTATTCATTTCTGGTAAACAAATTACCGTTTACCAGACGCTTGATACCGTTCACCGGAAGCTCAGTATAAGGCCCAGCGGATACCGACTCGCTTTACGTCCCCATTTGTAACAACTTGACTTCTCGGTATGGGAAAACGGACCCGCTTCCCCTAGGGAAACGGGTCCGTTTTCGATTATCTTCGGCCAATTTAGATAAGGCCCTCGAAGATCATCGGAATCCTAGCGATCGAACTCTGCCAGCGCCTCGCCCAAAAGCCTCAGGCCCTCGCGAAGAACATCTTCGCTCGCGCAGTAGCCCAGGCGCGCTCCACAGGGAAGCTCAAAACGGCTGCCGGGAACCAACAGCACTCCCCTCTCGGCCAGCAGGCGCTTGCAGAACTCCTCGTCATCCTCGGGAATATCCAGCTGGATAAACGAGCTGGACACGCCCTGCGGGGCCGTCCAGGAAACACGATGCTGCGTATCGATCCAAGCCTGCGCGATATCGCGGTTACCAAACACGATCTTGCGGTTACGCCCGAGAATCTTGTCCCTGTGCTCAAGCACATAGGTCGCCAGGGCATCGTTGAACACGCCGCCGCAGATCATGGTGTAATCGCGGTAGGTGCGGATGCGCTTGGAGACCTCTTCGTCGGCCACGACCCAGCCCACGCGGGCCGCAGGCGTCGAATAGGTCTTCGACAACGAGTTGGTGACAATGGCCCTCTCGTACACGTCGACCATCGACATAAAGGAGTCAGTGTTTTCGAGCGGCAGATACACCTCATCGCACAACACGTAGGCGCCCACCGAACGGGCAATCTCAGCAATCTGGCCGAGCATATCGGCATCGAGCACCGTACCGATGGGGTTCGATGCGTTGTTGATGCAGATGAGCTTGGTATTGGGACGCACCAAGCGCTTGAGTTCCTCGATATCGGGCTTCCAGCCGAGTTCCTCGCGAAGCTCCCAATACTCGACCTCGGCACCGAGCGTACGCGGAATCTCATAGAGCGGCGCATAGGTAGGCCACTCGGCAATCACGTGATCGCCGGGCTCGACAACAGCCATGATGGCATTGAGGTTAGCACCCGTGCAGCCATTAGTCTGCAGAATGTGATCGGGATTGACCTCGCGACGATACAGCTTGGCAACCTCGGCCTTAAACTCCGGCGAGCCCTCGATCCAGCCGTAGTTCATCTTCTCGCGGTCCAGGCGCTCGTAGAACGTGGCGCCGTCCTGCTCATCGAGCGCGCGCAGCTCGCCCATGGTCAGCGACGAAATCGTCGACTGAGCAATGTCCCACGTAGCGCTCTTCTCCCAAACGTTAAGCCATTCCTCAACGCCGATCGTCTTGATGTCCATGACCAAACCCCTTACAAAAGCAGTCGTCCAATCGTGTTGACGTTCCTCATACAAGAATGGGGCGGCGCGAAAACCCGCACCACCCCATTGGGAGACATCTAATGGCAGCAAGATGTTTGTATTAAGACCTGTACGGTTCTTTGAAAACCTTAGAGGTCCTCGCGCCAGAAGGGCATGCTCATGCAGCGCGGGCCGCCGCGGCCGCGGGAGAGCTCGGCGGAGGGCACGACGAGAAGGTCCAGGCCCTCCTTGTACAGCACGTCGTTGGTGACGGTGTTGCGGGCGTAGACGCAGATCTTGCCGGGCTCGACGCACAGGGTGTTGGAGCCGTCGTTCCACTGCTCGCGGGAGGCCGCGATCGGGTCGCCGCCGCCGCAGGGGATCAGCTTGACCTGGTCGACGCCGGTGGCGTCCTCCAGGACGTGCTCGAGGGTGTCCTCGATCAGGCGGATGTTCACGTCGCCCGGGTTCTTGCCGGCGGTCAGCTCGTAGACGCGCAGGGTGCCCATGATGGCGGGGTGGATCGTGAACTTATCGACGTCGATCTGGGTGAAGACCGTGTCGAGGTGCATGAAGGCGCGCGAGACGGGGATGTCGAAGGCCAGGATGCGCTCGACCTTGGAGTCGGAGTTCCAGAAGATGTTCTGGGCCATGACGTCGATGGCGGCCGCCTGGGTGCGCTGGGAGATGCCGACGGCGAGGGTCTTCTCGTTGATGTTCAGCACGTCGCCGCCCTCGGTGTGGAACTGGCAGTCGCGGCGGAAGTACAGGGAGACGTCCTTGTAGTCGGGGTGGTACTTGAAGACATACTTGCCGTACAGGGTCTCGCGGTTGCGGGTGACCGAGTACATGCGGTTGAGGTTGACGCCCTCGCCGACGACCGCGAACGGGTCGCGGGTGAAGTAGAGGTTGGGCATCGGGTCGATGATCAGGTCGGACTCGGACTCGGAGTTGACCAGGGAGTCGAGGGTCGTGGACGCCGTGAGGGGCATGTCGATCTCGGCCTTGGTCATGCCGGCCATGGTCTTCTTGACGAACTCGAGGTTGTCCTCGATGGAGTCCAGCTTCTCGCGGACGATCTGCGGCATGTGCTGGCCGCGGATGCCCGCCTCGGCGATGTACTGGTCGGTGAACTCGGCGCGGGCGCCGGGGACCTGGTCGAACACCTCGGCGACGAGGTTCTCGAGGTAGAGCACCTCGACGCCCTGGTCCCTCAGGATCTGGGCGAAGGTGTCGTGCTCCTGCTGCGCGACCTCAAGGAACGGGACGTCGTCGAACAGGAGTCGCTCGAGCTCGTCGGGCGGCAGGTTGAGGAGCTCGTCGCCGGGACGGTGCAGGCAGACCTTCCTGAGCTTGCCGATCTCGGAAGGCACGTGCAGACCTTTCGTCATGGCCTCCTACCTTTCTTTCGGGCCTTTCGGCCGAATCTATCAGCGCCCTTCCGTAACGGGCGCTGCTTGCTGACAGCTCTAGTTATATCCAAATTCCACTCGCAATTCCACCTCGCCCCCGAACGGTCAACAAAGTGCGATGAACGGTATATCGCATGTGATTCCCCCATGATGCACTTCGGCGCTCTAAAGTAACTTTTCTAAGGTAAACGCTATTTTTCCTATAAATTATCCCCCATCGCATCTATAAATCCATGATTCAGAATTGCATAGGTAAAACGGTTTTATGTATATAAATGAAGCTAGCTCACGTTTTGGACCGAATTCGATGATATTCAGCTCACCATCATTCTTATTCACGCATCCCTATCAGTTGAGTGAGAATATTGAACGCTAGCAATTGCGTCGCGAGCGTTAGTTCTATGGCCGGGCATCGTAAGAAATAGGTAAAGATACCGTTCACGCGATACGTCCGTGCCAGCGGTCAACTAAATTGAGACAATAGAATAGAGTTAGGCTATCGTCCCCTGCGGGGACTGAACGGACAGATGCATATGCCGAGCAAAATCGAAAAGAAGCAAAAGGCCGCCAAGCTGCGCAAGCCGCCGCGTGATTTTTCGTATACGCAAAACCGAGAGCTTAGCTGGCTGCGCTTTGACAACCGCGTGCTTGACGAGGCCTTCGACGAGACCGTCCCGCTGTTTGAGCGCCTCAAGTTCGTGTCAATCTTCGAGTCCAACCTCGACGAGTTTCTCATGGTGCGCGTGGGCGGCCTGTCCGACCTGGCAGAACTCAAAAAACAGCCCGTGGACAACAAGAGTAATATGACCGCCTCTGAACAGGTCGATGCCGTCATGGCAGAGCTGCCCGGGCTCCTTACCCGCTGGGAGACCATCTTCAAGAGCATCGAAGGCAAGCTCGACGCCCTGGGCGTTCACCGCGCTCGCATCGACTCGCTTACGCCCGAGGAACGCACCTTTGTCACCCGCTACTTCCAGGCCTACGTGTCGCCGGTCATCTCGCCGTTGGTCATTGACCCGCGCCACCCCTTCCCCAACCTGCGCAACGGCGCGCTCTATCTAGCTTGCGGACTGGACGGTGTCACGGACGAGGAGAGCCTGCTGGGCCTTATCGAGATTCCCGCCTCGATGAACCGCGTGGTCGAGATCCCCTCGCCCGCCGGCACCTACTCCTACATCTTGCTCGAGGACGTCATTCTCGCCTGCCTGGACAGCTGCTTTGGCTCCTATAAGCCGCTCGACCGCGCTCTGATCCGCGTCACCCGCAATGCCGATATCGACCCGGACGGCGAGGGCGTCGAGGAGGAAGAGGATTACCGCCAGCACATGAAGCGCATCCTCAAGAAGCGTCTGCGCCTGCAACCGGTGGTGCTTGCCGTCTCCGGTTCGCTCGAGAAGGCGACGCTCAAGACCATCCGCAAAGCGCTCGAGCTTTCGCGCCGCTCGGTTTTTACCTGCGATATCCCACTCGACCTGGGCTACGTCTTTGGCATCGAGGGCAAAATTCCCGAGCACCTGCGCAACGAGCTCCTCTTTACGCCGTTTAAGCCGCAGCCCAACCCCACCATCGACATGTCCCGCTCCATTCGTGAGCAGGTGCTGCAGGGCGACAAGTTGCTCTTTTACCCCTACGAGGCCATGAATCCGTTCCTGGACCTGGTACACGAGGCCGCATACGACCCCGAGTGCATCTCGCTACGCATCACGCTCTACCGCGTGGCCAAGCAGAGCCGCCTGTGCGAGTCGTTGATCGATGCCGCCGAGAACGGCAAAGAGGTCACGGTGCTCATGGAGCTCCGCGCGCGCTTTGACGAGCAAAATAACATCGAGTGGGCAGAGCGTCTGGAAGAAGCGGGCTGCACCGTCATCTATGGCTCCGAGGGTTTTAAATGCCACTCAAAGATCTGCCAGCTTACCTATCGCGAGGGTATGGCGCTCACCCGACTCACGCTTTTGGGTACCGGCAACTTTAACGAGAAGACGGCCAAGCTCTACAGCGACTTTATGCTCATGACCGCCCATCCCGGCATCGGCGAAGACGCCAACCTGTTCTTCCGCAACCTGTCGCTGGGCAACCTGCGCGGCGACTACCGCTTTTTGGGCGTGGCGCCCGTCGGCCTTAAGCCGCTCATCATGCGCGGTCTGGACCGCGAGATACAACGTGCGCTCGCCGGCGAGCCCGCCCGCGTGTTCTTTAAGCTCAACTCGCTGACCGACCGCGAGGTCATCGACAAGATCTCCGAGGCATCGTGTGCCGGCGTGCGCGTGGACATGATCATCCGCGGCATCTCGTGCCTGAAGCCCAACATTGCGGGCAAGACCGAAAACGTGCACGTACGTTCTATCGTCGGACGTTTCTTGGAGCACGCGCGTGTCTATGCCTTCGGCGTGGACTCGGACATGATCTACCTGAGTTCTGCCGACATGATGACACGCAACACCGAGCATCGCGTGGAGATCGCCTTCCCCGTGCTCGACCCCACCTGTCGCGCGCTGGTGCACGAGTACATGGGCGTGCAGCTGCGCGACAACGTGAAGGCACGTAGCCTGACGAGCGACGGCACCTGGGTTCCCGTAGAGCGAAAAGAGGGTGAGAAGCCCTTTAACTCGCAGGAGTTCCTGTTGGAGCGCGCTTATCGCAACGCCGAGTCCGCAGCCGTGGCTTCGGAGCCCGTCGCCAAAGCAAAACCGGAATCCGCACCTGTTCTGGGCCCCAAGCCCAAGCCCCAGGCGGACGTTCCCAAGGTCCAGGCGGTCCAGGCAACCGTCATTGAACCCGACCTGGAATCCGAACCCGAGCCTGCGCCCCAGCCGCAGCCTCAGCCGCAGACCGTCAAGTCCGCGCCCCATGCAAGCGCCCGCCGCGAGAAACCCGCCGGCAAGACCAAGGCCATCGAGCGCCATCGCCCCGGCCGCGTGCGCATGGGCTTGGGCCTGATCGGCCTGGGTCTTAAGACGCTCATTACCGGTAAGACGAAATAGTCGTTTGTAGAAGCAGTTTGTAGAAGCGCCCCGCATTTGAGGAAAGCCTCGGATGCGGGGCGCTTTTCCCTGCTACCATGGTGCGAATAACAACGCGAATGACAGGCAGGGATATGAAGCTCAATATAGAATCGATGACCTACGGCGCCGACGGGCTGGCGCACGCCGACAACGGCAAGGCCGTCTTTGTGCAGGGCGCCGTGGCAGGCGACACCGTCGAGGCCGAGATCGTGCAGGACGGCAAATCGTTTATGCGCGCCCGCGCCACCGAGATTCTGGAGCCGAGCCCCGATCGAATTCAGCCTCCCTGCCCCTTCGTGGGCATCTGCGGTGGCTGCTCGTGGGGCAACCTCTCACGCACCGCTCAGCTTGCCGCCAAGGAGCAAAACCTGCACTCCACGCTCGAGCGCATCGGCAAGTTCACCCCTGAGCAAGTCGACGAGCTGGTGCAGCCCATCCGCCACACCAAGGACGATTGGGGCTACCGCAATAAAATTGAGCTCGAACCGACCGTCGTCAACGGTCGTGTGCGCCTGGGCATGCACGGTGTCGACCCCAGCAAAATCGTGACTGTTGATACGTGTCCTCTGTTCGATAAGCGCTTCCCGAAGGCGCTCAAATCAGTCGTCGGCGCACTCAACTATCTAAGCGGCAGCCATGACTTGGGGCTCGAACGCGTGGGCATTCGCGCATCGCGCCGCACCAAGGCACTCGAGGTCGCACTCTGGACGCCCACGGGGTCGTTTCCGCGCTCGCAAGTCTCGCGCGTGCTGGCAGACGCCGCACACCCCACGAGCATAGTGCGCGTTATGAGCAAGGGTGAAAAGAAGGCCCGCCGCGTCTCCAAGGTTGAGATGCTCGCCGGCGAGGGCTCCTGGACCGAGAACATCGCCGACGGCCAGATGCGCCTTTCGGCCCCGTCGTTTTTCCAGGTCAACACAAAGGGTGCCGAGATTTTGATCGAGCTTGTCATGGAGGCGCTCGACCCGCAGGAAGACGAACTTGCCGTGGACCTGTATTGCGGAGCTGGAACCTTCACCCTGCCGCTCGCCCGCCGCTGCGACTTTGTTGCCGCCGTCGAGGCCTACGGCCCGGCCGTGCGCGACCTGCGCCGTAACCTGGAGATCAACAAACTCGATAACGTCGACGTCATCGGCGGCGACGCGGTGCGCGAGTTCCCCGATCAGGACGCCGATGTCCTGGTGGTCGACCCGCCGCGTGCAGGCCTCGCCCCCGAGGCGATCGACCTTATCGCCAGCACGAGTGCCCGCGATATCGCCTACGTGAGCTGCGACCCGGCCACCCTGGCGCGCGATCTCAAACGCTTTGTCGAAGAAGGCACCTTCTCCCCCGTAAAGATCACGCCAGTTGACCTGTTCCCGCAAACCTTCCACTGCGAAACCGTCGTCCACCTCAAGCGTAACTAGACCGTTTGCCCAAGACCACGCCCGATGATTTTTCTGGGACGGGGATAAAAAAATTTGTTCTGAATGATTATTTAATCCCCGTCCCGAAATTGAACCGCCCCCTCATTTCTTGGACATTAGAAATGAGGGGCTTCTTTATGGACGGGAAAGTCGAACACGACGCCACGCTGAGGACTCTTGCAGCAGAGTTTTGCGACAGGGGATACGGGCGCACCGAAGGCCGAAGGGCGCCCGGACCCGGCCGGGGCCGGCGGCGCGCGAGGGCGAGCTCTTGCGACGGAGCTGCTGCCCGGGCGCCTGAAGGACGAGTTCTACAGGAACCGGACGTGGCGGAGCTTCGAGGAGTTCAAGCGGGACCTCCACGCCTACACCGTTCACTGGAACAAGAGGAGGCAGGTTAAGCAAAAGGGACTGACCCCGGAGGAGTTCCGGAATCAGTCCCCATGTGCGGCATAGGCCGCTAATTGACCCGTCTAAGTTTCGGGGCGCAGTTCATTTCAGCGCCGCCCGAGAAAGCTAAACGCTTTCTGGCAGGTTGTCCCGGGCCGAGGGCGGCCACCTTGATCGCCCTCGGCCCTCACCCACCTCAACTGCTCCTCAATTACATAGAGCTGATTGAGGAGGGCGCAAGCTAGTGGGCGCCTTCCTCCTCGTCGTTGGGTCGGTAGGTGACGAACTCGATAACAAAGGCCAGGACGGCGGAGATGAGCGAGGCGATGATCGCGAAGATCATGTGGGAGATCCCGGCGCCACCAGGGGTCCCGTCGATAAAGTTGAGCAGGTTGAAGACGCCGAGGCCGCCCGAGATGTACATGAGAGCGCCAGTCATTCCCACGATGGCGCCGCCCACGGCGGAGCTCAGGCATGCCACGACGAACGCGCGCTTGTTGGGGAGGGCGATGCCGTAGATGCCCGGCTCGGTGACGCCGAAGAAGAAGGCGGAGATCATCGCGGGAAGGGCGATGCCGCGGAAGCGCTCGTCCTTGTTTCTGAGGTACATGGCAAAGATGACCGCTCCGAGCGCGAACCCGTGGCCGATGGTGGCGGCGAGCACGCTGTCGTGGCCGAGGGTGTTCAGATTCATGATGGAGATGGGGATGAGGCTCCAGTGGAAGCCGAAGATGACGAGGCACATCCACAGTCCGCCAACCAGGGCGCTGCCCAGGACGGAACCAACCACGGGGAGCTGGAAGATGAACGAGAATGCCGCGCTCAGCAGGTTGGTGATGAGGGTGGCCACCGGGCCGATGATGAGGTAGCCCAAGACGATGGAGACCGTCATCGTGGCGAGCGGGACAAGGAACATCTTGAGCGCAGCCGGCATCCAGCTCTTGAGCCAGCGCTCAAGGATAGAGCCGAACCACACCATGAGAAGGACGGGGATCACCGAGCTCACGTAGCCGGACACGGGCATGATGATGGGGAGCCCGAGGGCGGTGGCGTACCACGAGAACGTGCCGGCCACGCCGAGGTCGATGCTACCGAGCGCCTCGCCCGAGGTCAGGGCGACCATCGTCGGGTAGAGAAGCGCCACGCCGATTGCCACGCCGGTGAACTCGTTCATGCGGAACTTGCGCGCGGCACTGAACGCCAGGGCGACGGGAAGGAAGTAGAAGAAGCCGTCAGCCACGGTGTAGAGCAGCGTGTAGAGGCCGTCGTTTGCAAAGGCCGGGACGAAGTAGGTGATGAGGGCAAGCAGTCCCTTCATGATGCCTGCGGCGGCAAGCGGTCCCAGGATGGGCTGGAAGATGCCAGAGATGAGGTCGATGACGACGGAGGCAACGGTCTTATCGCCCTGGGGCTCGTCGTCGGCGCTTGCGCCGCCCGAGAAGTTGCCGGCCTCCAGGACCGCGTCGTAGACGTCCTCGACGATGTTACCCACGACCACCTGGTACTGGCCGTTGGCCTGGATGACCTGGATGACGCCCTTGAGGGCCTCGATCTTGGCAGTGTTGGCGCGGGACTCGTCCTTGAGTTTGAAGCGCACGCGCGTGATGCAGTGCGCGACGCTGGCGACGTTCTCTGTGCCGCCTACGTTCTCGAGTATGGATCTGGCCAGATCGTCGTATTTTTCAGCCATTATTTTCTCCTTAGTGATATTGCCCGGGCGGCTAGCCCAGGTCGCCTCCGTCGGTGGCGATGGCCTGTTGATACCAGTAGAAGCTCTTCTTGCGCCTGCGCTCGAGCGTGCCGTTGCCCAGGTTGTCGCGGTCCACGTAGATGAAGCCGTAGCGCTTCTCCATCTCGCCGGAGCCCGCGCTCACGAGGTCGATCGGCCCCCAGGTGGTGTAGCCGAGCATCTCGACGCCGTCCTGCTCGATGGCGTCACGCATGGCCTCGATGTGCTCGCGCAGGTAGGCGATGCGGTAGTCGTCCTCGATCGTGCCGTCGGGAAGCACCTCGTCATAGGCGCCGAGGCCGTTCTCCACCACAAAGAGCGGCTTCTGGTAGCGGTCCCAGAGGTCGTTGATCGTGATGCGGAATCCCAGCGGGTCGATGACCCAGCCCCAGTCGCTCGTGCGCACGTAGGGGTTCTCCACGCCGGCGAAGGCGTTGCCCTCGGCGACGCCGCCCACGGAGTCGGGGTCGCCCGCGGTGCAGCGCGAGGAGTAGTAGCTAAACGAGATGAAGTCGACGGTGTTCTCCGCAAGGATGCGCTCGTCCTCGGCGGTCATGCCCACGTCGATGCCCTCGCGCTCGAGCATCTTGAGCGCGTAGCCGGGGTAGCGACCGCGCGCCTGCACGTCCACGAAGAAGAGGTCCTCCTGGTTCTTGACCTGCGCCGCGCGAACGTCCTCGGGACGACAGGAGTAGGGGTAGTAGCTTCCCGCGGCGAGCATGCAGCCCACCTTGTTCTCCGGATCGACCTCGTGGGCGATCTTGGTGGCCCAGGCGCTCGCCACGAGCTCGTTGTGCGCGGCGCGGTACTCGGCCTCGCGGGCATTCTCCCCGGGCTCGAGGACGATGCCGGCACCCATGAAGGGACGGTGCAAGATCATGTTCATCTCGTTGAACGTGATCCACCAGCGCACGAGGCCGCGGTAGTGGTTGAAGAGCACCGTCACAAGCCGCTTGTAGAGCTCGATAAGGGTGCGGTTTCGCCAGGCGCCGTACTTCTTGACGAGGTGGATGGGGCAGTCGAAGTGCGTGATGGTCACGAGGGGCTCGATCCCGTGCTCGCGGCAGCAGCGGAACACGTCCTCGTAGAAAGCGAGCCCGGCCTCGTTGGGCTCCTCCTCGTCGCCATTGGGGAAGATGCGGCTCCAGGCGATGGAGAGGCGAAAGACCTTAAAGCCCATCTCCGCGAAGAGGGCTATGTCCTCGCGGTAGTGGTGGTAGAAGTCGATGCCCGTCTGGGCCGGGTAGTAGTACCCGGGCTCGAAGTCGAGCATGCGCCTCAGGCCGCGGCTTACGTCGTTGCGCTCCGGCCCGTGTGGGATGACGTCGACGTTGGCAAGGCCGCGGCCGCCCTCGTCATAACCTCCCTCGCATTGGTTGGCGGCGGTGGCTCCTCCCCAAAGGAACCCTTTTGGAAATGGCATGGTGCCTCCTTCTCTCTGGCGCCCCCATCTCTGCGGGGGACGCTTTATAACGTCCTTGCGGCCTCGCGCGCCTGGCCCGTGGCCCTTTCCCTGATGCGCGCGGGCCGCCTGTGAAGGGGTGACTAGCTGACGGCTTGTCCTGCGGCGGCGCGACGTGCCTCCCGGCCTCCAAGCAGGGAGGGGACCTGTGCCAGGCACACGCCGGCGAGGATGATGGCGACGCCCAGCCACTCGACGACGCCGAGCGGCTCGCCGAGGACGATCATGGCGATGAGCAGGCCGGCGGGGAGTTCCGCGGCGGCCATGACGGTGGACAGGCCCGCGGGCAGGTGCGGAGAGCCCATGCCGAAGAGCAGGACCGGGCAGAGCATGCCAAAGAAGCCGGCGATGACGGCAAAGGGCAGGATGCCCTGGGCGAGGACGCCCGAGACGACGTAGTCCGGACACACCGTGAGCGACATGACCACGGAGCCCGCGCATACGATGACGCCACGCTGCTCGGACGAGCAGGGGGCCTCGACCTTGCCGGAGAGGGTGACAAAGAGGGAGCAGGACACGGCCGCCCCCAGCGCGCAGAGCAGGGCCACGGGGTCGTACCCGGTGATGCCGGTCTTGTAGACGCCGCTGGCGAACACCGTTCCGAAGACGATGACCAGGGCGGAGGCCACTTGGAGGAGCCTCGGCGGCCGGCGCGTCATGACGGTCTGCCACACGAGCCCCAGCCACGTGAACTGGAAGAGGAGCGTGAGCGCCACCGGGGCGGGCAGCACGCTCATGGCGTAGCAGTAGAGGATTGAGGTGAGGCAGGTGAGGGCTCCCAGGCCCATGAGCTTGAGGGCGAGCTTCCAGCCCACGCGCTGCCAGCGGTGCCCGAGTGCGTGCCCTGCGAGCGTGGCGAGGGCGAAGAAGAGGCAGCCGAACCACGCCTGGCTCGCCACCACCTGCGCTGAGGTGAAGCCCGCGGCGTAGGCGAGCTTGTAGGTCGTGGCCATCGCGCCGTAGCAGGCGCCGCCCGCAAAGACCTGGAGCGCCGCCTTGACCTGCCCCGCGCCCGCGGCTCCCGCCTCGGCGGTCTGTTGCTTGATTGTGTTTGTTTCTGCCATTAGGCTCCCTTCCGTCTGCTGTCTTGCAGATGCACGTCTCGTGCGTCTGTTCCCTGCAGTCGGAAGGTGGGCTCGTGCGGTCTTCTGGCGGTGCATGTGGTACCTGCTGCCAAGACGAAAAAAGCCACGCAACCGACTGCTCGGTTGCGTGGCAAAAAGGTGGCTAGCGCCCAGAAAAGTCCACGCGTTTTTAGACTGGGACAAAGTACTACAACAGGTGAGATTCCGTCAAGAAAAACCGAAGAAAAAAGTGAGCCTCTGCCCGCCGTACCTGTAGCGGTCGTTTCCCCGAACGGGGCGGTGCTGTTGGGGGCTGTCTCGATCTGTAACAGTAAGACCCGGTTTTGGTCCGTAGATGTTACAGATTTAGACGTTTTGTCGGGGCGGTTTCCGTTTGTCTTGATCTGTAACAGTTAGGGGTCAAAAGTGGGTCTAGATGTTACAGATTGAGATTGTTGAGGATGGGTGAGGGTAGCTAATTCGGACGGGGCTATTTTAGCTACCCTGCAAGTGGGGTAGCTAAAATAGCCCCGTCCCTTTTTAAACAATGGAAAATCGAGCGCGGCAAGCGCATGTCTTCGGGGTATAAGACGGCTAATTGTATGCCGCCTTACGAAAGGAACCCTTATGCCCAGCGTTGCCGTTCTCGCCGCCGATGGCTTTGAAACTATTGAATGCCTGACCATGGTCGATGTCATGCGTCGCGGCGGCGTGCGCGCCACGCTTGTCTCGATCATGCCCACGCGCGAGGTCGTAAGCTCGCTGCAGATCCCCGTGACCTGCGATGCGCTCTTTGATGAGATCAACTTTGACGAGTACGACTGCGTCGTGCTGCCCGGCGGCTTGCCCGGTGCCACCAACCTGCGTGCCGATCAGCGCGTCTGCGACGTGGTCTGCGAGTTCGCCGCGACCAAGCACGTTGCCGCCATCTGCGCCGCCCCGTTTATCCTGGGCGAGCTCGACCTACTCGAGGGGCGCCACGCCACGTGCTTCCCTGGCTTTGAGAAAAGCTTCCCCGAAGGCGCCTATACCGGCGAGAAGGTTACGCAAGACGGCAACATCATCACCGCCAGCGGCATGGCCCAGTCGCTCCCCTTTGCGCTTGAGCTGCTGCGCACGCTCGCCGGCGACAAGGCCGTCGAGAAGGTCGCCGAGGGCATTCAGCTATGATTTTGGCTTCGCAATCACCGCGCCGCATCGAGTTGATGCGCGAGGCGGGCTATGACATTCGCGTGATTCCCGCAGATATCGACGAAACGCCTTTTGATGGCGAAGCTCCGCTTACACTCGTCGAGCGCTTGGCGCGTGCCAAAGCCGCCGCCGTTGCCGCCGAGCATGCCGAGCCCAACGAACTGACCGTCGCGGCCGATACTATTGTCACCTTTGACGGCCAAATTTTGGGCAAGCCGGCAGACGGGGACGAGGCGCGCACCATGCTCCGCGAGCTTTCGGGCCGCACGCACCAGGTCGCAACCGGCGTCTGCATCGTTAAAGCCGGCGACGCTACAGCTCCGCATGCCGCCGAGAGCCTGTCGTTTGTCGATGTGACCGACGTGACGTTCTATGAGCTTACCGAAGAGCAGATCGAGCGCTATGTTGCCTCCGGCGAACCCATGGACAAGGCCGGGTCCTACGGCATCCAAGGCACAGGCGGCCGTATGCTTGTGCACGATATTTCGGGTGACTTCTACAACGTGGTGGGCTTGCCCATCGCTCGCGTCGCACGCGCGATTCAAAAACTCTCGTAATTGCATCTGGCGCTGGGTATCCCCCAGCGCCTACAATTTTGCCGTACCGTACGGATCCCGACCGGGCATAAGGCCCGGCGGAAAACCGATAGGAGAACACATGGACACACTGCTCGAAGCCATCGATGTTTGCAATGTCGATGGCTTTTGCTTTGGCAACTATACGGACGAGGAGGCTGGCACCGGCTGCACCGTAATCGTGGCGCCCGAGGGCGCCACCGGCGGCGTTGACGTTCGCGGCGGTGCTCCAGCATCGCGCGAAACCGACCTGCTGCGTCCCGAAAACACCGTCGATAAGGTCCACGCCGTCTGCCTTTCGGGCGGATCGGCCTTTGGCCTCGAGGCTGCAAGCGGCGTGGCCCGCGAACTCGAGAGCCGCGGCATTGGTCTGCCCGTCGGCCCCACGCAGGTGCCCATCGTGTGCTCCAGCTGTATCTTCGACCTTGCCTTTGGCGACCCCACCGTTCGCCCCGACATTGAGGCCGGCATCGCCGCCGTGCGCGAGGCGCTCGACCACACCCCCACCAAGCTCGAACAGGGCAACGTAGGCGCCGGCACGGGCGCTACCGTGGGTAAGCTCATGGGCCCCGCCACCTGCATGAAGGCCGGCCTTGGCGCTGCCGCCGTGGCGCTCGGCCCCATCAAGGTGGGCGCCGTGGTCTCGGTCAACGCCTGCGGCAACGTTGTCGACCCCCTCACCGGCGAGTGGGTCGCCGGCATGCGCGCCTCAGCCGATAGCGACCAAATCGTCGATATGGAACTCGCAGCCTTTGCCGCCGCCGGATCCATGCAGATGCCGCTCGACCGCACCAACACCACCATCAGCTGCATCGTCACCAACGTGGAACTCACTAAGGAACAAGCCACCAAGGTCTCCCAGATGGCCGCAGACGCCTACGCACACGCCATCCGTCCCACGCACACCACCAACGACGGCGACACCATCTACACCCTCGCCAGCGGCAAACTGGGCGCCCAGGCAAACGCCGCCGTTCCCCTAGACCTGCTGGGCATGCTCGCCGTAAGGGCTTTGCAAACCGCCATCGTAAACGGAGCCAAAACCGCCAAAACCTCCCACGGCATCCCCGGCGCCGCGAAGTAGCCTAACCTGACCGGTTGCCCGGTGGGGCTTGGTTATGTTTGCTGCTCTACAGTCCTGGCTCGCACGAAGAGCACATTAAGTGCTCTTCGGCTCGTGCGGAACTCGCGACAAACATAACCAAGCCCCACCGGGCAACCTACCAACCAAAATCTTTTCAGCCCAGGCCCCTGTGTACCGCGCGTCTAAGATCTTCAAATTCAGCTGCCTGACATAAAGCGAGACATAGCAGAGGACCCCTGGTCCTTAACTTGATACGAGTTCCGCACGCAAAGGAGGCGCCAGTGGCGCCTTCGTCTTGCGCAGGACTGTCCGAAGTAGCAAGTTAAGGACCAGGGGTCCCCGTTACCCGAGCGTTTCTGTACTAGTTGAATTTGAAGATCTTTGAGGCAAGACGGTATAGGCCGAGTGTGGTTTTGTCTCCGGCACGACCGCGGAGGTTAGTGAAGAAGCCGACCACGCCGTAGCGAGCACGACGATACATGCGCTCATCGTAGGCCTTCAGGTCCGCCCACAGCGTCTTCAGACGCTCATCGGCACAATCCTCGTCGGAAAGCTTGGTGAGCACCGAGCAGATCGCCATCATCATGGTGAAGTAGCCCATCATGTACGAACGCAGACGCGACGACTCGACATCGCTGTACAGGTGGTACGACTCCATCATGATACGCGTAACACGGAACTGCTGGTCCAGACGCTTGACCATCGTGGCCTCGTTGACACTCTGGCCCTCGCGACCGATAAAGTAGCGATAGAGGTCGATGTCGGCGTAGTACATGGTCTTGCAACGCGGCAGCGGCACGTAGGCGTAGATGTTGTCCACATAGAACGTGTGCGGCGGCATGGGCAGGTTGGACTCGCGCAGCACATCCGTGCGATAGCACAGGCTGTGCATGAGCAGATTCTGGTCCAAACGGAAATGGCCGATCTGGTCCCAGGTAAAGATCTTTTTTCGAGGCAGGGCAAACTTGTAACCAATGGCCGTATGCGTACCCTCGTAAACCTTCTCGTACACGTAGTTCGAGATAAACAGGTCAACGCGCTGGTCGCGCTCTTCAAAGCCGCGCAGAATCGACAGCATGGTCGAAAGGGCAGCGCCGTCAAGCCAGTCGTCCGAGTCGACGACCTTGTAGTAGGTGCCCTGCGCCTCGCGCAGACCCGAAAGGACGGCAATACCGTGGCCGCCATTCTCCTGGTGCACCGCGCGGATGATTCCAGGATAACGGGCCTCCCACTCGTCGGCCTTGGCGGCCGTCTCGTCCTTGGAGCCGTCGTCCACCACGATAATCTCGATATCGGTGGCGTAATTGCTCCCCTCCAAGATGGAGGTGATGCAATGGTCCATGTCCTTGGCGGCGTTATACGAGGGAATACCGAATGTTATGACTTTATGCATGGCAGGCGATAATCTCATCCGAAAGATCGAGGGCGGAATTGGTCACGGCATCCATATCGTAGTAACGATACTCGGCCAGACGACCCACCGGGTGGAAGTTCGTCAGGTTCTGGACGCGCTCAAGATAGCGCTCATAGAGCTCACGGTTCTCGGGCTCAAGAATGGCGTAATACGGCGTCTCGCCCGAGCCGGGCGTATAGGCCTTGGAGTACTCCTTCATGATGGTGGTCTTGCCGGGCAGGACCTGACCAGTCATGTTCTTGAACTCGGTAATGCGGGTGTAGTCCTCGCTCGTGGTGTAGTTGACGGTGCCCACGGGCTGGAACTGATCCATATCGAGCGTCTCGAACTTCATGTCGAGCGTGCGGTACGGCAGCGCGCCCAGGTCGAGGTTGAACAGCTCATCGAGCGGACCGGTATAGACGATCTCGCCGCCGTAGACCTTGCCGTCGACCTTGACGGTTGTCTCGTCGATCTCGAAGAGATCGCGAGCATCCACGTCGCAGAACACATCAATCAGGTCGTGGTCGAGCATGTGCTCAAACAGCGCCGTGTAGCCATCCTGCGGCATGCCCTGGAAAGGAGCCTGCGGGAAGTAGCGATCGTCATCGCCCACAAAGACGGGAACGCGGCCGGTGATCGAGGGGTCGATCTGGTCGGGCGTCTGGCCCCACTGCTTCATGGTGTAATGCAAAAAGACGTTCTCGTAGACGTAATCAGCGACCTCGGCCAAGTCGGGGTCGTTCTTCTTGCGCAGCTCCATAATGGGCACCTTGACGTCCTTGCCAAAGGTCTCCACGAGCTTCTGATACAGCTCCTCGCCGCGCTCATCGCCAAAGGCGAGCTTGAGGCTCGCATGGTTAAAGGGTACGGGCATGAGGGTGCCGTTGATGTTGGCGAGCACCTTGTGCTGGTAGTCCGTCCACTTGGTAAAGCGCGACAGGAAGTTATGGACGCGCTCATTAAAAGTGTGATAGATGTGCGGACCGTACTCGTGGACCAGGATTCCGGCCTCGTCAGTGCAGTCGTAGGCATTACCCGCGATGTGGCCGCGACGTTCCAAAACGGCAACACGATAGCCGATAGTTTCGGCAAGACGGCGGGCGCAAACGGCACCGGCATAACCGGCGCCGACAACGATCATGTCGTACGCACCGGCATTAAAGCCTTCAGGCAGGCCTGAGGTAATCTGCATCGATACTCCTTGTCAAAAGCCACACGCTTTTTAACTGGGCTTTTTCTCGAACATACGTCGAGACATATTTATCAGAGCGATTATAGCGCTAATGCGTCCTATAATGAGCTTGCCACACAAGGAAAGCTCAAGCACCGCGGCGTACATTATTGAAAGGTAAACCCGCTAGCAGCGGGTTTATTCGTGTACAGCCGAGGGCCTGGAGCTTAGCGAAACGCTTGTAAGGAGTATCATGAGCGATTTCCTGAACCGTATGAAGTCTGCCGCCAAGGCCGACCTTAAGACGATCGTCCTGCCCGAGGGCGAGGATCCGCGTACCATCGTCGCGGCCACCAAGATCATCGAAGAAGGCCTGGCCAACATCGTCATCCTGGGCGATCCCAACGAGATCAACGTTCCCGGCGCCACCGTCATCGACCCGCGCAATGCCGAGAAGCACGAGGAGTACGCACAGAAGTTTGCCGAGCTCCGCGCCAAGAAGGGCGTTACCATCGAGCAGGCTCGTGCCCAGGTGATGGACGCCACCTACTTTGGCACCATGATGGTCAAGATGGGCGATGCCGACGGCCTGGTCTCCGGTGCCTGCCACTCCACCGCCGACACCCTGCGCCCCGCGCTGCAGATCCTTAAGACCGCCCCGGGCACCAAGCTGGTCTCGGCCTTCTTCGTGATGTGCACCGACACCCCGCAATTCGGCACCGACGGTACGCTGATCTTCGCCGACTGCGGCCTCAACATCAACCCGTCCTCTGACGAGCTCTCCGAGATCGCCATCGCCTCGGCCCACTCCTGGTCCACCTTTATGGGCAATGTTGAGCCGCACGTGGCCATGCTCTCCTACTCCACCATGGGCTCCGCCGGTGGCGAGGTCGCCAAGAAGGTCCAGGAGGCCGTGAAGTTCTGCAAGGAGAAGGCTCCCGAGCTCGCCATCGACGGCGACCTGCAGCTCGATGCTGCTATCGTCCCCACCGTCGCCCAGCTCAAGGCTCCCGGCTCCTCCGTCGCCGGTAAGGCCAACGTGCTCGTGTTCCCCGACCTCGAGGCCGGCAACATCGGCTACAAGCTGGTCCAGCGCTTCGCCGGCGCCGACGCTTACGGCCCCATTCTGCAGGGCATCGCCAAGCCGGTCAACGACCTGTCGCGCGGCTGCTCTGCCGACGACATCGTGGGTGTCGTAGCCATCACCGCCGTCCAGGCTCAGATGGCTGAGTAGCGGACGCACTCGCCCGAAGGCCGTACGGGCTAACCCCTGAAAACGTCCTCGACCAATGAAACGCCCCCGTTCTGCTCCTTCGGAGCTACGAACGGGGGCGTTTCTGGTCTGCGGAATGTTTTCAGGGGTTAGCCCGTACGGCCTTCTACTGCCACGAAGCATTCAGAACATCTGGAGTGGACGGCGGCTTGGCTACGAGCTGGGGCTGAGGATCTGAATGAATGGGTGTCGTTGCTGGGAGCGCTGGCGTTACTGGTGATGATCACTTTGGGACTCGAATTTCCGCCTGCTAGCAAAAAGGCCTCCTGAGCTGCTGCTCAGGAGGCCTTTCGTTCAATCGCAAGCGAACGCACTAGTTATTCGCGGTCAAACGCTCGACGTCGTGGGCGATCATGTATTCCTCGTCGGTGGGGATGACCATGACCGTGACGGAAGAGCCGGCGGCGCTGATGACCTGCGGGCCGTTACCCACGGCCTCGCGGTTCTTGTTGTTGTCGATGCGCACGCCCAGCCACTCGAAGCAGTCGCAGAAGGCCTTGCGGATCGACCAGTCGTTCTCGCCAATGCCGGCGGTAAAGGTAATGGTGTCCACGCCCGCCATGGAAGCGATCATGGAGCCGGCCTGCTGCATGGCCTTGTAGGCGAACATATCGAAGGCGAGCAGGCAGCGCTCGTCGCCCTCGGAGGCGCGCGTACGGATGTCACGGGCGTCGTTGGAGATGCCCGAGATGGCAAGCAGACCAGACTGCTTGTTCATCATGTCATCGACTTCCTGGTAGCTGTAGCCGCCCTCGCGCTGCAGGTAGCACACGGTAGCCGGGTCAATGGAACCACAACGGGTGCCCATCATCAGGCCGTCGAGCGGCGTGAGGCCCATCGTGGTATCGCGGCATACACCGTCCTCGATGGCGGCAAGCGAGGCGCCGTTGCCCAAATGGCACGAGAGCAGGCGGTGGCAGCGCGAGCCCAGGATCTCCTTGGCCATCATCCACTCATAGCGGTGACTCGTGCCGTGGGCACCGTACTTGCGCACGTGGTACTTGTCGCACACGTCCTTGGGCAGCGCGTAGGTGTAGGCGACCTCGGGCATGGTCATGTGGAACGAGGTGTCGAAGACGGCCACGTTGGGCAGCTCCGGATACTTCTCGCGGCAATATTCGATTGCCGCGGCCTCGCCGTAATTGTGCAGCGGGGCGAGCGGAGCAACCTCGAGGATCTTAGCCATGACCTCATCGTCGACGACCGCGGAATCATCGAAGTGCCAGCCACCCTGAACGATACGGTGGCCGATGCCATCGATCGTAAAGTCGGTCTTCTCGAGCTCCTCGAGCACGCGCGCAATGGCGCAGCGATGATCGGGAAAAGGAATCTCCTCGGTCTGCTTGGCACCACCGTTCTCGGAGTGGCCAAAGATGCCCATCTCCGAGCCGATACGCTCGCAGTTGCCCTTGGCGAAAACCTCGCGGGTATCGGTATCCAAAAGCTGATATTTAAGGCTCGAGCTGCCGGCGTTGACAACAAGTACGTTCATGAGACTCCTTTGCAGTGCGATACGGTCGGCGCAGACCCCTTAAGGCGGCCGCATGTTAATAAGAAGTTATCACAACTTGATAAATAGCTATCAGGCATATCGCCCAACGAGTACAAAAGAGGAGCTGAACGGCGCTCGGTCGTCCAGCCCCTCCCCTCTTGCAATTACTTGCCGTTGACGATGCGCTCGACGTCGGAAGCGATCATGAACTCCTCGTCCGTGGGGATGACAAAGATTTTGACCTTGGAATCCTTGGCAGACAGGCACCATGCGCCGTCACCACGCAGGGCGTTGCGGGCATGATCCATCTTGACGCCCATAAAGGCCAGGCGGTCGGCCACGCCGGCGCGGACGGCAGGAGCGTGCTCACCGATGCCGGCAGTGAAGACCAGGGTGTCCATACCGCACATGGAGGTGGCCATCTCGGCAGCCTTGGCGGCAATCTTGTAGACGAACATATCGAAGGCGAGCTGGGCCTCGGGGTCACCGGCAGCGGCGAGCTCCTCGACGTTGCGGCAGTCGTTGGTCTTGCCGCCGGTCACAGCCAAAAGGCCGGACTTCTTGTTCATCATCTCGTCGACCTCGTCGAAGGTGTAGCCGCCCTCGCGCTGCAGGTAGCACACGGTAGCCGGGTCGATGGAGCCGCAGCGGGTGCCCATCATGACGCCGTCGAGCGGCGTCAAGCCCATGGTGGTGTCCATGCACTTGCCGTCCTCGATGGCGCACAGGGAAGCGCCGGAGCCGATATGGCACACGACGACCTTGCGGGCCTCGCCGTTGGTCATCTCGGCGACCTTCTTGGAGATGTAGCGGTAGCTGGTGCCGTGGGCGCCGTACTTACGGATGTGCAGCTTGTCGCAGACGTCCTTGGGCAGGGCGTAAGTCTTGGCGACCTCGGGCATGTTGAAGTGGAAAGCGGTGTCGTAAACCGTGACGTTGGGCAGGTCGGGATACTGCTCCAGGCAGTACTCGATAACGTTGGCCTCGGGGTTGTTGTGCAGCGGGGCGAGCGGAGCGACCTCGCGGATCTTGGCGAGGACATCCTCGTCGACGAGGGAGGAATCGCCAAAGTACCAACCGCCCTGAACGATACGGTGGCCGATACCCTCAATCTTGACGCCGTTGGCCTCGAGGTCCTTCAGGACAACCTCGATGGCGACCTTGTGGTCGGGGAACTCGATGTTCTCGGTCACCTTCTTGGAGCCGTTGGCAGCATGGGTGAAAGTGCCGCCGGTAAAGCAGACGCGCTCGCAGGAGCCCTTTGCGGACACCTTATGGGACTTGGTATCGATGACCTGATACTTAAGGGTCGAAGATCCTGCGTTGACGACCAGAACGTTCATGTGTCTCCCTACTAACAGGCGGTGTGGCGCCGCCAGGTTACATACGCTTCAATAATAAACCCAAACGCCCTCGCGCTCGGGTTTATTGCGTTGATATATAAGTTATCGGTGCCCAAATACTCATGTCCTTTGGCTTGTAAGACGAAAGAGCGCGGGGATATACACCAAAGAAGAGGTTCCGAGTGCGACAAGCAATATGACTCGAATGCCCGCGATGCTGCTCAACACAGCATTGAACAGATAGAAAAGGATGGCGCCCACCGCCACCATCTGGCTTTGAACCGAAATCAGTGAACAGCGCATCGAAGAATCGGCTACTTTTTGAAAAATTGAGTATTTAATTGGAGCAAATAACGAGTACGCAACCGTCTGCAGCACATAGAACACGGGCAGCAAATTAGCCGGAGTAAGGGGAATCAAAAACAAAGCTGTCAGGAAAAGGCGCACGATGCCGCAAATACGCGCAAAGCGGCCCTTGTCGACATGAGCAATCGCGCAGGGCACAATAAGTCCCATGGAGGCCGAGGCAAGGAGCTGGACCGCAATGGTGACACCCGAAGCGACGGCATTCATTCCGCGACCCGCAAGCAGCAGTGAGAAAAAGTCTTCCAGGGCGACAAAAGCAAATGCCTGAGAACAGTCCATGATGAACGCTGAACGAAGAATGCCATTACCCGCAATAGCGGCACCGATCATCTTCGGGCTAATCCCATGTTCAGGTGTCGTCGCAATGCCCCCTCTTCGCATCTCAGGAATGCAGACAACGACAACCAACGTCAACACCATTGCGATGATATCTGCCGAAAGACCAATGAGATATGCACCGACGGACGAAATGAAACCGCCCACGCAAGCGGAGATGGCACAAGAGGCATAGAAAACAAATCGCTCAACGACATTAAGTCTTACGAGCTGGTCCTGAGAGACGCTGTCAATGTAAATCGCTTCGATGGATCCGCTCACACACGCAACGGCAAAACCTTTGAGAGCGAACGCACCGACTAAAAGCAGGGGAGAACGGACGAGAAGCAGGGCGGCGTAGTATCCAAGCATCCCCACGACGCCAACGAGACCGCTTGTCTTTCGTCCAAACCTATCAGCAATATAGCCAGTGGGAACTTCAAGGATGAACTTGCTCACTTGATATGCAATCATCATGCTAGAAATCGATACCATCGAAAGTCCGACGAACTCAAGGTAGACAGTTAGAAAATACAAGATGGTGCTGAAGTTCGACAGAAAAACGAACGTCATATAAAGCAAAACCGTACGGTTTTTCATGCTCCGCCCTCCAAGAGTCAGCAATCTAAATCGGAATCTTGGAAAAGCATGAGGGCAAAGCTGTCAGCTATGTGTTACAAGGCGTCAATAATCACTTGATGCCTCGAAGCCAATTAATCTCACGAAGCAAGATGACGCAATAGGTGCAGAAAAACCGTCTGGTGTCGATCAGTCCAGGAATTTTGCCGATAGCAAAAGTAGATGGGCAAGGTTACATCACGCGAACCTTCAATGGAGCACTCACTCACTTCTGACCCATCCGATGCGAGAGAGGACCCAGACAAACTCAATATCAATCCCCCGGCTTGAAGAAACTCAGTCTGAGCCCTGCTTCCGTATTCAACATCACGGAAGCGAAAATTGACGAGCTGGGCTTCGGGACATTGATTGATTGCATTGAGACAGGGTGACAAATTAATGGGAACAGCGAGCCTGCCGCCCAGTAACTCGCGAATGGTCATGGCGCCCACAGATTGATGACCCGCTGGGCATGAAAGAACCTTGAGCTCCTTTTCACCCAAATATTTTGAAGAAAGGACGCTGTCCCGTGGTTCCTCGAATGAGATAGCCGCATCCGAAATGCCAAGCACAAGTGATTCAAAGCATGTAGCCGTTGGCTGATGCCACACATCAAGGTGAATCTGAGGGTGCGAGCGTTCAAACGAGTCATACCAGCTTTCGGCAAAAAGGCGCCCCCGCCCATGAAGGCAGGGGGCGTAAAGACGAAAGTGGCCATCGGGCGAAACGCCGTCGCCCCTCGATTGAGCGTACTTTTTGAGATCGTCGACTTGTGCCAGGATCACGCGTGCACGACGCGCAAATTCTCTGCCCGCCGGAGACAAAACAGCCTCCCCCGCCGATCGGTCAAGCAAAACAATCTGATACTCAGATTCCAACTTTTTGATTGCCGACGAAACGGCCTGCGGACTCACATGAACGGCGCGAGCTGCTTTGCGCACGCCGCCATAGTTCGCCACCGCTTGAAGGTATTCGAGTTGAGAAAGCTGCATAGATTACTCCAAAGGCAGCCAAGTCGACGGACCAAGCGCCCTCAGATGAGGTTCTCGCCCAGGTTTTTGCCGCCGAGGACGTGCATGTGGAAGTGCATGACGGTCTGGCCGGCGTTGACGCCCTTGTTGGAGATGACGCGGAAACCGTCCTCCAGACCCTTGGCCTTGGCGACCTCTTGGATGGCGTGAGCCATGGCGCCCATGGTCTCGGCAGGCACGTTGTCGGCGATGTCGCTGTAGTGCTTCTTGGGGATCACGAGCGTGTGGACCGGCGCCTGGGGGTTGAGGTCATCGAAGGCGATGACCTGGTCGTCCTCATAGACAACGGTCGAGGGGATCTCGTGGTTGGCAATTTTACAGAAGATGCAATCACACATAGCTGGTTCCTTTCTCACAGACCAAGGTAATTATATTTGGTCGAGATGCTTAGAACGAGAGGTTGTCGTCCGTGTTGGCGGCTTCGCCGTCGGCGAGCACGTCGTTGCCGTCGACGTCCTTAAGGAGCACCGAGACCTTCTGCTCGGCATCGGACAGGCGGGTGCGCAGGCTCTTGAGGAGCTCGACGCCGCGGGTGTAGCTCTCGAGCGACTCCTCGAGCTCCATATCGCCCGACTCCAGGCTGCGGATGATGAGCTCCAGCTCCTGCGAGGCCTGCTTGTACGTAAGCTGCTCTACCGGGGTCTTCTCTGCCATATCTGTTTCCTTTCCTAAGGGTCTATCACTGCGAAACGCGGTCTACTCGACCGCGTTGACGGTTGCCGACACGTTACCGTCCGCCATGCGCACGCGGATGGCGTCGCCCGGCTTAAAGGTCTGGGCACTTATAGCCACACCATCGTCGCTGTACGCGATGGAATAGCCGCGGGCAAGTACCTTAAGCGGCGACAGGGCATCGAGCGAAGCCGCTGCACGGCCCAGGTCGGACGCTGGTTTGCTGAGCATCGTGCGCCCCTGATGCTCCAGACGGGAACTCGTAAGCGTGAGCGCATGGCGTTTGCCGTCGAGCCCTGAGGTGCTTGCAACCAGACGCTCGGGCAGACGCTCGAAGTTGGAGCGGAAGACCCCGACTGAGCGTACTATGGCGCCCGACAGGCGATCGGCAGTCAGTGCAAGCTCCGATTCGCGACGCTCGACCATAAATGTGGGGTCGTTGAGGCACGGGCGACACGCAGTGGCATCGAGCGCATCACCCAAGCGAGCCGTATAGGTATCCCAGGCACGGCGACCGCGCTGATCGAGCATCTCCAGGTCGACCTGGGCCGACCCAATCATCGATGCCATCGCGGCACCCAGACGCTGATGGCGCGCCTCGAGCACATCGGCCAACTCCGTCATAGCCGGCGCCACCGATTCTGCCGCCGCCGTGGGCGTGGAGGCGCGTCGGTCGCTCACCATGTCGCAAATCGAGGTATCGGGCTCATGGCCAATGCCGGTCACCACGGGCACAGGACAAGCCGCCACCGCGCGGGCAAGCTCCTCGTCATTAAAGGTCATGAGGTCCTCAAAGGAGCCGCCGCCGCGCACCAGCAAAATACAGTCGGGCGCCGGCGTAATGGAAGCGGCGCGGCGCAAGCCCTCAATGAGCTCGGCCGGCGCACCCTCGCCTTGGACCTTGGCGCCCACGCAAACAAGCTCGACGAGCGGGTTGCGACGGCGCAGCGTACGCTTGACGTCGTCGATTACCGCACCGGAAAGCGAGGTGACGGCCGCCACGCGTGAGCAAAACACCGGAATGCGGCGTTTGCGGGACTCGTCCATCAGGCCCTCGCGGCGTAGCTTTTCGGCCAACTGCGCCACCTGTTGACGCAGCAGACCCTCCCCCGCCAGCGAAAACGAGCGAGCGACAAAGCTCATGCGGCCCGTGGCCTTATAGAGATTGAAGCTGCCCTTAAAGCTCACCTGCATGCCGTCACGCAGATCGAAGGTACGCTTGAGATAGGCGCCCTTCCAGATGATGCAGTCGACGGCGGCCGAGTCGTCTTTAATCTGGAAGTAGCAGTGGCCACTTCGGGCATTGGGACCACGGAAACCCGTGACCTCGCCCAGGACGATCAGTTGCGGAATAGCATCGAGCGCACCGGCGGCGATCTCTACCGCCTGGCTCACGCTGAGCTCTTTACGCTCCTGCTCGTCCGAACCGTCGAACTCGGCGGAAACGCTATTGCCGGTTAGATTCCAACCTGCCACGCAACCTCCTTTCGTTATCGTGCACAAAGGCTCTGGCCCTGCGCAAATTCAAGTCCAACACATAGTACAGCGCCGCGGGGACACAAATCCCCGCGGCGCCCAGCGACCCAATTTGTTATCGGTTGGAGTTTCTGTTGTAGCGAGCCATAAGATAGAGCAGCTGAATAATCGAGGTGAGTGCCGCCGCCACGTAGGTAAGCGCGGCTGCCGTCAAGACCTTCTTGGCACCGTTGACCTGCTTGGAGCTCATACCCGACTGCTCAATATACGCCACGGCGCGCCGACTGGCGTCAATCTCGACCGGCAGCGTAACGAACTGGAACAGCACGCTAAACGAGAAGAAGATCAGCGCGAGGGTCGTGAGTCCCGCGATGTTCATAAACAGGCCCATGAGCAGCACGATGGTCCAAGTGTTCTGGGTAAAGTTGACGACCGGCACGAGGGCGGTGCGTACCTTCATCATGGTATAGCCGCTTTGACGCTGAGCGGCATGGCCTGCCTCGTGACAAGCGACAGCAACGCTTGCGACCGAGCCGCCCGAACGGTTGGAATCCGACAGATACAGATTGTTGTCCTGCGGGTTGTAGTGGTCGGTAAGCTCACCAGCGACGCCCTTGATACCCACGGCATTGCAGCCGTTGGCGTCGAGCATGCGGCGCGCGACCGCAGCGCCCGTGTCGCCGTCCGAGCGAACCTTGGACCACGTCTTGTACGTCGAATTGATATAGTTCTGTGCGGCAAGGCCAAGCACCGTGCAGACAAGCACAACCAGCAGGTACAGCGGGTCGATGCCAAAGCCGTATCCATAGTAGTAGGGCATACGAATTCCTCCGAATCGAGTTACACGTTGGAGGCATTCTACCCACTCAGCAGACTAGGCTTCCCTATAACAACTCAATCTTTCCGTCCTTCACGGTGAGCCCCATATTGCCGGAAAGCAGATCGTCCAGGCGCGAACCCACAAGCTCAAAACGCCAGCCTTCGCGCAGGGGGCTTTGCTCAGGATGCTCGATGTAATCGGCCAGGTCATCGCGCGAGGCAATGACCGAGGTCGCCACCCCCGAGCGCTCGGCAACCAAGCGAATAAGCGCATACATCAGGTCCGTCACGCTCTCAAGCTCCGGCGAAATCTGGCGATGCCCGCGCACCATGAGCGGCAGGCGATCGTGCGGGCAGCTCGCACCGCGCTTGATGGCCATGAGCGCGCCGTCCACGTCGCGCTCCCCCAACTGGTCGGTACCGCGAATGCTACGGAACTCCTCAACGCGCACGGGATTGCGCTTAACGAGCGCCAGCAGCGTATCGTCGGACATGACCCACTTGCGCGGGATGTTGCGGCGCTCGGCGCGGTCCTCGCGCCAGGCGGCGAGCTCGCGCGCGATGCCCAACTGGTGACGGCTGCACGAATTGATGCGTTTGACCTTACGGAACGCCTCGTGGCGATCGGCGCGATAGTGCGACTCGTCAGCCAGCGGGCGCAGCTCGTCGAGCACCCAGTCCACGCGGCCCAGCTCGCGCAGGCGGCTCATCATCTCGGTAAAGGCGACGATCAGGTACTTGACGTCATCGATCGCGTACTCGATCTGTTTGTCGGTCAGCGGGCGACGCGACCAGTCGGTCAGCGACTCGGTCTTGGGCAGCGAGACGCCGCAAAACGTCTGCACGAGCGCGCCGTAGGAAATCTGCTGGCGTTCGCCCAAAAAGGCGGCGGCCACCTGCGTATCAAAAATCGGACGCGGCAGCACGCCCACGGTATGGAGCATAACCTCCATATCCTGCGAGCAGGCGTGGAAGACTTTGGTCACGCTCTCGTCGGCCATAAGCTCGGCCAGCGGCGACAGGTCGTCGATCACCAGAGGGTCGACCGCGACGCTCTCGGCAGGGGTGGCAATCTGAACCAAACACAGGCGCGGATGGAACGTGCGCTCGCGCAAAAACTCGGTATCGACGGCAATCGCGTCAAACTCACGGGCGCGCTGGCAAAAGTCGACCAGAGCCTGATGTGTGGAAATGTACATATCAACCCATCGAATAAGGTTAGGCCCGAAAAACACGGGTAGGATATCGGCATTGCCTTACAACTATACTCGGTTAGTCACAGAACGGGAACGTAAGTATGCGCTGCCTTATCATCCACAACCCGGCATCGGGCCCCAGCTCAGATGAAATCTACGCATTCACGCACGCCCTCGCGCAAGGCGGCGACGAGGTCGTGATGCGCTTTATCGGCGATGGCATGGAGCCCGAGGACGCCGTGGCAGACGTGCGCGAGTTTGATCGCGTGGTCGTTTCGGGCGGCGACGGCACCGTCTCCAACGTGCTCGATCAGATGCGCGGATGCGGTGTCCCCACGCTCATCTTCCCCTCCGGTACGGCCTGCCTGTTCTTCAACAACATCGGCAATGCCCCCGAGGCAGCGGCGCTCGCCAAGGCCTGCCGTGCCGGTCGCACGGTCAAAGTCGACATGGGCGAGCTCTTTTGGCTCGACGAGGACGGCAACGAGAAGCGCCACGGCTTTATCATCATCGCCGGCTCGGGCTTCGACGCCGAGATCATGATGAAGGCCGCTCCCACCAAAAACGACATCGGCGAGATCGCCTACTTCCTCTCTGCGCTCGCCACGCCCAACCCCACGGTGGCGCACTTTACGATTGAGCATGACGGCATTGTCGAGGAGCTCGACGGCATCTGCTGCATGGCGGGCAACACGTCTGTCATCCAAAACGACATCAACCTGTTCCCCAACTGCCGTATGAACGATGGCATGGTCGACATCGTCGTTATTGAGCCCGTGCGCACGGTGCAGTTGCTCCCCACGGTAATCACCGCCGCGCTCGACCCCGCCGGCAAGGTACTCGGCCGCCCGCAGTTTAAGATCATCCAGACCAAAGAAGCCAAGATTACCTGCACGCCATCGCTCGGTATGCAGTTTGATGGCGAGATCATTTCCAGCAACTCCGGCGTCTTTGGCGCCCGCGCGCTACCGCAATGCCTTGATATCATCGTCGACGAATTCTCGCCGCTCGGAAAATAGGAGGACCCCCGTGAACGACAACCCCATCCTTGGCTTTATCGTCATCGTTTTGGCCATGCTCGTCGGCTATGCCATTAACGTGATTCACCGTCGAAAGAAGTAGCCATTACTCTTAGACGGCCCGTGCAGCCCGGACCCCTCGCCGGCATGAAACCACATGCCGGCGAGGGGTCCGCTTTTTTCTTGACGCTTTATTTAGCTACATTTTTCGCTGGCGTTATACAAATTGATTTCCCACTAAATGAGTTCAATTTACCGTTAATCGCATATTTCGCTACGCTTATCGAGTAAATAACTTTCATGAATGTATATTGTTTCGAATTCGTTACGCTAAGGGGGTGTAATTATTGGGTGAAGCCCTCTGGAGACAGAGGGCTTTCGCACGCTGGGAGGGAATATGAGTAAAACTCATCCCGTCAACGCGCTCAAGAAGCTTGGCATAGGCCTTGCATTTGGAGCTGCAACCATCATGTCCATGCCGACATCTGCGCTCGCCTGCACGCAGATGTACATGGGCAACAAGCTGACGGCCGACGGTGACACGTACTATGGCCGCGCCGAGGACTTCGATAAGCGCTACCTCAAGCACTTTGGCATTGAGCCTTCTCACGGCCCGGGGCATACGTACGGCTCGGACGAGTCCGCATTCATGTATACCTCGACCAAGACCACGTATCGCTACACCTATGTACGCGACCATCCCTCCCAGTGGCACGGGCGCTATGATGCCTACTCTGAGGCAGGCATCAATGAGAAGGGCGTGTCCTGCTCCGCAACGCTGACCACCGGCATGAATGCTGATGCTGAGGCAGCAGACCCCCTGACCAAAACCGGTATTGGCGAGTACAGCTACGGCAGCGTTATCTTAGGTGAAAGCGCCAATGCACGTGAGGGCGTCGAGCTCCTCGGCAAGATCATCGACGAGCAGGGCGCCTGCGGCAACGATCAGATTATCATCGCCGACAGCAACGAGACTTGGCTGTTTGCCGCACTTTCCGGCCACCAGTGGATCGCCATGAGGCTCACTGACGATATCGCCTCGCTCAACCCCAACATCGGCAACCTCA